>JAFPUF010000089.1 GCA_017395545.1 Treponema sp. | reverse complement strand
TTACTACAAGTGGCAGACTTTCTTTTTCATTCCTCTTGGAGCCATGCAGACTTGTGTCGTTCCGATTTTGAGTTTCAATTACGGTGCGGAAAACTTTGACCGCTGCAAAAGAATCGTCCGGGACTCAATCATCTTTGGCCTTTCCCTCATGGCTGTGGGAACCCTCTGCTTTGAGCTTATTCCAGGTCCAATGTTCCGCTTTTTTACAAGCGATGAAGAAGTCATAAAAATCGGCAGCTGGGGCTTTCACTTTATCGGAATCAGTTTTCTTCCCATGGTGACTTCCCTTATGTTTCCTGTCGTTTTTCAGGCCCTTTCCCTCCCGCTTAAGAGTTCTCTTCTGACGATTATCAGGACGGTTGCTCTCTTTGTTCCCCTGGGCTGGATTTTTTCAAGGTTCGGCCTTGATTTCTTCTGGCTCACATTCCCCATTACGGAAAGCCTGACTACTCTGGCCGGATTTTTGATGTACCGGGGCATTTTTGATAAGGTTTAGTTCAAAAAATTAATTTTTTAAGATACCGGGTTTAAAAAAAAGAAAACCGCCAGCTTTTGGCGGTTTATAGGTTGCCTCTCTTCAACACTCTGGTGAAGGGCAATGAATGTGTTCCTGCATCTCCTGCAGGTGGAGTTTGTTCTGCTAATTCAAGACTCCTGTGGAGTCAGACCTTTTTGTCGGAAATTGCATAACGCCTCCTGTCGTGCAACGGGTGTGCGTCCTCATCTCGCTCCTCATTACATTTATAATAATACCACAGAATTCTGCAAAAGCAAGTAAAACTTTTAAAAATCTGACAAATTTTCAATAATTTTTTGTTATAAGTGTTCTGGTGTTCAATCAGGCTTATTTATGTTACAATTTATTATATGACACACGATCAGTTTATTGTTTTTTCTGAATTTCGGGACGACTTTTGTAAGTATTGCATGAATTTAAATAAAAAATGGGGTGGTGTTCTCCGGCCTCTGCAGATTGTTGCGCGGCTTTCTGACAATACTCCTGACTATATGGTCGAAACTCCAGTCGTTTACAATACTGCGCTTGACGAAATAACTGAAGAAAGTGATATCCGTCTCATTGTAATCGGGGATAACCCTGGAAAAGACGAGCAGCGTGAAATCAATAAAAAATATCTGGTCGGTCAGAGCGGAAAACTTGCCGCAGGCTTTTTCGAATCGCATAAAGAATTCAACACCAATTTCCGTGAAAATGTGATTATTCTGAATAAAACGCCTGTGCATTCTGCAAAAACAAATCACCTGAAGCTTATCACTAAAAACGGCGGAAAAGAAATCCGTGATCTCATTGTCCAGTCTCAGATTTATATGGCAAAAAGAACAGCAAAACTTCATCAGGACTTGTGCCGGGCTGCAGGTGCTGATGGTATTAAACCTGAAATCTGGCTTGTCGGGTACGCTGAGCTAAAAGAAAAGGGCCTTTTCTCAGATTACAAAAAGGAACTTATTGAAAGCTACGAAAAAGACAGTCAGGAATGGGAGAAAGTTCTGGTTTTCCAGCACTTCTCCATGAACAGGTTTTCCATTGATCTCAAGGAGTTTATGGCAAAAAACCGGGGAATCGGAATTCTCGAGGCTGTCGCTGAACTCGGAAAAAAGCATAAAAAAGAAATTTTCGGCGTATAAATTTCCATTTTTTTTCTGCAAAAAGTTGAATTTTGAAATTCCTGCGTTAAAATTTGTTCTGTCTAAAAAATTATACGATTCTTTTATTCTTTTAGTGCATTTTTGTATACACCAGAATACAGTGTCTAAAAAAATGCACAGCATTATTTTCCGGTTTTATTTAAAAGTCAAATTGATTATACACTTATCTTGTTGTAGTGTAATGAAATAAAGCGATTCTTTTTCTTTTCCCAGCTTTAAGTTCTCATTTTGTTTTTCTTGGCACGCTTCTTGCATACATCTTTTTCGAGGGAAAAGTCCCGGGAGATTGTTATGAAAATGTATGAGATGTATGTAAAACAGATTCAGAAATATACTCTTTTAGACGCTGAAACTGAAAAAAAATTTGCTTCGTTGATTGCTGGTGGCGATAAAAATGCGGTTCAGAAGCTTGTGAAAGCAAATCTTCGGCTTGTTGTGAGCATAGCCAGTAAATTCCGTAAGTCTTACAAAGTTTCAGTCATGGATTTGATTCAGGAAGGAAACCTGGGGCTTATGGCTGCCGCAGAAAAATTCTCATCTTCCTACAACACAAGATTTTCAACTTACGCTTATCCGTGGATTCTGCAGTATATGCTTCGTTTTATTCATAACAAGACTTCGATTATTTCGATTCCTCAGAGAAAAGAAGAAGTTTTGAGACGCCTTTCAAATGTGAAGACAGAATTTTCACAAGAAACTGGCAAGGAAGCTTCTGTTCAGGAACTCTCACGGCTTTGCGGAATCACAGCTCAGGAGGTGACAGAGGCCCTCGACTGTCTTTATACCTGCACGAGTCTTGATACAAAATGTTCTGATGAGGGATGCGCTACGGTCGGAGAGCTTATCCCGGACTATACTTACGACCCGGAACGAAAATTCTTTATGGAGATAGACAAGAGTAATATCAAGAATCTTGTGTCATGCCTCTCAGAGAAAGAAAGATATGTTATTTCCTGCCGGTACAATCTCGAAGGACAGATACATGCACCTACTTTGCGCGAAATGGGAGTGTCTCTTGGGGTTTCAGCGGAAACTGTTCGTCAGACAGAAATCAAGGCTCTCAAAAAAATCCGCCAGGCAGTTGATGAGAAAAAAATCGAACTGTACACGGCTTAAAAAGTAAAACCTGAATGGAACAAAATCTAAAAATCCGATAAAATAGCCGGGAATATGTTAGAAAGCAGCAAACGCCCGGCAAAAAAATCATCTGGAACTAAAAAAACTGTTTCACGAAAAAGGACTTCCCCTTCAAAAAAATCAAAAAAACCCAAGGTAGTTCTTGCGAAAACAAAAGTTGTTCTTTTATGTTCGCTTATCTCCGGAATTTGTGTACTTTCCATAATATTTGCGGTGCTTCTTAACCAGCCACAGGAGACTGTCAGAAATTCACAGAATACAGAAACTGTTGCTAAGACAGAACCTCCTCTGAAAAACGACAATCCTCCCAAAAAAGAGATTCAGCCTCAAAAAACTAAATCAGAGCAGCCTGCCAAAAAAACAGAAAAGGGACCGCTTACATCAAAGCCTGCTAAAAAAACAGAAATGAGCCCGCTCACTCCGGCACCTGCTAAGGCAGTTACCACTGCAAAGCCTGAAAAAACTGTAACGGCACTTCCTCAAAATAAAATGTCAAAAGCCGGAAACCCGGCTTCTCAAGTTTCTTCTTCTAAAACTCCTGTTCAGGAAGAGACGGTTCAAAAAAATGCGGCTTTAAACAGATTTGGTTTTCCTGAGGCCGTGAACGGAGCTACAGTTGTAATCATAATCGATGATTCCGGAAGAAGTGTCGAAAACACGAAAAAATACGCCTCGCTTCCGTTTCCTTTAACAATCGCTGTCCTTCCGAAACTTCCGCAGTCACGGGCCTGTGCGGATGCAATCAGGGCTTTGGGTAAAGAAGTAATTCTGCACCAGCCGATGCAGTCATTGAATCACAGCCTTGATCCGGGACCTGGAAAAATTACCGTTGAAATGTCAACTTATGAAATCGCAAGTATCGTAAAGGAGAACCTTTTGTCTCTTGGGCCTGGTGTAAAAGGAATTAATAATCACGAAGGTTCTGAAGTGACCGGAAATATCATAAAAATCGGGGCTGTTCTTGAAGTCTGCAGTGAAATGGGAGTTTATTTCCTTGATTCAAGAACAACTGCTCAGACTCAGGCTCCTCAGGCGGCGCTCGAGCGCGATATGCATATTTTTGAGAAAGCAGGACCATACCTTGACAATGACATTGATCGCGCAAAGATGATTGAGAGAATGCGGGAGACTTTGATGTACGCAAACCGCAACGGCCGGGCAATCGTTATCGGACATGTGGATAAGAGCGTAAAAATTCTTCCGGATTTGCTGAATGAAATGTATCCCGAAATGAGGGCAAAAGGCTATAAATTTGCCACGCCGGGCATGCTGAAGCGTTAAAGTTAAAAATCGAGCCGGAGTTTGTCGCCGGGCTTTACATTCACTTTGCCGAACCAGCCCTGTGGAACTTCGAGCGCATAAAGCACTTTTGTAGAACTCGTAATGTTGTCGAGCTTGAAAGGTGTCATATCCAGAATATCGCGGATAATTCCGTTTTTGTCGATATAGGCAATTGAGAGCGGGTGAGGGGTGTTCTTCATCCAGAAGTTCAGAATCTGCTCTTCCTCAAAGATGAACAGCATTCCGGTGCCGTCAGGAATATTCTGCCTGAACATAAATCCCTGCTGCCGTTCTTCAAAAGTGGAAGCTATTTCAGACTTTACAGTGATTTCTTTTCCCTCGGAATTTACAAGTACCAGTTTTTTTACCGGAAGTCTGGACTTTTCATGGCATGAGACTACAAATAAAAACGAAAGAAAGAAAAGAAAAAAAGAAAGTTTACGCATATTTTTTTACAGTGAATCCAGGAAGTCATCCCTGACTTTTTCGGCGGTTGTTTTTTCTACGTTTGATGAATCTTTCTTGCTGTTGAATGCTTTTGCGTCAACATATTTTAGTGTGAGCGGCTTTTCGAGTGAAAAAATGACATTGTCGTCTTTCCAGACTGATTTCTGTGGTGAAAGTTCATCAGGATTTCCGTATTTTTCGCAGAGCTTTGAGAAGACCGAGTAATGGTCGACTTTTGTGCGGTCAAGGTTGAGCGTTATGATGTAGAGCTTGTCGTTCGCAAACTGAAACCAGCATCTTCCCAGAAAAGAAAAACCTGATTTTGCACCGTCAGTTTCGATTAAGAACTGTCCGTCGGAAGGGGAGAGGGAAACATCCCTGTCGCCACGGTAGCCGAACTGATAGTCTTTTTTGAGGGCATCTTTCAGACTGTCGATATCCATTCCGAGTTTTGCGACAGAATAGCCGTCCGGAAGCGAAAAAAGCGGTACGCAGAGAAAAATTGCAAAAACAGCAAAAAGAATTTTTTTCATACTGTTTATATTATCGGCGGTTTTTCCGCATTACTGCTGATTCTGTCTTAAAATTTGCTTCATCTGGAAGCTGGCTTCTTTGTAAAGTTCAAGACAGTCAGGAACGAAGATTTTGCCTTTCTCGACTTTTATTGTGCGGTTACGCATGAAGTCCGGAAGACAACGTGCCTGATCCGTTTTTGAAAGGCCGCACATGGTTGCGATGTCTTCGCATGAGAATGATGTGTGATGCTGCTGCCCTTTGACCATCGGAATTCGGTTTTTTTCGAGCTGGAGGGCGAGCATGTCTATCATCTGGGCAACCGGATTTGCGTGAAGCAGTGAATTTGCGAGCTGTCTCTGCATTGACCAGAGCCGTTCAGAAAGTGTGTTCGTGAGTTTGTCAACCATCTGGGCCTGTGTGGCGACCATCTGATTGAAGTTCTGCATGTTAATTGACATGAGAACGCAGTCTGCCGTGGCGATTGCATTTGCCGAGCGCGGTTTGTTTTCAAGGAGTGCCATTTCTCCGAACATATCGCCTGTTTTGAGGATTGCAAGCGTTATTTCGGTGCCGTCAACGATTTTTGAGATTTTTACAGCTCCGTCCCTGATGATGAAAAGGTCGTCGCCTTTCTGGGCTTCAGAGAAAATCATTGAGCCTGAAGGGTATTTTCGGAGCATATCAGTGCTTGGTTCGATATAAGGAGAGTTTACGCGCGGTTTGAGGACGGCAATGCGCTGAAGTGCTTTTTTTGCGTTGTCACCGGTTTTCTGCATTTTGACATACTGGTAGTATGCGAAAAATGCGATGTCAAACTGCTGCTGGCCGTCAAAATATGCGCCGACATTGTAAAGCTGCTCGTAGTCTTCGCGGGAAGTGGTGCTCTGGGTCTGCTCCATGAGGGTTTCGTTGACGATTCTCATTCGTTTTGCGAATGTACGGATAATTTTAAGAGCGACCGCAGTGTTTTTTTCGATGAGGGCAATGTACTGTTCGCGCTGTACTGCAATACAGACAACATCTGACATTGCGATGACCGTTTCGATCTGTGCGCGTTTCGCCATGCAGGAAATGACGCCTACAAAATCACCGGGGCCAAGAACAATCGGCTGAGAACCGGGGATGTCGCCCTGGTGAGAAACTTTTACATGCCCGCTCTGAATGATATAGAATCGATCGGGATTTTCTTTGCCCTCGACCAAAACATAATTTCCCTGTTTAAAATTAACGAATGATAACTGAAGCACTTTTTTATCCGCCTTATCCTTAATTATATCGTAAGTTTTTAAAAATGTCTTTATTTTTTCTATTTATTTCACTTTATTTTCGGTAAATTCTTCTCCGACGAAGAGAATCTCGCTTTCGAGCTCAATGCCGGTTTTCTCCCTGACGATTTGCCTTACTGTGTCTGAGAGTTTTTTTATGTCTTGAGCGGTTGCCTTCTGTTCGGGATTGATTATGAAATTCCCGTGCCATGGGGCGATTTTTGCATTCCCGGAAGAAAATCCTTTCAGACCGCACTCGTCAATCAGTTTTCCTGCGATGATTCCCCTGTCCGGGTCATTTTTGAATGCGGAACCGCTGGAAGGAGCGAGGAAATGCCCTTTTTCTTTGCGTTCGGCTATGCATTTTTCAGATTTTTCTGAATCAAAGCCCTGTGTGACAGAAAATTTTACTGAGAGAATTATTTTAAGGGGGGAAGCCTCCCCCTCGTTCGCACTTCGTTGCTCACTACCCCCTCTAACGGGGGACACCCCCGTAACGCCCCCGCGAGGCTGGAACGGCGATTTTTTGTATCCCCAGTCAGAATCATTTTTGAGGTATTCGTGGATTTTATTGTCTATAAAATCAAAGTAGCGCACCGAAAGAAGATTGTCTGAGGCTGAAAGTCCGAAGCAGGAAGCGTTCATAAAAACAGCTCCCCCGGTGGTACCGGAAAGTCCCGTGAAAGACTCGAATCCGCCGAGGTTATTTTTCCTGCAGAATGAAATAATTCCGCCCCAGGATGAGCCTGCGCCGGTTTCAAGGGTATTCCCGTTTGCTGTGACTTTATTCAGTTTCCGTGTCGAAATTACGGCATCAAGTCCCCGGTCAGAAATTACTACGTTTGAGCCCCCGCCCAGAACAAAGAATTTTATTTTTTCTTCAGTAAATTTCTGAAGGCTGAAAATCAGGCTTTCTTCATCTTCCGGTTCAAGAAATATGCGGGCATCTCCGCCTGTGTGCATGGTTGTGTGTTTTGCGAGGTTTTCGTTTGACTTTACGCTGCCCCTGAAGTTTTCGCTCCCGCTGAAAAATCGTGCAGTCTGTTCTGAAGTGTTCATCTGAAGTGTCATTATAGGCTTAAAAGTGAAAAAATGCCACATTTCTTTTTTTGTACTCTGAATTTTCTCCAAAATATCTAATTTTTAAAGTTTTAAAAATTTTTTTCCGATAGTAAAACGATAGTCTTTGATAGTCGAGTTGCGAATCTTATTTTACTTTGCTATAATTGACTAACGTAAAGAGAGGAATGTTATTGTGATTACAATAAAAAAAATTCGTGCATGCAAAAAATCCCGGAAAGTGCTTGCCCTGCTGCTTGTCCTTGCGTGTGGTTTTTCTGTTTTCGCACAGTCAAGCGACGACGTTGGTGAGATATACAAGCAGATTGACATGGCTGTAGCTTCTAAATCTGCCGAAAAAATCTCGTCGATTCTTCAGGCTAACCGGTCGTCTCCCAATTATAAATTAATCGAAAACTATACGCTCAAGCAGACCCGTAAACTCATCATTACTGACAATCTGGAGCTTGCGCGTCAGACTTCACTTGCCGTAATCGACAATAATCTTGAAAATTTCGATGCCGTAGAGTTGTATTCTTACATCGATAAGGCAATTTTGAACCAGCAGGCTGCAAATCAGGCGGCAGAGAACCGCAGAAGGCTTGAAGAAGAGCGTATCGCAGCCCGAAATGCGAAATCCAAGCAGCAGATTGCGAGCCGCGGAAATTTCCAGGTTGTGAACACTGCGTCCGGCGAGGAAGTTTATGTCAACGAACAGCAGGCTTCTTTCTCTTCTACAATCTGGACTGTAAAACTTTGCCTTGCAGATTTTGTCTACCAGAAAATCACCGAGCCTGATTACAACAGCGTAAAATACGGCCTTGGTTTCGGAGCAAATATTTTCCGTCCTTCTGAACGGTTTGTAGTTGGTGCGGATCTTTTTGCAGATGCTCATATTGTCACGCTGTCTGCTTCCGAAAAAAAAGAATCAACAACAAATACTGAAGGTGACCTTCCTCAGGAATTTTTCATTTCCGGCCGGCTGGTTCCTGAATTCGCCTTCGCTGATTTGAGCAAGAACCTCTTCCTCCGCGCAGGTATTGCGGCTCACATGCTTTCTTCAAACGACAGAAATATTACTAATTCTTCCGAAACTTTTATCACACCGGTCGTCGGTCTTGCGCTTGATAATGTCGCGCTTGGTGATTCTCAGTTCCGTCTTTTTGCGGATTATGATATCGGTCATATGTTCTACGACGAAATTAAGATGGCTATGGAATTCGGAACTTCTATCCTGCTTCCGTTCTCAGTCAGCGACAAAACGAAAATGGGACTTGAACTGGGAGTTCAGGATCTGCTTCTTATGAAGGAAGAGGGTGGTATCGAAAATAAAGCAAAATTTACATTTGCAATTGGAGTTGGAAATGTTGTTAAATAATTCAAAATCAAAAAAGTCACTTTTGTTCGTTCTTCTCTGCGTTTTTGCAGCAGGACTTATTTTTGCACAGTCCACTGCTGAGTTAACGAAACGTTATCTTCAGCGTGCGGACGACCAGTATTCTGAAATGAAATATGAGGAGGCATTCAAAACCATAAATGCCTGCCTGCGTTTTGCTCAGAATGCCGATGAAGTGCCGGGCAATGTATATCTTCTTGCAACCCAGATTTACACGAAACTGCTCGAAAAAATGTCTAAAACTAAGGATTATTCATATTTTAACGATGTTGTGATGAATCTCCAGGCTTATCCGAAGATTAATGAAGACCCTCAGATTCAGAAATTTGTCAGAATTATTCAGCAGCAGCAGGAAGATGCCAAAAATGCCGCCCGCGATGCAGAAACCCGAAAAACAATGGAAAGCATCGCCGACAAGCAGCAGGCTCAAAACAAAGAAATGCTTGAGAATATCACTGCAAATCAGCAGGCTTCTCAAGAAGAAATGATAAAATCAATCAATCAGAGCAATGAGTCTGTGATTAATAAGATTCAGGAGCAAAATACGACATTGATTGAAGGTGTCACGACAACAATGACTACAACCCTTGATACAATGGACAAGCGCTCGAACAAAACACTCTGGATTATTATTATTGTCGGTGTCGTTGTATTTGCAATCATCTTCTTCATTGTCCTGGTTGCCATAAAAGCCCAGCAGCGTGCGGCGGCTCAGCAGGCAGCACAGCTTGATTCAACCCTCAAACTTATTGCCGGAATGCAGCAGACAAACAACCAGCTTCTTCTTGGCGGCGTAACCGACTTCAACGGAATGGGCCTGAAATCTGCGGGAAGCTCTCGATGGGGAGTTGATGCACTTCCTGCTCCTGAGATGAACGACGAAGAAAAGGCTGAGCTTAAGCAGCTCGTAATTGACTGTGAAAAACTCGGTTCTGAAATCGATGCCGTTACAAAGCGAAAGAATAACTCAAAGAATGTTAGTGAGCTTGTTTACAAACTTGCCATGCAGCTCGGACTCAATCAAAATTCTTCAATGGTCTACTTTGCAGCCGCAATGGTTTACGACGCAGGATTCCTTGCCGTTCCGGAAGAAATCCTTGAAGCTGAAACCCTCACCGATGAACAGCGTGAGCAGCTCCGGGATCACGTAAATCATTATGAAGAATATCTGGGCTTTGTTCCGCGAAAATACTGGCAGATTTTCAAAGAGGCTGCATTGTACCATCACGAAAATATGGACGGAAGCGGTTATTCAGGCCTTGAGGGCGAGAAAATTCCTCAGATTGCACGCCTTATCCATGTTGCTGAAAGCTACAACTCGCTTATCAGCCGCCGAAACTACAAGCAGATTATGGATAAAGAGACTGCTATCAGTGAGCTTTTGTCAAAAACTGAACTTTATGATGTTGATGTCGTCAAGGTTATTGATGCAATTGTTTAAGACTTAAAATTTTAGTAAACTTAGCCATCACGTTTGTGGTGGCTTTTTTATTGAGGTGGGAATATGTGTGGAATCGTAGGCTATGTAGGCTCAAAGCAGGCAACTCCTGTTCTTATTAACGGACTTAAAAAACTTGAATACCGCGGTTATGATTCTGCGGGGGTTGCAGTTATGTCAGAAACTGCCGACGAAATTCTTGTCAGAAAGTCTAAGGGAGCCCTGAAGTTCCTTGTTGAAAAGATTACCGGTGAGGTTGTCAGCATTTCAAAGAATCCTGATAAAATCGAAAGGGCAAAAGAAGATGAGAAAAGGCTTTCTGAACTTATCGAAAAAACAGGTTCTATCGTAAAAGGTACTGCTGGAATCGGTCATACAAGATGGGCGACTCACGGAGAGCCGAGTGACCTCAATTCTCATCCGCATACAAATGTCTCCGGGACAATTGCAGTCGTTCATAACGGAATCATCGAAAATTATGCAAAACTTAAAGCCTGGCTTCAGGATCAGGGCGTTGTTTTTAAAAGCCAGACCGACACAGAAGTCATCGCGCATTTAATCAATTATTTCTACGAAAAGACAGGTGAAATCTTCAAGGCTGTTCTCGAGACCCTTCGCCGTCTCGAAGGAAGCTATGCCCTTGGTGTGCTCTGCACTAAATTCCCTGACCGCCTGATTGCAGCCAGAAAAGAAAGTCCTCTCATTGTAGGGCTTGGCGAAGGGGAGAATTTTATCGCTTCAGATGTTCCTGCTGTCCTTGAATACACTCGTGACGTTTACTATCTTGAGCAGAATGAACTCGCCGTTCTGTACAACGATCATGTAGATTTGTTCGACAGCGACGGAAATAAAGTCGTCCGAAAGCCTTCTCATGTCGAGTGGGATATGGCGAGCGCTGAAAAGGGCGGATATGCCCACTTTATGCTGAAAGAAATTTATGAGCAGCCGAAAGCTTTCACTGATACACTGCGTCCGCGCCTGGTTTTTGACGGAAACGCGCCTGTAGACATTCAGTTTGACGAGATTAATTTCGGTGAGGACTGGAAACAGGCTGGCAGAATCGTAATCACTGCCTGCGGTACGGCTTATCATGCGGGCGTTGTCGGAAAATACGCATTTGAAAAGTTTGCCCGGATTCCTGTCGTGGTTGATGTGGCTTCTGAGTTCCGCTACAGAAACCCGATTCTCAATAAAAATGACATATTCATCGTAATCTCACAGTCCGGTGAAACTGCAGACACTCTGGCGGCACTTCGTCTTGCAAAAGAGGCGGGCGCTAAAGTTATCGCAATTACAAACTGCGTAGGCTCGTCTGTAAGCCGCGAGGCCGACGAGGTTATTTACACCTGGGCGGGCCCTGAAATCGCCGTTGCCTCAACAAAAGCGTACACGACCCAGCTTATGTGTCTCTACCTGCTTGCAATAAAACTGGGAAATGCGCGGGGAACTGTATCCGATTCTGAGTATGCGCGCCTTCTTTCTGAAATTGCAAAGATTCCTGAAAAAGCTCAGGAAATCGTCGATAATCAGGCTGAAATCCAGAAATTTGCGAGCCGTCAGTTCAATAAATCAAAAATCTTTTATATCGGCCGCCAGTTTGATTCGGCTTCTTCCCTTGAAAGTGCGCTCAAGCTTAAGGAAGTCAGCTATATGCACTGTGAAGCCTTTGCGGCAGGAGAACTCAAGCACGGCCCGATTGCCCTGATTGACGAAGATACGCTTGTAGTCTCAATCGCAACTGAGCCGGAGCTTTACGAAAAACTTGCTTCGAATATTACAGAGGTAAAGAGCCGCGGGGCTGTTACGATGGCAATCACGCCCGATAAAAAAGGCGCATTCACCGGCTGCTGTAACTCGGTTATTACAATTCCTGAGACTGAGCCGGCACTCGCTTCGATGCTTTCGATTATTCCGGCGCAGCTTTTTGCCTATTACTGCTCGGTTCTCCGCGGAAATGACCCTGACAAGCCGAGAAACCTGGCAAAATCTGTAACTGTGGAGTAAGCTATGCGAATCCTTTGTCTCGGTGACAGCATAATGCAGTACAACGATTATTCGACTTTTCCTCAGACTGGCTGGGTTCAGGAGCTGGCGCGGTTTTTCCCTGCAAAAACTGTCTGGCTCAATTTTGCCCGCAACGGCAGAAGCACTAAGTCTTTCATTGACGAAGGGCGTTTTGTGCGCGTTATGGCGGAGGCAGAAGAAGGCGATTTTGCTTTGATTCAGTTTGCGCACAATGACGAAAAGGACGACCCGACCCGCCATACAGACCCGGGAGCGGACGGTGCTTTCCGTAAAAATCTTTCGTATTTTGTGCGGGAACTTCGCTCGAAGGGCGTTCTTCCTGTCCTTCTTACACCGATGGCACGCCGCATGTTTGAGAACGGAATACCGAAACAGTCTCACGGAAAATATCCCGAAGCAATAATCGAAACGGCTCTCAAGGAAAATGTCCCGTGCATTGATATGACGGCCCTTACAATGAGTCTTCTCGAAAAAGAAGGTTTTGATTCTTCCAGAAGATTGTACATGAACTTTGAAGCCGGTCTTTACGAGAATTTTCCCGACGGGCGTGACGATAATTCACACCTCAGGCCGGACGGAGCTTACGCTTATTCACGATTGTGTGCTTTTGAAATCAAAAAAATTGCAGAGAAATTTCCTGATTACAGGGAATTGTCTGAAAACTGCATGAGAAATACTGAGAATCCGTTCAATGAGGTTGAAAACGATAATCTTGAAAATGCGAATTCTGAAATTGACGATGAATTTACGGTCTTTCAGAAATAAGCGTGTGGCATAAAGACGGCTTTTATCTTCCTTTTCCCCGGTAACATTCCGTGCAGCCTGTAATCATCACGTGCTTTTTCCCTTCTGTTCGGTTGAAAAGCCTTGCGATTAGTTCTCCTTCAAGAGGCACCTCTTTTCCGCAGACAGGGCAGCTTCTTCTGACTCCAGGTTCCGGGCGGGGGTAGCAGTGGGGGCAGCCGTGAACGGTCATTCTCTGGTCTGGTGTTGTCATCGGACGGTAGATTCTTGAAAACAAATCTTCATTTTTTGCGAGAGGGGTAGAGCAGAGCGGACAGCGCACAAATTCTGTTTTGCCGTTTTCATCTTTCTGAGTACGGAGACCTGATTCTTTCTTTGCTGAATTCTCCTGCATTTTTTTAAATTTAAGAAAAAACATAAGTGCAAGTATTAAAATCAGTGAACCTGTAAACAAAAAAAAGAAATCCATAGTTTATTTTCGGTAGAATCATATTTTACTTGAAAATGTAACGCTCATCACAACAAAATCGTTTTCTTTTTTGAAAAATATGCTATAATATAAATCTCATTTGCTTTTTGCATTGGGCTTCTAATGGCGGAAAACTGGGGGAATCTAATTGAATCCGTTGAATCAGCGAAGGATCAGCGACATTACTTTCATAATTGACAAGGAATTAAATGTCAAAGACGGCAACCGTTCTTTTTTAAATCATCTCCACAAGACTGATTTTGACCTTAATCTTTCCTACATCCTCGAAGATTCTGATGCCAGAAATTTAAAATTCTATCTTGAAAATTTCGATGATTCAGCCACTCAGCACAATTTTATTGCGAATATCCGCCCGCACGAAAATTACATTTCCTGCATTTTTACTATCAGCCGCTCCGATTCATTTTTTAAGGTCGTAATCGCAGAACTGTCGTACTCTCGTTCACTTCTTGACCGTGCGCTGCTTGAGAGCAGGGAATTCACCGCCCTTCTTCAGAATTTCGACGCGTACTATTTTACCTACGACGGCAAAAAAATCATTCTTAAAAATACGAAAGATTTAACTATAATTGCAAGTGGTTCCCTTGAAGACTTCAGGGCCTTTTTCCCGAATCAGTTCAAGCTCAATTTTAAGCACGATGACAGCCGTTCTCAGTTTGACCTGATGCTTGAGGATATAAAAAATTTCATTTCGAACAAGTACTATTCCTTCCTGCAGACAAACAAAAAGATGGTCACTGTCCATACCCTCAAGACGAGCACCCGCAGCAGTGCGCTTATTGTCGGCAGCGTTCAGATGAGCCAGAAATCAGACGTCGCAACGAATCTTTACAATGAGCAGAAAGACGGACTTACGGGACTTTACAACAAAAAGGCGATTACCGAACTCGCCATCAAAAAAATCAATGAAGACAAGACACCCTGTTCTCTGATAATAATTGACGTCGACAAATTCAAGGAATGTAACGATACTTACGGTCATATTTTCGGAGACCGTGTTCTCGTGGCCGTTGCAAACTGTATTCAGGACGCCGTAAAAGGTGCCGGAATGGCAGGACGAATCGGCGGAGATGAGTTTCTTGTGATTCTTGACCGCACGAGCGAAGATGATATCCGCAATGTCACCAGAAATATCCGTACAGGAATCCAGTGGAACATTACGAATGTCGAGCCGGGCTCCATCGTTACCTGCTCAATGGGAATCGCAAAATTCCCGCTTCAGGCAAAAGATTACAACGATTTGTTTGCCCTTGCCGATAAATGCCTTTATATCGCAAAATACCGCGGAAGAAACTGCTACATAATTTATAAGCCTGAGATTCATGATAAAATTCTCTTTGAGAACAAGCAGGTTGATGACAGGGTTGCTTCAGGACAGTATTTTAACGATAATTCTGTGGCGCAGCTTGAAATCCTCAGGGCAATCGACGGAATCAAAAAAAACAAGCCTGAGACTGTCGAAAATGTTCTCGAAAAAATCCTGAATTTCTTCAATATCAATAAAATTACGGTTTATAACGAAGAGTTTGAGCTTGCTTACATGGTGGCAAAAGATGAGGATGACAAATCCGAGTGCCGGAGCGCTCATCTGAACACTAATTATTTTTCATATTTCAATGAATTCGGATTCGTTCATTTTGACAATACGAATGTTCTTGGTTCAATCGACGGAAATCATTACGAAATTTACCGCTCGAACGGAATCGCTTCTACAATCGAAGTTTTATGCCGCGGGGATAATGGAAAAATCAAGGCGTTTATCTGCTATGATTTATACAGGCCTGCCCGGGCATTCAAAAATGAAACTGTAACGCTTGCATTAGTGCTGGCGAATTTAATAACAAGGAAAATTTAAAGTATGAAAGTTCTAGTTATCGGAAGCGGCGGTCGTGAGCATACGATTGCATGGAGACTTGCACAGTCTGAAAGAGTTGACGAAGTTATCTGTATGCCGGGAAACGGCGGAACAGCGACTGAAAAAAAATGCCGTAATATTGACCCGAAAGAAAATCAGAACCTGCAGTTTCTTGCGCTCAATGATGCTGCGGTAAAAGTTGCAAAAGACGAAAAAGTCGAATTTGCCGTAATCGGTCCGGAAGACCCTCTCGCAGAAGGAATTGCGGATGCGCTTTGGAATGCAGGAATTCCTACGGTCGGACCGAAAGCAAAAGGTGCTGCACTCGAAGCTTCAAAGGACCTTTCAAAAGTCTTCATGAAAAAATACGGGGTTGCATGCGCTGGTTCTGAAACTTTCACCGATAAAGACGCTGCCCTCTCTTATATCCGCGAAAAAGGCGCTCCAATTGTCGTCAAGGCAGACGGTCTTGCTGCCGGTAAGGGCGTTGTTGTTGCCAAAACCCTTGAAGAAGCAGAAAAAGCCGTAATCGATTTAATGGACGGAAATTCTGTCGGAGATGCCGGAAAAAAACTTGTCATCGAAGAATATCTGCAGGGGGTCGAGATTTCGGTTCTTGCTGCAGTAAGCGTAACTCCTGAAACTGCGGAAAACGGAAAAGCCTGCATAAAGGCGTTCCTCCCGGCGCGGGACCACAAACGGCTTATGGACGGCGCTCTGGGCCCGAATACCGGCGGAATGGGTGCGGTCTGTCCTCTCGAAGATGTTTCTGGTGAGACGATGGCTTTGTTTGAGAAGAACATCCTTCAGCCGACTCTCAAAGGCCTTATTGCTGAAAAAATGGACTACCGTGGCTTTATTTTCTTCGGTCTTATGATTACGAAAGACGGGCCTAAAGCACTTGAATATAATGTCCGCCTCGGAGACCCTGAGACACAGGCTGTTCTTCCGATGATGGATTTCGATTTTTCAGAATTGTGCGAAGCGATTATAAACGGAACCCTCGATTCTTTTGAAATGAAGTGGAAGAGCGGTTTCCAGGTTGCACCTGTCGCAGTAAGCGGCGGTTATCCCCTCAAGTATGCGAAAGGTAAGGCCATTACGCTTATAGACAGCGTAATCGAGCATGCCGGCGCAAAAATCTTCATCGCCGGTGCAATCAAGGACAGAAGGTCAGACAATCAGGCCCTTCTCACGAGCGGCGGTCGCGTTCTTGCCTGCTCTGCTCACGGCGAGACTTTCCGCGAAGCGTGGGGCAAGGCTTACGAAGCCATGGGTGGCGTTCAGTTTGAAGGAATGTTCTACCGCAGGGATATCGGACTTCCAGGAGCTGCAGAAAGTAATTAGTGCGATATATAGCAAAGTTTTCTAATGTTTAGTATAATATTCACTTTGGAGGCATTTTATGGAATTAGTTTGTCCTGCAGGTAATATTGATAAACTTGGATATGCTTATGCTTATGGAGCAGATACCGCTTATATTGGTCTGAAGCGCTTTTCTCTCAGAATAAAGGCCGACAATTTTTACGAAGACGAATATAAGCGGGTCATCGAACTTAAAAAGAAATATCCTCAGAAACGCCTTTTCTGCGCCCTGAACATCGCTTTTCATAACCACGATCTCAAGATGTTCCTTCAGAATCTCGACTATTTCAAGCAGTACCCGATTGACGCCTTCATCGTGCAGGATCTGGGACTGGTTCCGATTTTACAGAAAGAATTTCCTGGCACACATCTTCATCTTTCGACACAGGCTTCCTGCATGAACAAGGAAGCTGTCAAAATGTATCATTCCCTCGGTTTTAAACGTGTCGTTCTCGGCCGTGAAGTTTCCCTCGACGAAATACGTGAAATAAAAGATGCCTGTCCTGAGATGGAGCTTGAGTGTTTCGCGCACGGAGCGATGTGCATCGCATATTCCGGCCGCTGCCTTATGAGCGCATATCTTACGGGGCGGAGCGCACAGTCAGGCTTCTGCTCTCATTCATGCCGATGGGAATACGATCTCGGAATCGAAAGCGGAAAGCTCAATCAGAACGGGGGGATTATTTCTGCTGAGTCGGCTAAAGAAATCGCTCAGTCTGGAATTCTGCGGCTTCAGGAGCGGCAGCGTCCCGGCGAGCTCTTCCCGGTTTTTGAGGGTGAGGACTTTACTGCAATTCTTTCTTCCAAAGATTTGTGCATGATTGACCACCTGGCCGACATGAAAAACGCCGGGGTAGATGCAATCAAGGTTGAGGGACGAATGAAATCAACCTATTACGTTGCGATGGTTTCACGCGCATACAGAAAAGCGCTCGACGCTCTCGATGGAAAAATTACGACAGAAGAGGCGGCTCCTTTCATCGCTTCCCTTGAAGACGTCGCTCACCGCGAGTCTACGACAGGTTTTTATTATAACCGCGGAGATGCTGACAAAACTACGATTGGTGCGAGCGATTCTCCTTATCTTCTGGCGGCAAGTATTGCTGAGCCTTATTCAGCCGAAGAAACTGAAAAAATCTTTGCTGCGGGCGAAAAACTTGTGGCAGACCGTGAGGCAGAGCTTTCGGCAATGCACCCTCAGGCACGGGAAGCGGCTTTGCGCGACCTTGAGCAGCACCCTGAAAAGAAAATCAGGCTTTGTGAAAAGCGACCTGGCTGGAAAATCTACCCTTACAACGCGCTCAATCGTGTGGATTGTGGAACCGAACTTGAGTTTGTCTCCCCGTCGGTTCTGGCCCGTAAAGTTTCCGGCAGCGAATATGAATTCCTTAATCCGAAAACCGGCGAAAAACTTGACTGGGTGAACGCTGACCATGACTGCGCGATTTACACGGCTGTCCCTGTCGAAGAAAACACTCTGGTTCGCGTAAAAGACCCGGAATACATTGAGGGAGAAATCCGTAACCGCGGCCGCTAAATGAAGAAGCCTCTTCTTTCATTAGTATCTCTGCTTTCTTTCTCTTTTTTATTTGCCGGCTTCAATGACGGAAAAACGACGAAATTCGTACAGTTTGACCTTACTTCTACCACTTACACCGGAGTCGAGCGCTATAATACGCTTTTTTCCGGTGAGGCCGGAGCTGTTTCTCACTGGTGGGAAACAAGCGCCGGAATTCAGGGCTATAAAAATGCTTTTGATTTTAAGGCGGGCGGACAGGTCTGGTTTCCTTTTACGAACTGGGAATATGACATTCTGAGGCTTTCTCTTGGAGCGGGAGCCCTCTATCATTTTCAGAAATATTCTGACGTTTCTTTTGAGAACGATTTTCTCGCTTTTTCGACTTTCCGCCTCTGGATGGACGGCGGGCTTACGGTCTCTTTTTTCGGAGGCTATTCCTGGAAGATTACGAAACTTTCCGCCCTCGATGATTGCGGCATCTATCCCTATGTTTTTGACGACTATCCCACGGCTGGAATGACAATCGATAAAGTCTGGGAGAACGGCCTTGAATTCTGTTTTGAGCATTCCCTTCACGACGATTACAGGTTTCCGCTGTTCTGTGCCCCGAGATACGCGTTTTTGCTTGCGGTCAATCTCGATTCCGGGATACGGTATGGCGCTGAGTATTCTTTCCGGGTTATTGACGGATACGCCGCCTCTCCCTATGTTGACAGCCGCCTTATAAAACTGAGCGCGAGGTATTCATTTTGAAAAAGTACCTGCTTCCATTAGTTTTCATTTTTCATCTTTCAGTTCTCAGTTTTTCCTGTTCCCATTACGGCTTTTTCTGGGGGCAGTTCGGCGAGCATGATGTGGACGAGCGTTCACCGTCCCTCAGCGATTTTAATTCTGAAAAATATCTCCCGGACCTTTCTTCTCAGGTTTTCCCTGTTTCAGAGGTTTACAGCGTACTGATTATTTCTGACCTTCATTATGGTTCTGTGCGCGAAGACATGGATGAGGAAGTTCTTCTGGAATTTCTTGACGACTGGTTTAAAAAATATTCGGGAGCAGGTGAAAATCCGGACGACAAGGATTTGACTAAACTTCCGCGCTTTGCACTGAATCTCGGAGATACTGCGGATACCGGCCGTGAAAGCGAATTTCTGGACTATCTTAAATACGAGGAAAAAATCAAGGCTCTTGCCGGAAAATATCTGTACGGAGAAAGTGAAAATCTTCCCGTGAACGAGCGTAAATTCAGAATCTATTCGATTCTCGGAAACCACGATCTTTATCATGACGGTTCCGTTCATTTTATGAAGCACATTTTCCCGTACAAGTCGAGTTATTTTTTTACGGTGGATGCTGATTCTGATAAATCTACCGGCGCATTCTCTTACTTTTTTCTCGACACTGCAAACGGAACTATGGGTGCTGACCAGCTTGAGGATTTCAGAAAAAAACTTGAGGCAGACTCAAATCCGAAAATCGTTCTGTCCCATTATCCTGTCTGGGCAGGCGGAACGGAGCCTTTTATGTTCATGGTTCTCCAGAATACTACGGAACGCAACCTTCTTCTGTCGTACTTTGCGAAAAACAATGCACGACAGATTTTTGAGGGGCACGCGCACAAATTCTACGGTCACGATTACAACGGAAAATTCCGGGAGACGGCCGTTGGTTCCCTCAGGTATTCAAAAAAAGAAGGTTCCCGGGACAAGAGACAGTGCGTGATTTTTACGGTGGACGAAAAAAATCAGACCGTGGACGCTGAAGTCTATAAATTTTAACCCTTTCTGCCGATAATATAGAGATTATGGACTCAAATGCAGAGCGTAAACCGCTTTCGTACGGGGAGTTCGTTCTCCCTAAAAAAACAAAGATTTCTCAGAAAATTGATGAGTCGCAGGGAAATTTTGTCCGTGTGAAGCCGAAACCTGCCGTGATTCAGGGAATAGATTTTTCAAAAGAAGAAGTTGATGATTTTATTCTTGCCGACCCGAGTTCTCTTGAAAAACACCGGAGCGAGGAAATTGCCCGTTTCCTTGCAGATGACAAAAAATCCCTCAAACTTGAGAAGGCTGCGGTCAGGCTCCTGCGAAAATACGAGGACAGGGCTGAAAAAATCGAGGAAAGGGCGACGAAAATCCAGCGTCCGATCGGCGTTAAACTCGTTGTGATTATTTCCATCCTGCTTATGTCGGCGGTTGGTCTCGTAACTTATGCGGTTTCGTTCTTTATGACAAAAGATACCAGGGCGAACGCTGAGGAAAACAATCTTGCGATTAACAGCCGCACGGCTTCCGACACTGAAAACCGAATCAACAGCGCAGTTTCGAGCGTCACCATGTTCCTGGATTTGCTTTCAAATGCTTCGGGCGAGGGCGAAATCAGGAATTTTGAAAAGCTTTTCTTTGACAGAAACAAGGATATCGTTGCCGTCTTTTATTCAAGGCCGGGAAGCGAAGAGAGCGGAAATCCCGGAATCCTTTTTGCAAGCGACGCTTTCCTGGTTTCTCACGAAATTGAAAAAGAGACCGTGCTTTCATACATGAGCCAGGAAGAGGAGAGTGCCCAGAAAGCAAAGAACGGAACTTTTGAGATTCTGAATGCAACTCCGTTCTTCAATGTCTCTCTTATTTCAATGTTCTGTCCGCTTTCGACAACTATGGGTGACGGATATGTCGCTTTCCTTTATTCAACCGGCGGAATCGGCGAAAGTTTTGCGAGCGGAAGCGTGAACCAGTCATTCATGGTGAACAACGACGGAATTGTCCTTATCCACAGCGACCTTGAGAAAATGAATTCCGGTGCAGATGAGAGTGAATCTGAAATCGTAAAGCACATGGTTTCAAGCCCGTCAAACAACGGTCAGGTGCCGTTCAGGGATGAGAACGGTGACGAATATATCGGCGCGTTCAGAAAACTTGGAATCGGTAACGGTGGCGTCATCACAATCGTAAAAACTTCGGTCGTTCTTGAGGGCGTAAGGCGAATCACTTACAGAAATATTTTGATTATGGCTGCGGTTCTTGCGCTGTCGATTATGATAATCTACTTCTTCGCGAAATCTTTGAGCCGCCCTCTTAAAAAACTGACACAGGTTGTAAACGAGGTAAACCGCGGAAACTTCAATACTGAGCTTTTCAAGGAACTCGACCTCAAGCGGAAGGACGAAATCGGCGTTCTTGAGAGGAGTACCAAAAACGAGGGCGAAATCCTCACGACTGTCTCGCGCCTTACGAACAAGGGCGTTACAAAGGCGGTAATCACGAAGCAGATTGACTTTGAGCCTCATCTGAAAGATATCACTGTTTTCTTCTCCGATATCCGCGGATTCACTGCAATTTCTGACGGATTCAAGAAAAGGTTCGGTGAGCACAGCGCTGCGGAAATCATCAGCTTTTTGAACGATTATATGAGCCGGATGGTAACCTGCATCAACAAGACAGGCGGAATCGTTGATAAATTCGAAGGGGATGCTATTATGGCGGCTTGGGGCGTTCTCCGTAACGACGACCTCAACTGGGAGAAAATGAGCGAGACTTCCGTCACACGAATTCTGAAAGAAGAACTCCATGCTGACTATGTGAAGGCTGACGCACTGAGCGCGATTACCTGCTGCATTGCGATGCGCTATTCCCTCATGAAGTACAACAAGGATGCAGAGGCGTTTACAAAAGAGCATTCGGGAGATCCTCTCGCAAAGTACAAGCCGCATATTCAGATTGGTGCGGGCCTGAACTCTGGACGTGCTACGGTCGGTTTCATGGGCTCGTTCGACAAGATGGAATTCACTTCGATTGGTGACTCTGTGAACTTCGCGAGCCGTGCAGAAGCGAGCAACAAGCCCTGCGGAACGGACATCCTCATAACGCAGGATACTTATGACATTCTGAAGAAAGACTATATTCGCTGCGAGGAGAATAATTTTATCATCAGACCGGTGAATATCAGAAATGAAATAATAGTCGAAAAAATCCCTGTAGAATTTGAAGTCAAGGGAAAGGGAAAACAGCATTTCTACGGTGTGGTGAACATGCCGAACTTTGACATCGAGGAATTCTTCAAGTCTGAGGACGAAAGTTTCGTTCTTGATGAAGACTGCGAGAGGGCGGCGGGGCCTGCGGGACCGAAAAACCTGAAGGAACTGCGCGCTCTTCTCGGAATCCCGACCCCTGATTTTGATAAGGTAAATCTGGATGCGGAAGAGAACAAGATTCAAGTCGCTGCTCCTTGATTTTTTTGTGATTTTGTTCTGCCTGTCTGCGGCTGCCTTTTTTGCGTGGCTCTTCTGGAAGGATTTGAACAGTTTCACCGTGCGAAGCGACAAAGCTGAAATAGGAACCATCTCATTCAAGCACAACGTGGCACAGAGAAAATTTGATGACCGCGTCGTGTGGGAATATGTTGCATCCGGCACAAAACTTTATTACGGAGATACAATCCGTACCGCAGATCTTGCTCAGGCGGTCCTGACGCTTTCGGACGGAACCGTTATCGACCTGGGCGAGAATACTATGATTCAGGTGGGCTCGAATGCGTCGGGCGGAATCCAGATTTCGATTGACGGCGGTGACATTCAGATTGACTCGACAACTGCAAAAAGCGCGCTGGACGTAAAACTTGGAGACGGTTCTGTCGTAAATGTCGATGCAGGAAGTTCCCTGGCAGCAAAAACTGACGCCTCAACTGGCCTGAACAATGTCGAGGTAAAGAGCGGAAGCGCACAGATCACGACAGAAAATGGTCAGACGGCGAGCCTTGCCTATGGCGAGAGCGTGAACGTCGAAAAGGGAAAAGAAATTCAGAAAAATGCGGTCACGGTCGTCTATCCTCCGAGAGAATTGAAACTGATAAATGTGCGAGGCGGGGCTGTCCCGGTCAAGTTTGAGTGGAAGACGAATGATACGGAGGCGGTCACGATTCAGACTTCCTCTGCACGGGATTTTGCGAAAATCGATACGACGAAAGAATTTTCCGGTTCTCAGGCTGAGCTCCGTCTTTCCGGCGGTGTCACTTTCTGGCGTGCGTTTACGAAAGATACGAAAGACAAATCGATTGAAGGAAAAATCACGGTCGAGAATATTTCCCGTATTGACGGCATTTCCCCGTCGCGCGGAACTTCTTTCAGGTACAGAACTACCCTCCCCAGAATTGCTTTCCGGTGGAGCGGCAACGAATATGCCGAGCGTTATAGACTCCTGATTTCTTCGACGCCGGACATGCGGCAGGTTGTGAGTGACAGCGAGATAAACGGAAATTTCGTAAGTCTCGATGAGCTTGAGGCCGGAGACTATTATTGGCAGGTGACTCCATTCTATTCTTTGAACAGTCTCGGATATGTGGGAGAAAGCGAAGTCTACTCGTTTACAATCACGAAAAGTCAGGAAATCAGGCGGCCTGAGCTTTCAGCGCCGAGCGATAATTCTCAGATTGTCTACCGCGATAACATCCCGGCGAATTTTATCTGGAAATCTGAGGTCAGGAACGCTTCTTATGAGCTTACGATTGCGCGGGATTATGACTTCAACAATGTGATTTACACGACGACTACGACGGATACCCGCTACAGCAGGAAATTTACGCCTTCAGAACTGCGCGACGGCACCTATTACTGGAAGATTCTCCGGAAAAGTGACGAGGAAGACGATACCCATCCGGAATCTGAAATCAGGACTTTCAGGGTTGCCCGTTACATTCCTCAGGATAACAAGCTTCTGTATCCTCCGGAGAATTTCAGCGTTGAGGGACAGAACATACAGTCCACGGCGTTCATGTGGAAACTTGCCGACGAATATGACAAGAGTTCCGCAGTCTCCGTGATTCAGATTTCGAGCTCGGCGAATTTCCAGAATATTCAGATTGAAAGAACTACGACAAATTCTGTTCTCGACAACATGCACCTTCCTTCCGGAACATACTGGTGGCGTGTCGGAGTACGCGGTGATAACGGCGCATTGACGGGAATCACCCAGAGCCGTTCGTTTACCGTTCTTTCTGAGCTTACTCCTCCGTCAATTCTGAAGCCGTCCCAGAACGAAGAGGTGACAGTCTACAATTATGCACCTGTTACAGTCTCATGGGATAAAATTCCTGACGCGGTCTATTACTCCGTGAAGATTTTAAGGGGCGGCACAGATCTTGTTAAATCGCTTCCCGAAGTACGTGACACCGAGGCTCAGTTTGTCCTTGAGGACGGAACTTACACATGTTCAATTCAGGCTGTTGCAAGCGCAACGAGAATTTCAGTTGCGAGCGAGCGTACTTTCAGCGTGCGCGCTCCTTCGATGATTCTGGCGCAGAGCCCGTCTGACAATACACGGATTGCGGGGCTTACGGCGATAAGAAATCCGCTTGTGTTTACATGGGTTCCCGGAAAAGACAGGGTTTCTTCGTATAAATTCATTCTCTCAAAAATTCAGAGGGATGGTTCTTCCCGGGTGGTTGAGACAATAGACACCACAAAGACAACTGTTTCGATGAACCGCCTCACGGAGGGCACTTACACATGGAAAGTCGCCGCTTCGACATCATCGGGAATTCCTCTGGACTCAAAGACCCTGCGTTTTGTCGTTGACCAGGTTCCTGACCTGCAGTCTCCGCTTCTCACCTTCCCGACTGAGAACTTTGTGATGACGGGCGATTACCTTAAAAATCACAGGACTCTGGAATTCACCTGGAACGAGGTTTCAGGGGCAACGGCATATACCTTCGTCCTGTACAAAAAAGAAGAAAACGGAAGCCGGAGAGTCATTTACACAGAGCGGAATACAAAGGCTTCAGTCGTACGCATAAAAGACCTTTCGATTCTTTCGGTCGGGACATTTGAATGGAGCGTGACTCCGTTCTCGTACGCAAAAGACGGATATCTGGAACAGAAAGGAAGCGCATCAAGTGCTTTGTTCCGGATTAGTTTTGATTCGCCTACAAGGGTAGAGGCCGTAACGCCGGGAAAAATGTATGGAAATTAGGTCTCTTATCCGGATATTCAGAATCAAATTCTCTCTGAAAAATAATAATTACGCATCAGCGTTCATCAGTGTTCATCTTCGTCTGATTCTGGTTTTATTTTTCATTTTTAATTTTTCATCTTTTTATTTGTCTGCGCGGGAAACTGAATTCCCTCAGAAAATCGAATGGAAATCGAATGCGAACGCACTTGAATATAAGGTTGAGCTGCAGAATGTTTCGACCGGACGCATTCAGACTATAACCACCGACAAAAATTTCACGGAACTTTCGCTCGTGCCTGGAAAATACCGCTACCGGGTAACTGCCTACGACTTTCTTGGAAAAGCGGCGAGCGTCTCAAACTGGACAGGTTTCGAGGTCTTCAAGGCAAATACTCCGAAAATCAGAAGCGTTGAGCAGAACATAATTCTTCCTGAAAATCAGACTAGTGTCGGCCTTGATGTAAATATCTCCGATGTGAACGCAGGCTCGAAATTCGAACTCGTGAATGAAAATCTTGAAGGCTCCATAACGGCAGATGAGCGCTCAAAAATGCAGTCCGGAAATTCTGAGACTGAAAACATTACCCATCTTGATTTTAAAGATGTGCCTCCTGGAAAATGGCGACTGAGGGTAACGAATCCCAGCGGCTATTCTTCGATTTCCGATGTCATCACGATTACCGGCGAAAAAACTTACACCGAAAGGGAAGTGGCCGAAATGACGGCACAGGCTGTTGCTGAGAGTGAGGCTGCGATAAGAAGGGAATTTCAGGATAATCTCGACGAATACATAAGAAGGGCCGAAGAAGAGCGGATTGCCCGGGAGCAGGCCGAGGCGGAGAGAATAGAGAGAGAACGTCTTGCCGAAGAAGAGCGCAGAAGAATTGAAGCAGAGAAAGCCGAGAGAAGACGCATCGAAGAAGAAAAGCGTATAGCTGAAGAAAATGCACGCCTTGAGGAAGAGCGGATTCGCTCAGAGCAGGAGAGAAAAGAAGCCGAACGAATCGCTGAAGAAGAGAGAAAGGCTGCCGAAAAAGAAGCAAAAAGGCAGGCAAAACTTGCAAAAAAAGCGCTTCCGTACAAGTGGAAGGACATAAGTCTTATTGGAGGAGCAGGTTACACTGCGAGCATTTACGACTCTACGATAAGGGACTACTACGATAGTTTTATGGTTCCTTCCCTGAACATAAGGGCGAAAATCCTGCCTTTTAAGGGTGCGAAGAATAAATTCGGGTTTGAAATCGGCTATACCGGAAATAAATTTGAAATAACGAATGATTTTTACACGGCAGAGTTGATTTCTAATATTTTTGATGTAAAATTCGTATGGCAGCGTAAGATTGTGAATTCTCTGTTTTTGAGCGCGAAAGGCGGATTCGGCATGGACTTTTTCCATCGTGAAATCGAATACACTTCCAGCTCTGATGCTAACAAAGGTACTTCATCTTATGATTCTTACAAAAATGCGCTTGTAACGGCCGGAGTATCGGTTTTCTATATTCCGTGGAAATGCATAGTCTGTGAGGCCGGAGTCGATTTCACTCATGTTTTTGTCGGCTCGACACCGCAGGGCTTTGTCACACCATATGTGGCACTGGGATTAAGATTCTAAAGGAGGAATAGAAAAATGCGTTTTAAGGCACATAAATCACTTTTTTTCATGTTCCTTCTTTCTCTTTTTGTTTCGTGTGGTTCAGAACTGACTGACGATCTCGAGCAGGATTTTAACGCAAACTACAATTTTTATGCAGAAAATCCTTCTGAAAGCGATGACGTTTCATTCGTTACGGTCTTATACCCGATTGGATCTACAATAACAGCTTTTCCTACTTCAAAAGATTCAAGATTCACGAATCTTAAGCCTGGCTACAAATTTGACAAATGGATTTACTGCATTGACAGCGATTCAGAACTGCCCCAGGGCTGGGAGAACAGTTCTGACGGAACAATAAAAACTGCCCTTGTGACTTCTTCGGACGCTTCTTTCTATGTGGCAAATTGGAGTCCGGTTGAATACGACGTTGTTTTCAACGCTAACGGCGGAAGCGGGGAAATGACGACCCAGCATTTTGTGTACGATGTGCCTCAGAATCTTTCTGAAAATGCATTCATTCGTGAGAATTATGAATTTTCAGGCTGGGGACTCAGTGCGAATCAGTCTCCGAACAGCATATCCTATTCAGATCAGGAAGAAGTCTCCAATCTTACGACAAAAGACGGTGACGTACTGAATTTTTATGCACTCTGGCTTCGTGACAGAGTTACGGTAACATACAAGGGAAACGGCGGCACTTATACGGATGAAAGCGGCTCAGAAATAAGTGAGACTTCACAAATCTTAAAATTCAGGGAACTTCCGGACAGTCTCAATCCGAATCCGTTTGAAAAAGAAGGACACACTTTCGCAGCATGGAACACAAGAACCGACGGAAAGGGAACTTCTTATTATGACGGCAGCGAGATTACTGTCGAAAACTATCCTGAAGACGACACGACTCTTTACGCTCTCTGGAACATCAACTATTATGCCGTGACTTTTGATAAAAATGACGGCTCCAGTGAGACAGAAACCCAGTACTATGCATGGAACACAAATGCTTCAAAACCCGAAGACCCGAGCCGGACAGGCTATGACTTTGAGGGCTGGTTTGTTTCGAGTGACTGCGGCCATACTTTTGACAGTGACACATCTTACGATTTCTCAACACCTGTCAAAGATCATATTTATCTTCTTGCAAAATGGAAAATTCAGACAATTACGATTCATTTTGAAAAGAATTCAAGCACGGCGACAGGCACTATGTCCGACAGAACCGTTTCATATTCTGAAATCGAGGAAGGAAACGAATATGGCAATTATGTTTACTTGAATTGTGATTTTACGCCTCAGGACGGATACATGTTCAACGGCTGGAGCACTACTCCTTCCGGAAACGTAACGACTTCATGGGGAACTTACGAATTACGTTTCTGGGAACTTAATGAAAGCAACTGGAATAACCTAAGAAACAATGCAACCGGAGACGTATCGCTTACATTCTACGCTCTGTGGGATGTACAGCACTGTTCTGTCAATTTTGAGCTTCCGGACGGCGGAGAATGGACAGACACCTATGAAGTAAAATATCAGTACCTTGAAGCTGGCTCAAAGGCAACAAAGCCGAGTGATCCTGTCAGAACCGGATACGATTTTGCAGGCTGGTACACTTTAGACGATTACAACAACAGTAACTGGAGCAGCCCGTACGACTTCAATACTTCGGTAACAGAGCATACATGGCTCTATGCGCACTGGACCGTACAGAGCGTAACCGTAAAATATGCTTCAAACGGCGGAAGCGGAACAATCAGCGACCAGAGTTTCACTTATGAAGAAACACCTGTCTATCTTACTGCGAACGTCTTTACCCGCTCTGGTTACAATTTTATCGGCTGGGCAAAGACTTCCGGGGCTTCTTCAGCTGCATTCTATGACTGCGAGTCAATCTCAGAAAGCAACTGGAGCACTTTACATGGCAGTGCTTCAGGAAGTGCCGAAGTTACGCTTTATGCTGTCTGGGAGATTCAGAAATTCACGGTCACATTCATGGATTCTGTAAGTGGGGATTTGATTTCTTCTCAGGAGGTTGAATACGGCGGCACGATTACGTCTCCTTCAGATCCTTCGAAATCTCACTACATGTTCCTTGGATGGGACGACTCAAACTCAACTCCGAACTCAATGGAAAGCGCCGCAAACCTTTCAGCCCCGGTAACGGCCGACAGGACACTCTGGGCAAAATGGTCGCCGGATACATATACTCTCACTTTTAACGGTAACGGCGCTACAAGCGGAACAATGGAAACGCAGACCTTCACTTACGGACAAGGACAAACTCTGACAGCGAATGCCTTTTCTAAGGTCGGATATGTCTTTGGCGGCTGGTCAAAGAGCGCTTCATCAACATCTGTTGCCGCAAGTGACGGACAGACTGTGTACCTTGAGTCCGACACGACTTATTACGCAATCTGGCAGAAGAGGGCAAGTGTCTCAGGCGTAAACAATCTTTCGGTTACGATTGATGAGGATAATGAGCAGATTATTTTCACGGCGACAGGAAGTTACAGCTCATGGACCTGGCTTGTTGACGGTGTTACGGTAGCGGGAAGCGGCGACAGCCTTACCATCTCATACGATGCTTATGCGAACGGAAGCAATCATTTTGTTTTGATGATAGGCGTAGCAGAGGACGGAAGCATAGCAGAATCGGCGAATTTCAAGATTCTTCCTCAGAATTAGGCAGAATTAAGAATTAAAACTGCGAATTAA
>JAFPUF010000088.1 GCA_017395545.1 Treponema sp. | reverse complement strand
TACTTCAAAAAATGGAACATCAACATTTTGCATCGTCACCGTCATATATTACCTCCTCGCATTTAAAATATAACATAAGTTTGCGAAAAAAGCATTAAGAAACATTGAGATAAATTAACTGTGAGGAAACTGCTGACATTTGTTGGCAGTCTTTTTTTATTTCTTTCTGTTTACGACTTTTACACGGAACGGTATAATTAACGCCAAATTCTAATAAAGGAATATAAACCATGGCATACAAGATTTTCATTGACGGAAAAGAAGGAACTACTGGTCTCAAGATTTACGAGCGGTTTGAAAAACGCACGGACATTGAGATTCTTTTGATTGACGAGGAAAAGCGAAAGGATCCGGCTGAGCGCGCTAAGATGATTAACGCTTCGGATTTTACTTTCCTCTGTCTGCCGGATGCGGCTTCTATCGAGGCTGTTTCACTTTGTACGAATCCAAAAGTTCGCATTATCGACGCTTCTACGGCTCACCGAACGAATCCGGATTGGGCTTACGGCTTCCCGGAACTTTCGGCTGAGCACCGCGCTCGAATCGAAAAGTCTAACCGCGTCGCAGGTCCTGGATGCTATGCTTCGGGATTTGCTTCAATTTGTTATCCATTGGTCTCTCGCGGAATCATGTCGCCTGATTATCCTGTGGTTTGTCATGCAGTTTCGGGCTATTCTGGTGCCGGAAAAAAGGCAATCGCCCAGTACGAAGACCCGAACCGAAACCCGGAGCTTGATTCGCCACGACTTTACGCCCTCACTCAGGAGCACAAGCATCTTCCTGAGATGATGAAGGTCTCTGGTCTCAACTATAAGCCGATTTTCAATCCTTATGTCTGCGATTATTTCCAGGGAATGACTGTCACGGTCTCTCTCCATGCCCGCCTTCTGGAAAAAAAGCTCACCGCAAAGGAAATCGCCGAAGTCTTCAAGGAGCATTATGACGGATGCAAGTTCGTAAAGGCAGCTGACTTCATGGGTGAAGGCATTTTGACCGAAAGCTTTATCCCTGCAAACACTCTGGCCGGAACAAACAACATGCAGATTTTCGTCTGCGGCAACGACGAGCGAATCGTTATCACAAGCCGTTTCGACAACCTTGGCAAAGGCGCAAGCGGTGCTGCCGTCCAGTGCATGAACATCATGATGGGAATTGACGAAGGAACAGGTCTGTAAGACTGCACGGAGGTTTTCGCCTCCGTTTTTTTTTCATTGACATCAAACAACGACGCTGTAACGCTCACTCTTGAAGGCCGTCTTGATACTATTACGGCTCCGGATCTTGAAAAAGAAATTGTTTCCCTTACCGAAGCTTCTTCCCTTGAGCTGGATTTTTCAAAACTTGATTACATTTCTTCTGCCGGCTTGCGCGTACTTCTTACTGCACGCAAGACCTTTGCTAAAAAAGGCGGAATGATTATCAAAAATGTCAACGAAACCGTGCTCGATATCTTTGAAGTGACTGGCTTTAGGGATATTTTGTCAATTCAGTAACAAGAAAAAAGAAAATTCCAAAGAAAAATGGGATGAACTTGAACGCTCAATAATCGCAAATATTGCCGATGAGGTTCTTGTAGGAATCCAGGGAAAAAAAGTCGAAATCGTTGTTAAAAAATCCTTTTAGCCGATGAATATTTTTAACATAATCGCAGAACTTTGTTCTCTTATAATTAATTCATGTACTGAAGAATTCTTTGTTCACTACAGTTGTATTTCCAACGCCGAAAAATTCAGAATCAACGAACTCATTCTTGAAAAAATCCCTGTTTTTTTTGAAAAAGAAAGGCAGGGGCTTAAGATTTTTGAAATTCACCAGTTTTCAGAAGAAGAGCTGACCGAAAGTCTTTTTGTGGATATTAATGACATCGTTGAAAAATTCAAGTCAAGGAACTATTATTTTGCGATTGTCGGCCTTATTCAGATTCTGGACGAAAGCCTTGAAACTATCCTTCAGAAGAGAATCGCTGAATTTCAGGAAGATGATTTTTCAGTTGTCCTTAACACTAACCGCGAAACAACGGGAATTGGTCTTTTGCCGCGCACTTCCTGCGTGTGGGAACGAAAGCACAGGCTCAGCCACAGTTACAACAGAATGGACAATTTCCTGTTTAATATGCTCCTCATGGAGAATTCAATTCTCGGAGAACTGATTGACAAGCACTTTTTCCTGAAAAAAGATTTGTTTCCGAATTTCAGAGAGAATAAATCACTTAAGATTGCGGCGACGCCTCTCCGTCTGAACCGCGGTTTTAACGTTATTCCATATTCCGAGGACATGGTTCAGTATTTTAAGATTGAATACGACGAGTCCGACTATCAGTCTGAGAACGAGCTGGTATGGCAGAAAATTCTTTCTTCTTCACAAAATGAAAGCGACATCATCGTGTTCCCGGAAATGCTCGGAAATCCAAAAATGACGGGTTTTATCTCAGAAAAAATAAAGTCACTTCCGGCCGAAGAGCAGCAGAAACTTCCATCCCTCATAATTCTTCCGTCTTTCTCAACCGGCTCATATGACTTCCGCCGTTCCTTCGATTTGTGTGCACATGATGACTGCAACGTCGCCTGGATTAACACCTGTGCCGCTATCGAAAAGGGCAAGGAGCAGAATTTTGAGAATATCGGTTATATCCGCAAAAGAATCAGCCGCAACGATGACGAGGCTCAGATGCTGTGCAAAATGCCGATTTGTGAAACTGCCTTTAAGGGCGAATGTCACCGGGACTGCATCTACTACGAGACAATCAGCGGCGTCTAAAGTCGATTTTTCAAAAAAACAGTACAAAAAACTACAAAAAATTCCGATTTAAATATATAATAGAATAACTGTTTCTGGCTCCGGCTGTTTTGCGCGGAAACTCAGAAACTTACTCACGGAGAAAAATATGTCTGACGCGACTATGATGCTGGAGCGTGCAAGAGCCGCTTTGATTGCCCATGATTACACACAGGCGGCTAAAATCTACAAAAATCTCATTCTGGAAAATCCATCAAACATCGAATACAAAATGAACCTTGGGAATCTTTACACAAAGGCTGGAAAAGATGACCAGGCGCTCACGCTCTTCAAACAGGTCGAAAAGGCAGACAACGAAAATCTTGATGCTCTTGTCGCAATCTCAGGTGTCTACCGCAGGCAAAAACGCTACGAGGAATCAGTGGCATATCTTGAGCAGGCTCTCGTAATGTGCGAAGATGATCCGAAGTCCCGCGCAAAAATTTCATACAACCTGGGCTTTACTTACCGTCAGATGGGAAATTATGACGATGCAATCAATTGCTTTGAAGAAGTCGTCGAAGAAAATCCTTCCGATGTTCTGGCTAACAACCATCTGGGGGCAGTCTACGCTTTGCAGGGTAAGCATACAAAAGCAATCGAAGCGTACCACCGTGGCCTAAAATACGACTCAAATCATCCGATTCTCCAGTTCAATATTGCGAAAAGCTATGCCGAAATCGGTGAAACACAGAAAGCGCTCACTTTTTACGAGGGCGCTCTTCGTGCAAAACCGGGCTGGACAGATGCAATCGAAGCATATGCGGATCTTCTTCTCTGCGAAAATAAAGTTACGGAAGCAGACAATGCAGTAACTCAGGCTCTTGAGCTTTATCCAGATGATTTCAAAATGCACACTGCAAAAGGAAACATCTACAACCGACAGAGCACTTTTGAAGACGCTGAGCATGAGTTCAAAAAAGCCCTCACCGTTGATGACGAATACAAAAATGCGCTTACGGGGCTTGCACATTCTCTCGAAAGCCAGGGAAAACTCGAAGAAGCTCTCAGCGCAATCAAAAAAGCCGAAAGCCTCAATCCTGACAACACAAAAATCATCAAGCAGTCGGCTCATATTCATATTTCTGCGAACAAACTTGACGACGCTTACGAAAAAATCTCAAAACTTCAGCAGATTGATGAGAACGATGTCGAAACCCTGAACCTTCTCGGTCAGTACTATATTGTCAGCGACATGCCTTCTGAAGCAGAAGAGTGTTTCGCAAACCTCAAAAAAATCAACCCGGATTACAATGATGTTTACAGGGATTGGGGCGAACGCTTTATGCAGAAAGGAAACGTCGAAAAGGCTGAGCCGTATCTTCAGGCTGCGATACAAAAAAATCCCCACGATTCTGTTTCAATGGTTCATCTTGGTGAGCTTTACGAAGAAAAAGGCGAACTGGGAAAAGCCCTTCAGTACTATCACAGGGCGAGCGAGGCCGACATTTTCAACCAGCGCTCAAAACGCGAAAGCTCAAGGCTTCTTGAAGGAGACCCTTCGCTCCAGAACGCGCTTGAAATTCCGAACTCTTCAGTCGATTACGATTCAATTTTCTCTGGCGGTAAGCTGAATCCTGATGATTCCGAAGAAAAGTCCGAATTGTCAGAAATAATCGAAGACCTTGATAATTCTGAAGGACTTGAAATTCACCTCAAGGATGACAGCAGTTTCCCTGAAGACGACGACCTTTCTCAGATTTCAGAAGACACCCTTTCTGAACCACTCGAAGAATCTGAAAATCTGACAGACGAACTGGACATGCAGAACTTAGCAGACAATACTCTGGATATAAATGACGTTGATTCGGTTGCCGGTTTCCTTGAAGAAAGCGGTGAAAGCACAGATCCGAATCATCTCGAAAATTTAACAGAAGAGGAAAGCACAGTGTTTGAAATTTCAGAAAACAACGAGACAGAACTTGAGAATCCGTTTGAATCAGAAAATCCTGAGAAAAAGCCGGAAATCTCTGACGAATCCCTGAACAGACTTGAAGACCAGATTAAAAAGGTCGCTGAGCTTACCGAAAAACTAAACTTTGCAACTGAAAAAGTCGTTACTGTGGCAGAAAAACTTCCGGAGCCGGAAGAAATTCCAGAAAAAATCCCGGAAAGCCTCTCAAAAATCGAAGATTTAGCAGACAGTCTTCCTGAAGCTGAAACAGAAGAAGGGACTGGTGCAGAAGAGACTCCCGAAGAAATTGATATCCCTGAAGAATTCTCACTTGACCTTCCTGAAGGAAGCCCGGAAGTTTCAGATTTCACCGAAGACAGTGTTACTGAGACAGAAAATCATGAGCCTGCGCTTGAAGAACCTGAAGGTCTTGAAGAAATCGTAGACTTTTCTGAAACCGACAGTCCGTTCCCAGAGACATCTGAGCCCGTGTTTGCAGAAAATGAAGAAATTCTTTCAGAAACCGAAGAATTGCCGGAAATCGAAGAAACTCTTTCTCCTGAGGAGATAATCGAAGAAGAATCATTTGCGGACGAAGAGCTTTTGAACGAAGAAGATTTGAGCGATGAGACTGAGTCTGAGGACTTCCTTGAGGATATTCCGGAAGCGCTTAAGGCCGAGGAATCATTCGGTGAAGCTGAACTTATCGAAGATGAAGAAGAGCCTGTTAAAATAGAGGACGAGGAGTCTGCTCCTGCAAAAGACACCAGCAAGGAAGACCTTGCAATGCAGCGCGCAATTGATATGCTTCCGACAATCGCCGCATCCGTCGAAGACCGTAGCCTCACTTACCGTTACCGCGAGTATCTTGAACTTTTCAAAACTTTGCGCGATATGCTTGAATTCCTGCCGCCTTCACAACAGAAAGAGTTTATGATGAGCAAAAACCGGGTCATGCTCGACTTTATCATCTCAAAACTCTCAGGAAAAGCCGGACTTTTTGCGACAAGTAAGGCGCTTATCCGCTCTGGACTTCTCCATGAGAACGAAAATGCCCGCGGTCAGGATCTGGAAGGAATTCCTCTTGCACGCGAAGTTCTCGAACATCTGCGCGAGCTCGGAACAAAACTCAACGACGATTACCTTCGTGATGCCCTTGATACTGAGGCTCTTAAGGTTCTCGAAAAATTTTAAGGCTGCTAAAGGTAAACAGAATGTCTGAGTATAATTTTGATGTAGAAAAAATCACGGGCGAGGTTGTTGCCTGGATTCAAAGATGGATTTCTGAAAATGGAAATGACAAGACAAAAGTTGTGATCGGCGTTTCCGGCGGAAAAGATTCTTCTACAGTTTCGGCGCTTCTCGTAAAAGCGCTCGGAAAAGACCGTGTCATCGGTGTAATGATGCCGAACGGTGAGCAAAAGGATATTTCAGACTCAAAGGCCCTGATTGAACATCTGGGAATCAAAAATTTTACCGTGAATATTAAAAAAGCGTATGAAGGAATTCAGAGCGCTTTTAAAGATGCTGGCGTCGTTAGTTCTGATAGCGACAGTTTTTCTCCAGTCTTCAAAACTAATACTCCTGCACGCCTCAGGATGGCCACTCTTTACGGAATCGGAGCGCAAATCGGTAACTGCCGTGTCGTAAACACATGTAATCTGAGCGAAGATCTGGTCGGCTACTCAACATTCTACGGAGATGCTGCCGGAGATTTCGCCCCGATAAATAAACTCACAACTGAAGAAGTCGTAGCAATCGGTGATTATCTTGGTCTTCCTCCTTCCCTCACTCACAAAGCGCCAAGTGACGGAATGTGCGGCAAAACTGACGAAGACAATCTCGGATTCACATATCACGAGGTAAATGAGCTTGCCAGAAAGAATATAAAAGGTCCGAACGCAGAAAAAATCACGGCGAAATACAAGGCAAACCTTTTCAAAGTGAAAATCATAGATCTTCCATGCTACAGGCCTGATCTCCCCCTGTTTTTTGAGATTTAGGGAAGGGGGTATCCCCTCAGGCTTTAAGACTTCTCATTCACAAACTTTATTCTCACTTGACAAATAACGGCCTACATCATAAACTAATGATAGTTAGTTATTTTAAATTGGGTGGGAAAAATGGCTAAGACGGACAAAATTACTCGCGAGAAGATTATTCTCGCATTTTTAGACGCCTGCTTTACAAAGAATGCGGGCGGCACTTCACTTTCGGATGTCGCTGAAAGGCTCGGAATCAAAAAAGCTTCACTGTACAATCATTATGAAAGCCGCGATGCAATGGTAGAAGACTGCCTCAGATGGTGCGGGGAATACTACCGCAAGGCATATTTTATTCCTACAGACATCGAATCAATTTCACAGCGATATCCTGCTGAAAATGTGATGAAAGCAATCGTAAACCGGTGGTTCAAGATGAACGAAAAAGAGCCGCTGATTCAGATCTATTCTTTCATCGAGAGTGAGAAATACATTTCGACCACTGCGGCAAAAATCGCCCGGGAAACAAGTGCCAAGCTTATCTCGGAGACGAAAACTGCATTCCGCTGCCTTGCAAAAGCCGGAAAAATAATTGATCTTGAAGAAAATGACCTGGAAACACTCGCGACAATGTTCACTGCAGTTACGGTCGCAAGTCTTGATAAATACATCACCAGCAAAAAAATTGATATTCGTGAAAATCCGGAAACGGGCCCGAATTCTCTTTTTGAAAACCAGACAGAAACAGATTATTCCGAAATAGACAATATCGTCACGACGTTCTGCTCAATGTTAAAATAGTTCGAATGTCGAGTTTCATCAACCGATAAAAAAAGGCTGTCCGTTTGCGGGCAGCCTTTTCAATTTATGAACAGCGTTTAATCTTTCATTGCCTTATATTCGTCGAAAGTTGCGAGCATTTTTTCGTCTTTGTTTTTGTCTAGAAGTGAAACTGCGACAGTGAACAAAAGACAGACTGCAAATCCCGGCAGGATTTCGTAGAGACCGAAAATCGGGTGAACTGAAGATGGAACATTGTGCCACAAGACGACCGCGACGAATCCAGTTAAGAGACCTGCAATCGCACCCTTTGCTGTTGTTTTTCGCCAGTAAAGAGCGAGAAGAACGAGAGGTCCGAAAGTTGCACCGAAACCAGCCCAGGCATAAGAAACGAGACCGAAAATTGAAGACGCCGGGTTCAAGGAAAGCAAAAGACCAATCAAAGCGATAAAGAAGACCATGAAACGGCTTGCGTTCAAAACTGTTTTTTCGTCAGCCTCTTTGTTGATGATTCCCTTGTAAATGTCCTGAGCGACTGCACTTGAAGCCGCAAGAAGCTGGCTGTCTGCGGTTGACATTGAAGCCGCAAGAATCGCACAAAGGAAGATTCCGCCGATGAAAGCAGGGTACATTTTGAGCATTGTCGCACTGAAGACTGTCTCTGCGTCTCCGAACTGGGTTACGCCGTTGACAACGATTTCTTCGCTTCCGGTTCCCAAAAGAATACCGTGTTTCAAAAGATAAGCCGTTCCCATTGTACCAATCATGAATGTTCCGACATAAGAAATGACCATCCAGACGGTGCCGATTCGGCGTGCTTTTGAAATCTCGTCATTTGAACGGATGCCCATGAAGCGTACGATGATGTGAGGCATACCGAAATAGCCAAGACCCCAGGCCAGAGCAGAAATAATTGACATTCCCTTGAAAGAAGCGTTTCCTTCAAATGCCTTTCGGATATTCTCGCCAAAATCGTTTGCAAGTGCCCGTGCATCGAAAGACTGAACCTGAGCGATTGCTTCAGCCGGACCACCCAAAGCGAAAACAGCGATTGTAGCCGAAACTACGAAAGCTACGAAAATCAATGTTCCCTGAACGAAGTCCGTTGTACAGACAGCCGTGTAACCACCGGTGATTGTGTAGCACAAAATTACAACGAGGCCGATAGCAAGGCCGGCATGGTAGGGGAGACCGAAAACTGAGTTGAAGAGTTTTGCACAGGCAACGAAGCCCGAAGCGGTGTAAATCGTGAAGAAGAATACAATCAAAACGACCGAAACGATTGAAAGGATGTGTGATTTGTCGTTGAAGCGGTTAGAGAAGAATTCCGGGATTGTGATTGAGTCACCGAAAGAAATAGAGCATTTGCGCAAAGGTTTTGCAACAAAGAGCCAGTTGAGGTAAGTTCCCACGATAAGGCCAAGGGCAGTCCAGAAAGTCTCTTTTACGCCACCCAGGTAGCACAAGCCAGGAAGACCCATCAAAAGCCATGCAGAAGAATCCGAAGCCTCTGCAGAGAGAGCCGTGACCCAAGGCCCGACTTTTCGCCCGCCAAGGAAGAAGTCCGACGAGCTGTTGTTTTTGTTGGCATTACGAAGGCCGATGTAAATCATAAAGCCCAGGTAAAGCACGAACGCCGCAATTTTTGCAATCATTACAGAATCCATTTTGATTCTCCTTTTTTAATTTGTTGATGGGAAAGATTTTAGAGGAAAGAAGAAAAGATTTAAAGGGGCAGGACCGTAACTCAGGAAAATGGGGAGGAGGCAAGTAAGGGAGGGGGAAGTCTCTCCTAGGGAGCCGGTCGCCGTAGGCGAAGAAAGTCGTGAGACGACTTTCTAGGCGAGTCTCGGTGAAGGCTGTGCCTGAACCTGGCGTCACACTTCGTTTTCCGCTACCCCCTCTGCGGGGGTAGGGAGACGGTCGCTGAAGCGAAAAAACTTGCGAGGCAAGTTTTTAGTCGAGTCTCGGCGAAGGTTATGCCTGAGCCGCGCCCCCGCAACGCCCCCTGGGGGTTAGTTCAAATCTGACGCGGAGAGTTTACCGACACCAACGTCTGTCGGAGCAGATGTCGGATAGCTTGTCGGAGCAGTGTAAGAATAAGCAGGAGCAGAGACAGAACCTTCGTTTCCGTTTGCAGTACTGTTATTTACTGCTTTCCAAGAACCGGAAACATTTCCATAAGCTTTTTTGGTGTCTGCAAAGAAGAATCCTACGATGTACGAGCCTTTTGAGACTGAATCACCAGTTGTCTTTGAGAAGTTTGCAAAATTGTTTCCTTCGATGTAGAGTTTGCTTCCTGCGCGGACATTGATACAGCTTGCAGAATCGCTCTGAGAACCTGCATCGAAGTAGCAATCATAGATATGGCCTGTTCCGTAGCGGAAAAGTGGCATTCGGGCATTGATATTTTTCCAATGGTTATGATAGAAAGTCACGCGCATGTCGCTGTCAGTTGCACCAGTTGTAGTGTTTTTATCCGGGCCGTCGTCGCCAGAAGCACAGAGGCAGGCCTTGTAGTGGTCGTGGAAATAACAGTTTGAAATTGTAATCCAGGTTGAGCCGTTTTTGATGTCCAGAAGACCGTCATAGAAATCTTTTGCCCAATCAGAATCATCTGAATAATAATCATGTCCTTCTGTAATTTCGTTGCCGTCAAGATCCTGCGGTGTGAGGTGTGACTGGAATTCGCAGTGGTCAACCCAGACATGAGTTGCGCCGTTCAAAGAAAGCGCATCGTCCGCGCCGCTCTTTGTGTAGCCGTCCCAGCTGATTACTTCGCCGAACATCATGTTGCGGATGATTACGTTCTCACCCTCAACAACGAATTCGATATTCTGCAATCTTCCCTGATTTGATGTGTCTCCGTAGATTGTTGAGTTAGAGCCGATTGTGTATTTCTCGCTCAAAAGAGGATTTGCATTGTCTTTTGTGGAAATCGTTCCGCTGATTGTGATGATTTTCGGCTCGTCAGATGAAAGAAGGTCTTTTTTTGCGACCAGCTCAGCATAACTTGAGATTGTCACAGTGTTTTCCGAACTTGCACCTGCACCGCCAGAGATTGTGTAGCCGTCGCCAGAATCCGTCGTGATTGTCGCATATCCTACCAAATCAGAAGAAGCCGTGTAATCTGTTGGAATGAAGTGTGCGAAAAGATAGGTGTTTTCGGAAATTGTTTTTGTATATGGATTTGTTTTTGTGCCGTCAGACCAGCATTCGAATACCCAGCCAGAGTTTGCCGCAGCAGTGAATGTAACAGATGTGCCTTCTGCGATGCTTGCAGCTGTGGCTGTACTTTCGACCGAACCAGCGGTTTCATTTTCTGAAGCATAAGATAGCGAAACATATTTTGTCGTGTCAGTTCCGTAGTCGATTCCTTTGCCGTTTACGACAAGATAATCAATGTTTGGAAGAGCTCCATCGTCCGTCGGAGTGTAAGTTTCTCCGTTAAAAGACTGCTCTCCAGAAGCTCCTTCAATGATGATTGTATTGGAACCAGCATTTAGCGAAACACCTGTTATATAATCAGAATCAATCCAACGTCCGTCTACAACTTGCCCTTTAGTTCCCTTATTAGTGTAAACAGTTTTGATTGCACTGCCACTATTAATGCAAGTTCCGTTTACTGTCACAAGAACACCACGAATCATCGTTTGTGTATTCCACATTCCATAGTGAACGCCTATTTTTGCGTTGGATATTGCCTCTGTTGCACTTACCGTATAAACGACAGTTTTACCGCTTGTAAGGTTTTCAATATATCCTTCACCAGAATAACCTATCCAATTGGAATCATCTGTCTTCACACTTCCTGTCGTGCTGACAAACCCGTCGCCATTTTCCTGAATCTTGAGCGTTGTGGTTCCGTCGCTATTTGTGATTTTCTCAGACCCGTCAAAACCACCGCCAGAGCTGTCGCTGGAGCAGCCTGTGCCGAATGACAGAATTGCTGAGAGCGCAAAAATACCTGTGATTTTTGTCAGTTTTTTCATAAATTCTCCTCTTTTGTAATATTTCTGTTTTGTAATTACAGTTTTTATATTGTATTGTGTTGGATTTTAAAAGTCTATAAGTGAAAAGGGGCGTTACGGGGGAAATAGTCCCCCGTTAGAAGGGGGTGTGGTGAAGACAGCTTGCTGGCTGAACCCAGGGGGAAGGCATTCCCCCTTATTCTGTATATTCTTCGAGAATCGATTTTACGGCATTCAGGTAGCCGGAGCCGAACATGTTCAGGTGATTCAGGAGATGATAGAGATTGTACAGATCGCGCCGTTCCTCGTAGCCCGTCTCCAGGGAATTTGCCTCTTTGTAGGCCTGGTAGAAGTCCTCCGGGAAACCGCCGAAAAGTTCGGTCATTGCAAGGTCTGCTTCACGGTGACCAACATAAGATGCGGGGTCAATCAGCCAGGCTTTTCCGTCTGAGCCACACATTGCGTTTCCGTTCCATAAATCTCCGTGCAGAAGGGAGGGTGATTCCGGCTCGACAAGAAATTCATCGAGATGGTCGAGAAGTTTCGTGATTTTTTTGCGGTCACTTTCTTCAAAATAAGAATCTGCTGCCTTAAACTGCGGGCTGAGTCTTGAATCCCTGAAAAAAGCAGTCCAGCTGTCGGAATTATGATTCTCCTGTTTTCGCTCTCCGATAAAATTGTCCTGGAGAAATCCGAATTTTGTACCGCCTGTGAATTTTTCGGTTTCAGCGTTGTGCAGCGCTGCAAGTTCATGTCCGAAAGTCTCCCAGTAGTTTTTTATTTTCCGGGAAGGTTCGATGAAATCAAGAAAAAGAAAAGAATAGCCGGCATCTTCACCTGGATCAGTTCCCGTGCAGAGAATTCCGGGAGTTTTAATCGTTTTTGTGGAGTCTATCGCTGAAAGGGCAAGGGCTTCTGAGGTAAAAAAAGGTGCGTTTTCCTTTGCGTTCGCTTTCATAAAAATTTTGTGGCCTGTGGTGAGCGTAAGACCGTAAGCCTTGTTGATGTCGCCGCCAGATAGCCGGTCAGTGTGAGCAATCGCAACAGAGGATCCAAAAAGAGAGACCAGAGCCTCTGCGAGAGAAGAAAAATGTGGTGGAGTTTTAAACATGAGGTATTATAGCATGAAAACAGCCCGCAAGACTAGAAATCCTGCGGGCTGTGGTTTGTTAAACTGCCGTTGTTGCCGGAACTACATTCTTTGCATCAACAGGGTCGTCGTCCACGAACTGTGCTCCTCCAGAAGCGTACTGAAGAATTGGCTCTACTTCGCCTTTTTTTGTCCAGATTTTGCCGTTTGGAAGCTCGTCAGGGTTTTTGCCGATTGGAGCGTTCGAAAGCAGAAGTTTGAGTCGGTTGAGCTGGTTGACTTCGGATGCACCCGGGTCGTAGTCGATTGCGCTGATGTTTGACTCAGGGAATCTTCTGCGTAGTTCTTTTATCATGCCCTTTCCTGTGATGTGGTTCGGGAGACATGCGAACGGCTGAACGCAGGCGATGCTTGGAGCACCGGAATGGATCAGTTCAACCATCTCTGCTGTGAGGAACCATCCTTCACCAGAAATATTACCAGTCTGAATCAAGCCTTCAACGCTCTTCATCATATCCCAGATTGAATTAGGTGCATCAAAACGACGGCTCTTACGCAGACACTTCTTCATGTATCTTCGGTATAATTCCAAAGCCCAGACAGCGAATTTTCCGCTTTTTTCTTCGGATTTTGGGAATGCAAGCTCGCGGTATCGGAAAACACCGTCCGAGAATGTGTAGAAAAGAAAGTCCATTAAGTCTGGCATGACGCATTCTGCGCCCTCTTTTTCGATTACATTCACCATGTCGTTGTTTGCGGTCGGGTGGAATTTAACGAGAATTTCACCAACAACACCAACACGGGGCTTTTTAATCGGAAGAATTGGCAGACGATCAAAGTCACGCACGATACCACGAATCAATCTTCGGTATTTAAAGATTGAGTTTGACTTGAGCATTTCTTCTGCTTTTGCGTTCCATTTTTCATAGAGGCGGTTTGCGCTTCCGGGTTCTGCCTCGTAAGGACGAACTCTGTATAAAACTCGCATGAGCAGGTCGCCAAGGAAGGCTGCCATCATGGCTTTGTGAACCATGCCTGGTGTAAATTGGAATCCAGGGTTCTTTTCCATGCCCAAAGCATTGAGTGAGATTACAGGAACATGACTCCAGCCCGCATCGTTCAAAGCCCGGCGGATAAATCCGATATAGTTTGTAGCACGGCATCCTCCACCTGTCTGAGAGATGATAACGGCTGTTTTATTGATGTCGTATTTTCCTGATTCCAGAGCCTCAATGAGCTGGCCTGTTACCAGAATTGAAGGATAACAAGCATCGTTGTTTACGAATTTGAGACCTGCATCAACGGCTTTTGGATCAACTGAATCGAGAACGACAAAATTGAATCCTGAATACTGGAAGGCCTTCTGCAAAAGGCGGAAGTGAATCGGCGACATCTGCGGACAGAGAATCGTATATTCGTGCTTCATTTCTTCTGTGAAGATTACTCGCTGGTAAGCCGCGCTCTTTGTGACTGGTTTTTTAGGATTTCGCTGGCGTGCTTTTACGGCCGCAATGAGCGAGCGGATTCGAATTCGTACGGCACCGAGGTTGCTTCCTTCGTCAATCTTAATGAGCGTGTACATTCTGCTCTTTGACTTCATGATTTCGTCAACCTGGTCTGCTGTTACGGCATCAAGACCGCATCCGAATGATGTGAGCTGAACAAGCTCGAGGTTCGGCATTCCTGCAACGAAATTTGCCGCCCTGTAAAGACGGTTGTGGTAAGTCCACTGGTCAATGATTCGAAGCGGGCGTTCGACTGAACCAAGGTGAGCGACTGAATCTTCTGTGAAGACAGCCAATCCCAGTCCGTGAATCATCTCAGGGATTCCGTGGTTAATCTCCGGGTCGAGGTGATATGGGCGGCCTGCAAGAACGATACCGTTTCCGCCTGTTACGACGAGCTGCTCCAGTGCTTCTTCTGCTGCCCGCTGAGTGTCAATCTTGAACTGCTCCTGTTCTTTCCAGCCTTCGTCTACGGCATCGAAAACCTGTTTTTCTGTGAGAGAAGGGAAGTGCTTGTGAAGTTCTTCGTAAAGTCGTTCACGGAGACGAGGCAAATCATAAATCGGAAGGAACGGATTCATGAAAAGAAGGTCGCTCGCTTCGTTGATTGAGTCGAGATTGTGTTTGAGAACTTCCGGATAAGAAGTTACGACAGGGCAGTTGTAGTGATTACCTGCTCCCTTGTCTTCGAGTTTTTCATAAGGAATACACGGATAGAAGATGAATTTGCATCCCATTTTGAGAAGGGATTCCATGTGTCCGTGAGAAATTTTTGCCGGGTAGCAGACTGATTCAGACGGAATTGAGTCGATACCACGCTCGTAAATCATGCGGCTTGAACGAGGTGAAGTTTTGACCTGGAAGCCGAGTTTTGTAAAGATTGTGAACCAGAGCGGATAATTCTCGTACATGTTGAGAACGCGGGGAATTCCCACGCTGCCCATAGGTGCGTCTTCCGGTTTGAGTGGAATGTAGTGGTTGAAAAGGCGTTTGTACTTCCAGTCGAAAAGATTCGGAAGCTCGTAGCCAGTGGACTCGACGCCGGTGTTTTCTTTGTTTGAGCCGTCAACGGTTTTTGCGTTTTCGTCTTTGAGCTGGTGGCGTTCCAGACCTTTTTCACAGCGGTTTCCTGTGATGAACTGACGCTTCTGACCGCCTGTTGTGAATGTGTTGATTGTAAGGAGACAGTTGTTCTGGCAGCCACCGCATCGTGTGAGTTCAAGATCGACTTTGAACTGTTCAAGCTGCTCGAGAGTTGCGATGTTTGAAACAATCTTCGGCGGAACCCAGCCCTTTTCCTGACCTGGTTTTGGAGCGGTAAGGTCGCACCACTGGTCGTAAGCGATGAGGGCAGATCCGTAAGCGCCCATAAGACCTGCAACATCCGGCCGGAATACATTTACGCCTGCAATTTTTTCGAATGCACGGAGAACTGCATCGTTATAGAAAGTTCCGCCCTGAACCACGACTTTTGTGCCGATTTCTGAAGCGCGGCGGAGTTTGATTACCTTGAAAAGAGCGTTTTTGATTACTGAATAAGAAAGACCTGCCGAAATGTCATCGATGGTAGCGCCTTCTTTTTGAGCCTGCTTTACTCGTGAGTTCATGAAGACTGTACAGCGTGAACCAAGATCAACCGGCTTTTTGGCAAGAAGTGCTCGTTTTGAGAATTCCTTGATGTCGAGATTCATTGAGTTTGCGAAGTTTGCAAGGAATGAACCACAGCCTGCTGAACAAGCTTCGTTGAGCTGAATTGAAGTGATTGCTCCGTCTTTCATGCGGAGACACTTCATGTCCTGACCACCGATGTCGAGAAGGAACTCAACACCCGGAACGAAGAATTCTGCTGCACGGTAGTGAGTGATTGTCTCAACTTCGCCGGCATCTACGCCAAGTGCCGCCTGAAAAAGAGCCTCACCGTAACCAGTTGAAACGGCTCGTGCAATGTAGCAGTCTTTCGGAAGAATTTTGTACAAATCTTTGAGGACTCGGACAGCCAGATCAACCGGATTTCCTGCATTTACATCGTAGAAGTCCCACAGGATTTCGCCTTTTTTGTTTACGAGAACGGCCTTTGTGGTTGTTGAGCCTGCATCGAGACCTAAGAAAAGAGGACCGTGCTCAGCGTTGAGGTCGCCCCGTTTTGCCTTGTCTTCGCCGTGTCGTGCCCGGAATTTTGCAAGGTCATCTTCGTCAACGAAAAGTGGTTCAAGCCGCTGAACTTCGCTTAATTCCGCACCTTCAAGATTTTTGAGGGAATCACGGAATTCTGCGATTGTAGGGAATTTTTTTGGCATTGAAGAAGAAAGCGGGTTGCAGACTTTTTCTGCAGAATAAGCAGAACCTGCTGCAACGAAAAGCTGGCTGTCTTCAGGGACGATGATTTCGTCATCTTTGAGTTTGAGGGTTTCGATAAAGCGAACCCGAAGCTGGTCAAGGAAGTGGAGCGGGCCGCCAAGGAAAGCGACATGACCACGAATTGGTTTACCACATGCAAGACCAGAGATTGTCTGGTTTACGACAGCCTGAAAAATTGAGGCTGCGATGTCTTCTCTTCGTGCACCTTCGTTAATGAGAGGCTGAACATCGGTTTTTGCGAAAACACCGCATCGGGCAGCGATAGGATAAATCTGTTTGCATCCTGCGGCAAGTTTGTTGAGACCTGGTGCGTCAGTTTCGAGAAGGGCTGCCATCTGGTCGATGAAAGCTCCAGTACCGCCTGCACAAGTACCGTTCATTCGCTGTTCGACACCGCCTGTGAAATATGTGATTTTAGCGTCTTCACCGCCAAGCTCGATTACGACATCAGTTTGAGGAATAAGTTTTTTGACGGCAGTTGTAGCCGCAACGACTTCCTGAATGAAAGGAATGTTAAGCCACTGAGAGACAGAAAGACCGCCGGAACCAGTGACCTTTACGGAAACAGTGTGCTTGTCACCAAGTTTTGCAGATTTTTCTATTTCACCCAGAGCCTGAGTAACAACATTGATGATAGTGTTGCGAATGTCCGCACGATGCCGCTGATAGTCTCCGTAAATCATTTTGTCGTTTTCGTCGAGACAAACGACTTTTACGGTTGTAGAGCCGACATCGATACCGATTCGGATTGGTGTGACAGCAGGTGTAAATACTGTATTTGTTGTTTCCATTAAAAATCCTCGTTCTAAAGCCTATTATTCGAATTTATCAAAGTGTATTTTATATTTTTAATAAGAAGAATTCAACAGTCAGTTTTTACCCTATTGCTCAAAATGACAAAAAGTGTTATTTTGTCATAATAAAATTGAACTTCATTATTTTAGGAGATAAAAATCATGAGAAGAGTAGTTGTAACAGGACTTGGTTGTATTTCGCCTTTGGGCAATTCGGTTGATGCAACATGGGCTGCTATTAAGGCCGGAAAAAGCGGAATCAATACTATCACACACTATGACAATGCAAATTTTAAAGTAAAATATGCGGCAGAGGTAAAGGATTTTAAGGCAGCTGACTATATGGATTCTTCTGCAGCTAGAAAAATGGCTTTGTACACACAGTATGCTGTTGCTGCTGCAAAAATGGCTCTCGAAGATTCTGATTTGATGGGAAAAACTGACATCCTTGAAGACGCTTCGGTTTATCTTGGCGTTGGTATCGGCGGCTTGGAAGTTACAGAGAGCACAATGAAGGCTTACTTCGATTCAAACCAGACACGAATGTCACCGATGACAATCCCTATGCTCATTCCAAACGAAGGTGCTGGTAACATCTCTATGGCATTCGGTCTTCACGGAGCTACTCATACTGTCGCTACTGCCTGTGCTTCCGGAACAGACGCTATCGGTAACGCATTCGATACAGTTCGCTCAGGCCGCTACGATGTGGTTCTTGCTGGTGGTGCTGAGTCAACTCAGTGTGGTTACGCAAACCTCGGATTCTCAATGCTCCATGCTCTTTCTTCTGGATATGCTGATGATCCGACAAAATCAAGCCGGCCGTTCGATAAAAAACGCGACGGTTTCGTAATGGGCGAAGGCTCAACAATTCTCGTTCTTGAGGAATATGAGCATGCAAAGGCACGAGGAGCTAAAATCTACGCTGAGGTTGCAGGATACGGTGCTTCTTCAGACGGATACCACCTCACAGCACCAAACCCGGACGGAGTTTGCGGTGCAAAATGTATGACCGTCGCAATGAAAGACGCTGGTGTTAAACCAGAGGAAGTCACATACTACAACGCCCACGGAACTTCAACAAAATTGAACGATTCTGGTGAGACAAAAATGCTCCACATCGCTTTCGGTGAGGCAGCTCCAAAACTCCACATTTCTTCAACAAAATCAATGACAGGTCACTGTCTCGGAAACGCAGGTTCACTCGAAGCTATGATTTGTGTAAAAGCAATTCAGGATTCATACATCCCGGCAACAATCAACCTTGACGAGCCTGATGTAGAAGGCGGATGTGACTTGGATTACACTCCAAACAAGGGCCTTGATATGCCGGTAAATGTAGCCATGAGCGCAAACTTCGGCTTCGGCGGCCACAACGGCTGTCTCGTTTTCAAGAAAGTTAACTAAGGGGATTATTATGGAAGCATTTACAGATATTGAATCTTTGTTGCCACATCGCAAACCTTTCCTTTTTGTTGACTCAATCGACAGCTATGATGAGAACGGCTGTGTCTGCCACCGCACTTTTACTGACGAGGATTTTTTCTTTAAGGGACACTTCCCTGAGTATCCTGTCGTTCCTGGCGTTATTCTGATTGAGACAATGGCTCAGGGCGGCGGAGCGGCATTGAGCCTGCAGAAAAAGTTCGACGAAGGAAGCCTTTTCTTCCTCGCAACCGTGAACAATGTAAAATTCAAGCATCAGGTTCGACCAGGCGATAAAGTGCGCATGGAAGTAACCAACAAACGCTGCACCAAGAACATGGTAGTTCAGAGCGGAAAGGCATTCGTTGGTGACACATTATGTGCCCAGGCCGAGTGGATGTGTTTAGTAGGGAAAGGCGATAATAAATAGCAACTGTTTTTACCTTTGGAAAGATAAAGGATTGAAAGGGAAAAGGAAAGCCTTTTGTGAAAGGTTGCCTTTTCCCTTTTTTTGTCACAGCTCGCCAACATTCTCGTGAGCAATATTTCTGGCAACTCTGAATTCACAACCACAATTTTTGCACTGTTTGTAATGCGGCTTTCCGAAAACGCTGTTTTCCATCTGTCCAAATTGAAACAGCCAAAAACTTTTGAAAAATATAACAAATCTGTTGAAAGATTATGAATTCTTAGAATAATTTGTGATAAAATACCACTATGACAAACACAAACAAAATCCCTCGATGGAACCTGGATTCTATCTTTCCATCTATAAAATCAGCTGAATACAAGAACGCTCTTTCTGACTTTGAAAGCGGCATGGAAAATCTTGCATCCCTTTTGGAGTCGGCAAGCAATTTCATTAAAAATGCCAGCGAGAATTTCGATTTTCCCACATGGCTCAAAGGCTTTTTGGAAGCAGACGAAAAAGTTTCGGCTCTTTGCGGAACATTGAACGCCTACGCATACATTATTTACTCGGTTGACACCACGAACACCGATTATCTCAACAACATCACTCAAATTGACAATCTTACGCTCCGTTACAAACAGCTCGATTTGTCTTTCAAGTCAGTTTTGCTTGCAAATTCTGGCCGGCTCGAAGATTTTTACAAGCGGTTCCCGGAATTTGAGGAATACCGCTATCTTCTGAACGAGACTCTCGAAGAAACCAAGCATCAGATGTCAGCCGCCGAAGAAAAACTTGCGGGCGAACTTCAGCAGACTGGCGGGGACGCATGGGACCGTCTTCACGAGCAGCTGATTTCAAATCTCAAAGATAGCGAGACTGGCAAAACTTTCAACGAATTACGCAATGATGCCTATTCAGCCGACCCAAAATTACGCAAATCTGCGTATGAAAAAGAAATCTCACTTCTAAAACAGAATGAAATTGCATTTTCGGCCTGTCTGAACAATCTCAAAGGTGAAACCCTCACGCTCAACCGCCACCGAAAATGGCAGAATCCGCTCGACCGCTCGCTTGCATCTGCACGGCTTTCTCAAGAAACTCTCGACGCTTTGATTGGCGCAATCGAAGAAAGTCTTCCTCTCTGGCGGGAATATTTCAATTTAAAGGCTGATTTCCTCCACAAAAACGGCGGAACAGTCTCTGAGGATAAAAAAGGACTTGCCTTCTACGATTTGTTTGCCCCGCTTTCAACAAAGGATTCAGAAAAAGGTCTTCTTTCAAAAGAATGGACTTTCGACGAAGCACGGGATTACATCATCGAACGATATTCTTCTTTCAGTGAAGAAATGGGAGCCTTTGCAAAAAAAGCCTTCGCTGAAAACTGGATTGATGCCGAAGTCCGAGCCGGAAAAGTCGGTGGTGCTTACGATGAAGATTTTGCGCTCGGACATCAGAGCCGGATTATGACCAATTTTACCGGGGCTTTCAGCGACATAATCACTCTGGCTCACGAGCTTGGTCACGCATATCATTTTTCATGCATGAAAGGAAAGCCGTCAGCATTTTTCTCATATCCGATGACGCTCGCCGAAACCGCATCAACCTTTGCAGAAACAATCGTAAAGCAGGACATGATTTCAAAATGCACGGACAGCGAAAAGATTCAGATTCTGGATTTGGACTTGCAGGATGTAAGTCAGGTTCTGGTCGATATTCTGTGCCGGTTCTACTTTGAAAAGAGCGTTTTTGAAGAGCGAAAAGACGGCGAACTAACAGCCAGCGATTTCTGCAGGCTTATGAAAGACGCTCAGGAAAAATCTTACGGAAACGGTCTCAACACAGAACGCCACGAATATATGTGGGCAGTAAAATCACATTATTATTCAACAGGACTGGACTTCTACAACTTCCCGTACGCATTCGGTCAGCTTTTCGGAGCAGGTCTTTACGCCCGCTACCAGAAAGAAGGAGCCGACTTCGCCAAAACATACGCCGAACTTCTCTCAAATACAGGAAACATGAGCTGTGAAGATTTGTGCAAAAAGGCAGGCTTCGATATCACGAAAAAAGATTTCTGGAAAACCGGAATCGAGATGTATGCGAGGGAAGTAGAGATGATGAAAGGACTGGCGTAAAGTCCTCTTACTCCATCACCGCTCTTGCCAGCTGGTCGGCACAAGATGTGTTTTTTTTAACCTGCGAGAGCTTCCACCGGGTCAAGTTTGCTTGCTTTGACGGCGGGGCTAAGTCCGAAGAAGATGCCTACGAACACGCTGAACACGAACGAAATCACACATGCTGAAAGTTTTATCGCATAAGGCAAATCTTTCACGACATACTCAATCGCAAGACTCAGTGCAATACCGAGAAGGATTCCCAGAACCCCGCCAAAGAGGGTGATGCTTGCGCTTTCCACAAGAAACTGACGGCAGATTGCGAAAGGACTTGCTCCAAGTGCCTTTCTGATTCCGATTTCCTGCTTTCGCTCCGTGACCGTGACAATCATAATGTTCATGATTCCGATTCCACCGACCAGAAGAGAGATTGCGGCGATTCCTGAGAGCATGAGGCTCACCGTTCCCATCACGCTTTTGACCTGCTCAATCATCGTCTGCATTGAAGTGATGTTTACGCTTCCTTCAGTGCCGGATTTTTCGTTCATGTATTCGGTCAGGTCGGTGACAAGCTGGGAGCAGAGGCTCGTGTCGGTCGCCTGAACCATGATTGTGTCCGCCGTGGGATTCGGCTTGATTTTTTTTGAGTAAAATCCCCTCGGAATGTAGATTCCTGTCGTGGTGGATTCCATGCCCGCCGACTGTTCTTTAAGAACGCCAGCAACAGTAAAGGCAAATGGAACTTTTGAAGAAACGACAATCACGCCCTTTCCGACAGCATTTCCGTCCGGGAAGAGTGAAGAAGCAACCTCGCTTCCGATAATCATTTTCTGACTGCCCGCAACATCGTCAGTTATGGTAAAGTAACTGCCAGTGTCCAGCTCAAGATTGTACATCTCAAGATAGCCAGGCTCAATCGCAGTCGCATTTGAAGTCACCGTGGTCTCGCCGTAAGAAACCGCAAAGCTCACTGAATTTTTGTACCAGACTTTTTTGATATTCTTAACGCTGTCGAACAAATCCGTGCGGAGTTCCTCGTCGAATTTAAGGGTGACGGCATCACGGTTACGCCTCATCCATCCGCCGCTGCTAACGCTCACAAGGTCAAGTCCCGAAGAGCCGAACTGAGCCTGAATATTTTTTGACGAGCTTGCCCCGATACTGGTGATGATAATAACGCTCGCAACGCCAATAATTACGCCCAGCAAAGAAAGCACCGTGCGGGTTTTAGAACGGGAGAAATTTCTTAAAGAGTCAATAAAATCTTCTAACATGCCTTATCTTCCTGTATTTGCCCGTCAAGAATGCGAATGCAGCGTTTCGTGCTTGCTCCGATTCCCGGGTCGTGGGTGACGATTACGATTGTCGTTCCTGTAGCGTTGATTTCGCCGAAAAGTTCGAGGACTGCACGGCCTGTCGTACTGTCGAGAGCGCCGGTCGGTTCGTCTGCAAGGATTATCGCAGGTTTTGTGACCGTTGCCCGTGCGATTGCGACTCGCTGTTTTTGTCCGCCGGAAAGTTCGTTCGGAAGATGATTGATTCTGTCGCTCAGCCCTACTTTTTCGAGTGCCAAAAGTGCCATGTCTTTTCGGAGCGGGCGCTCGATTCCCTGATAACGGAGCGGAACCATAACATTTTCAAGGACGGTCATTGTCGGCAAAAGGTGATACTGCTGAAAAACGAAGCCGACGGTCTTGTTCCGAAGCTCGGCAAGTTCCTTTTCGCTCATTTTTGCAGTTTCTTTGCCACCGATTTTGACGATTCCGCTTGTGGGGCGGTCAAGACAGCCAATCATGTTCATGCAGGTAGATTTCCCGGAGCCAGAAGGTCCCATTATAGACAAAAATTCTCCCTGCTCAACTGAGAACGAAATTCCCCGCAAAGCATGGACTTCCTGCTCGCCCATAGAGTAAATCTTTCTTACATCCTGCATCAAAATTACTGGCTCAGACATATTTTCCCTTCATTAAAACGGTGGCGGTCCGCCCGCACCCATTGGCATCTGGTTCTGCTGATTCTTGTTGTTCTTATTTGCTTTCTGGCCTTTTTTGCTTACGCTCATTCTTCCGCTTTTTGAAGCGTTGCTCTGGGCTTTGAGCATTTCGCCGCCGTTAAGTCCTGAAAGAACATTTACATATTCAAGGCCGTATGGCTCAACCGAGACTTCAACTTTAGTCGTTTTTCCGTCACGCCCAATAATCTCTACGAAAGCCGTTCCCTTGTCGTGACCGATTGCATATCTCTCAACAACAAGCTTTGTCTCAGGCTCCGTAATCTGAATCTTTCCGGTAAAACTGAAATTAGGAAGGATTCCGTCAGGAACATCGTCGATTCGCACGGTTGCATTTACGACAGTCGCACCACGGCTCGTCACTTCGCCAATCGCAGGGTAAGAATCAAGCGTTCCGTAAACTTCTCCACTGTAAGCCGGAAATGTGAATTCAACTTTCTGCCCGATTTTAAGTTTTGAAACATCGGTTTCGGCAATCTCGACATCAGCTGTGAGATAATCCGTGTTTACGAGCGTTCCGATTGAATCTTTTGCTTCAAGATAATCGCCAGGGTCTACGTCAAGATCCGCAATCACGCCGTCAAAAGTGGCCACAATCTTACGGTTCTCAACCTTCCGCACCAGGGAAATCCGCTGAGTCTCCATGAGCTTGAGTTTTCCCGCCGTTTGATTCTGCCTTGCGACTGAAATTTCGTAATCAAGATTCGCAAGATTGTACTGCTGTTCGGTGTCGTCAAGCTGAACAATCAAATCTCCGGCTTTAACATAGTCGCCTTCTTTTTTGTAAACACCGACGACATTTCCGTCATTGAGCGACTGCAGTGTCTGAGATTTTGCCGCCGAGACAGTTCCCGCAATCTGAATCACATTTTCGTAAGTCTCTTTGCGAACGATATAAGTAGTCTGCCCGGCACTCGCCGATTTCTCGACAAAATACCGTGAGACTTTCAAAATCGCGATAAGCGCCACCAATCCAAGTACTACCCCGAGAATTATTTTCTGCTTTTTAGTAAGTTTTATTTTCAAAGCAATCTCCCATATTATTGCCACAATTATTTTCATGGGTTTCCCGTAGGAAAATCGAATCTGTGTGACAACCTTATTTTCTCACGAAGAGAAGTTTCACATTATTATTGTAGATAATTTTCTCAACGGCGTTGATCAGGATGTTTATCTTTGCCTTGTCACGGTTGTTCGCGGCATCAAGATAATCACTCTGAGTTACGCTGCCCTGAGAAAGCCATTTATCCATATCGTACTCCAGCTGGGAATACATGTCGTACTCCTCAGCGTAGGATTTTTCGCTCCATTTTAAGTCTCCGCGCTCGGTGAGTTTGTCAAGAACTGCTGTGTCGTAGTCGTCCGCCGCAGATTTTACGGCAATTTCGTCGATTTTAGAATTCAGCTCATCCTGCTTTTTATCGATTGAAGCAAGCCGCCAGGTATTCGGACTTAAAGTGAGTGAGAAAGTGTAGACAGGCGATTTTGAAGCAATGCCCGTGCTCGTTCCGTTCAGAGGAAAGAGATTCTGCCCGGTCGGAACAGAAACTCCGGCACTCGCAGTAATTCCGCGCCAGTCAAAAGTAATTCCGCCGTCTGCCGTGTCGTATTTTGAAGTCGATTCGTTGAAAGTGTAGCCCGCATAAGCCCCGACTTCCAGCGTGTAGTCGGTTTTTCGCTTTAAGTCGCTGATATATTTTGACCATTCCGCACTTTCGCTTTTTGTGTAGTCTTCTGCCTTGTAAGAAAGCACATCCTCCATTTCGACTCCCGGAATTTCAGAAGGCAGAAAATTCATTACGCTTTCAAAGGCCCGGTTTCCAAGTTCCTCAGCTTTTCCTTTCTCAAAATTCTCCGGGGTGAACACGCGCTCATATACGGCTCCGCATTTCACTGCAAAAACTGCAGTCTCACGCTCCAGTTTGCGGAGATTTTCTGCTACAGTGCGCCGGTCGCTCTGGCATTCCAGGTATTTCGTGCGGTATGAGGCACTTGTTTTGCTGTAGCCCTGGACTTCGAGAACCCGCAGCGACAGCTCATCATCGTACAAATCATTTTTTGCTTCGAGAACATCTTTAACATAGCCGTAAATTGTTTTGAGATTTGTGTAGAATTCGTTTTCGACGGTAAGCGCCTGGTTTTGTGCGTCTCTGAGCGCTTCGGTGTATTCCCGTTCAGATTCAAGAAGCGTGATTTTTCGTTTTAACGGGGCAGAAGTGACGATTCCCGTGCTGAGCTTGATGTTTCCGTCGTCAAGAAAAGTGCCGTTTGTGCTTTCATATCCGGATTTTTTTGTCATCGGAAGGCTTACTGAAAGGCTTGTGTCGTTAAGTTCCGGAATTTCCAGGGAAGCTGATGGCGTGAAAGTGTATTTTGTTCCGTCAGAAGAAGACTGAATTTTTACGGTGCCGGTTGACAGCGTAAAGCTCAGACCGTTCTCGATTTTCGTGGCATCAAAATCGAGCGCTTTTGCCTGTGCCGTAAGGGTATATTTTTGAAGCGACAAATCATTTTTGAGGTAACCGAAAAGAAGAGAAGGTAGATTTGACTCTGCGGCCAGAAATTGTGTCCAAAAAAGAGAAAATGAAACCAGAAAAAGCCCGATTTTTTTCATGCCGACAATTCTAACAGAGAAAAATTAAATTTTCTTTAATCCGCCCATAATTTAGTGTTATATAATAAACATTTATCAGCCGGGTGGTGGAAAGCTTTTATTTCACCGACATTTTGAAAACACCGTCCCAGTCTTTCGGCGGCGGATTTGCCTTAAAGTGACGGATTCTGTCCAGAAAAGCAATTGAAGGCATGTCATTGTATTTCATCGCGCATACTGAAAAATATTTTTCGCTTTCATCCCAGTTCTGTTCGCGGTAAAAAGAAAGGCCTTTTTCGAAAAGTGACTGGATATCCAGAAGTTTTTCCTCATTCTCGCTTTTTCTCGCATTGCTTTTTTCCTGTAAGATTTCGTAGATTCTGACAGGCTCGGTTTTTCCCTTGACGGTGATGAAGTCGAGTTCACGGCAGATGAAAAGATTCCTGAGTTTTTTGAAGACTGCCTCAGTAATGATTGATTTTGAGCCATATGCTTTGTTCGCACTTTCGAGACGGGCTGCCAGATTCACGGTGTCGCCGATTGAAGTGAAATCTTTGCGGGTGCTTGCTCCGACCGAACCGAAAATTACTTCGCCGGAGTTGATTCCGATTCCGATTGAAACATAGGTAAGACCTGCTTCCATCGAGCGTTCCTGCTCTTCGCGCATTGCCTGACGAATCTGCATTGCGGCCTTGCAGGCATTTATTTCTTTGCGCGGGCCTGCGAAAAATGCCATCATTTCATCGCCAACATATTTGTCGATGTCACCGTCATTTTCGAGGATTATCTTTGTCTCAATGTCGAGATAGTGATTCAGAATCTCAACGACTTTTTTCGGGGCCATTCCCTCACAAAGCGAAGTGAAACCGCGTATATCGGTGAAAAGAAAACACAAGTCGCGGGATGTCGTGCTTTTCTTTCCGGAATTTTCTTCGCCGCCGTTTTTTTCTGCATGCTGAAGCGTTGAAAATGAAACATACGGCATGATTCCCTTGATAAGGCTGACCATGTCACCGATTTCAAGCGACAAATCCTTAATTTCATCGTTCGTTTTTATCGTTTCGGAGAATTTAAGGGAATTGGATGCATTTTTTGCCTTTCCGTTCAGAATTTTCTCGATAGAATTCGAGGTTTTACGTACATTCTTTCGCAAGAACAGAAGCGGGTTGAAGATAAAGTCTGAGAGCAGTACTGAAAAAATCACTGTGAGGTACAAAAAGACCGTGATAATCGTAAAGACGAAAATCTTCGTGCGGAAATATTGTCTCATCAGAACCTGCTGCCTGTAGGTGACGATTGAAAAGCCGACAAGCTTGTGCTTTCCTTTCTGCGAGAATGTGACAGGATAGATGTATTTGCAGGTTTTGTTCGCCGGGTTGAAAACATAATCTTTTTTGTAAGTGCCGTTTTTGTATCTTTTGAGATATTCGAAAGCCTGGTCATTTGTGAGGGTTTTTTCGTCTTCCGAAATCTCTTTCGGTTTTCCCGTCGTATAGGCGAAAATATTAAATTCCGGGAGATTTTTAGAATTGTCCCAGTCCTCAAGAAAAAGCGTTTCCTTTGAGTACGTTACGATGATGTCAATCCGCTCAAAAGGAGTTTCCGCAAAAGTGTTTGATTCACCCTGCTCCTTAAAGAACTCAGCGATTTTGTCGTAACGACCGTCCGCACTGTCATAAATTTCGGCCGTATGTTCTGCCTGAGCACGCCCGACATCGCTGACAGCCTCCGTGAACATTTTCCGGTAGCTGTTCAGAATAAGAAGCATAAAACTGAGCAGAATTACGATGATGACGCCAGTGATTACAAAAGTGAATTTCGTTTTTATTGAGAATCTGCGCCCGCGTTTTGAGTCTTCGCTCCTGACTTTCCGGTATTCCAGATATTCAGAATTCTGAGACCTGAGATAAAGGATTCCGCGGAAAGCAAGATAAGAGTGGGAAAAAAGGGCAAAAAATCCCATGAAGTAAATGTAGAAAGGAACCTGACTGAACCACTGCCACGAGTTTGCGTTTGAGACTACAGAGACCGCATCGCAAAAAAGATAGATTGAGAATGCCGCCAGAAGAGGTATTAAGATGTATGGTAAAGGCAGGAGGGAATAATTAAGGGGCATGAGAATAAAGGAAAAATCTGCCTGTGATTTTGCATTCTGCTTGTTTTTTAGTACTGAAAGAACATTTATTACTATTGAATAGACCGCAGCTGCCGGCAGAAGATAAATGAAATACAGAAGAATACGGGCAAGTCCGAATTCAAGGTTGAGGTTCCGGTCAAACGGAAGCTTGAAAGCAAAAATTTTTGCGAGAACGGGGCTTTCAGAGGTCCCGTACAAATCAAGAGGCGAGACCGTTACCGGAGCAAAAAACAGAACAAGCAGAAATACCGGCAGCAAAAAGTAAGAAACAAGCGCCAGATATTTAGTTTTATCCTGAATTTTGCCGGATATTCTGGCAACCGTATTTTTAAAAAAGATTTTCACACCCACAATGAACAGATTTTAGCAGAACTTCAGAAAAGTTTAAAGAAAAAAGCTGTCCTGAGTTTTTCGGGGCAGCCCCTTCTTATTTTTTAAGACTTCTCTTACAACGGCCTCTTTTTCCTTGTTTTTGGATTTTTCGTGTTTTAGAATTGCAGTTAAACGGAGGCTCTGAAGTGCAATTTAAAAAAATTCCTTATTTATTCATAATTCTTTCTTTTTTTGCTTTTCCAGGCTGCGAAAAAGAAATTCCCCACAAAACCGAGATTGATGCTGACTCAGTAAAATCTTCTTTTCAGAGGGCGCTTTTAATCTCCCCGCTGGACGAAGGAGTCGAAGTTCTCGGCAGAAAAATCATCATTATTCCAGCCGAAGAGGGCAGAACTTACGAACTTTCGGGCTATTTCAACGGACAAATCATAGTCGCTGCCAAAAACACAGAATTAAAACTCAACGGCGCATACCTTGAGAACACTTCCGGTCGTGAAGTTATCATCGCAAAAGCAAAAACTGAAATATCAGTTGTAAAAGACAGCACAAACTACATCGTTTCCCGTGGCAGAAATCTTACCAAAAAAGCTGCTGTCGAAGCCAAAAAAACACTCGTCCTTGGCGGAAGCGGAACCCTTTATGTCAAAGGAAGTGTCTGCCATGCTCTCGAAGGCGAAGATGTCAAAATCAAGGGAAGCGGAGCCTTTTATTTTGAGGGAACTGGCCGGGGCTCAGCTCTTACCTGCGAAAGCCTTGAGGTTGAGGACGGAAAAACTTTCTCGGCATATTTTCTCAATTCGAAGAACGGAATCAAGGTTGACAAGTCGCTCAGCATAAAGTCCGGAAATTTTTACATCTGGTCAAACAAAACGCCCGTAAAGACCGGCAAAAATATTCCGGAAGATGCGCTTCTGCTCTCAGACGCAAAATTTGATACAGGAGAATAATTATGAAAAGAATCATTTCAGTTCTTGCCGCCAGTTTAATTTTTGCAGGCCTCTCCGCCGAAAAAATCACAATCAACCCGCTTTCAGCAAAAAAATCGTTTGCTTCTAAAATTTCTGTCTTGCCGGCCGACAGTACTGTCACGGTCACAAAAGACAAAATTATCTTTGCGCCAAAAAAAGAAGGTATCGAGTACAAGGTTTCCGGATATTTCAACGGCCAGATTGTAAACAAAACAAAAAACACGGTAATCCGGCTTGAAAATGCCTTCATCGAAAATAGTTCCGGAGAAGCCGCAATTCTGGGCGAAGCGAAAACAGAAATTTCTTCTGCAAAGGGAAGCACGAATTATCTCGTTTCCAGCGGAAAATCCGCACAAAAAACGGCCGCCCTTCAGTGCAAAAAGAATCTTGAAATCGGCGGAAGCGGAACTTTGTATGCAGTAGGAAATGTGTATCACGCAGTAAAAGGCGACGACGTAAAATTAAAGGGCAACGGAACTTTTTATTTTCAGGGAACAAAAGAGGGAAGCGCAGTCAACTGCGAGAATTTAATCACCGAAAAAGGGAAGAATTTCAAGGCCTTCCTTCTGAATTCCAAAAACGGAGTAAAGGCAGATTTCTCAGTCAGTATTGCTTCCGGAAATTTCTATCTTCAGGGAAACAAAACATCTTTCAAAGTCCCGGAAAAAGGTCTGAAACTGAGCGGTGCAAAGGTTGTGGAAGAATGAAATCGCCGCCGCCGGAGTGCAATGTGCTGAGCGAAGCCGAAGCACGGTATTGACCCGACAATCTCATAAATCTTATAATTCCACCTATGATTGAGATTAACCCGAAACAGAGAAAATTTTTAGAGAAGTCGGCTCATGACCTGAATCCGCTCGTTCAGATTGGCGGTGCCGGAGTTACCGAAAATCAGGTCGCTCAGATTGACCGTCTTCTCGGCGAGCACGAACTTATCAAAGTCAAGTTCAACGAGTTCAAAGAAGAAAAACGAGATCTTGCCTCTCAAATCTCTCAGAATACAGACTCAACTTTTGTCCGCTTAATCGGAAATGTTTTAATTTTGTACCGTCCTGCAAAAGAAGAAAAAGACCGCAGGTTTGAAGAAAAACTCTCAAAACTCGCAAAATGAAAATCCGTCTTTGTGCAGTCCTGATTCTTCTGTCACTTTTCGTTTCCTGTTCAAGTTCCAGAATAGAACCTGCGTTTTCACCGGTTTATGTGACTAATTCTTCGAAATACACGGTTCTTCCGCCTGTCTTTATGGCAGGCAAACTTGATGCTTTTCAGCAGATGAGCGCAAAATTCGGTGATAAAGAGTTTGAGATGCCGGTTTATGTAGTGGCAGACGAGACTCAGCTTTCGATGACAGTCTTAAACGAATTCGGAACGACGCTTGCGGGGCTCTTTTATGACGGCTCCGTCCTTGAGTTTAACTCGGCAGTCTTTCCGAAAAACATGAAGGCAGAATACATCGTCGCGGACTTTCAGTTCTGTCTTTATGATTCAGAAGAATTAAAATCGGCCCTTTCAAAAATCGGAATTGATTTTACGACCGAAAAGATTCCCGGTACTGACGGAAAAACAACGGAAATCCGCACCCTCAAAAAAGGAAAAAAAATCATTTCAAAAATTACGGTCATTTCGGAAACAGCCGGAAATTCAATCTCTTTAATTCAATACGAGAATTTCCTGCGCGGCTATAGTTATACCTTAAAAACTCTGGATTAAAAAAAAGGGGCGTTGCTGGGGTAGGGAGCGACCACATAGCGCTCAAAACCTGTGAGACAGGTTTTGAGCGAGTCTCGGTGAAGGCTGTGCCTGAACCGTCCCCCGCAGAGGGGGTAGCGTAAAACGCGAAGCGGTTGAAGCGAGGGGGAAACTTCCCCCTCTATATATGAAAACGAGTCCCAGCTTTGCTTGAAAGACCCGGAAGGCAAAAAAATGAGCCGCCTGAAAGCGACTCATACTTTGCAAGGCGTCTAGCAGAATCGAACTGCTGCATAACGGTTTTGCAGACCGCTCCCTTACCGCTTGGGTAAGACGCCAAAGTGAGAATAATATATCCGAAATCAAAAACTTTGTCTAGTATGATAGAAAAAAACTGAGGAATTTGCTAAAATAGCCTTCATTGCAACGGCACTTTTTTATGAAAAAAAATATTCTTGCTTTTTTTTGTTTATTTTGTTTTGTCTTGTCTTCTTTCTCACAGTCCTCTCAAATTCCTGAAAACGCTGATTTCTGGAGCGATTATCCCAATGAACAGCTTGCGGATTTTCTTGTTGCGCGTCTTTCTGACGAGGAACTTCTTGCCCAGATTTTCATGTTCGGATGGGCAGGGGAAGAACCCAGTTTACTTTTAAATCAGTGGGTCTCAAACAAGGGGCTTGGCAGCGTTAAGGTTTTCGGCTGGAACACGAACAATCTGGAACAGGTCGCGCGCTCTATATCTTCCCTTCAGGAACGAGCCCAGAAGAGAAAATATAAAATTCCGCTTTTTGTTGCCACCGACCAGGAAGGCGGTTTTATCCGTCATGTAAAGGGAAATACGACGATAACACCGGGAAATATGGCAATCGGCGCTTCAGAGTATCCGGTTGACGCTTATTACAGTGCTTTTTACATCTCCCGGGAAATTAAGGCTCTTGGAATCAACATGAATTTCGCGCCGACCGTCGATTTGTATACAAATCGCGATTCTTCAGTTATCAATGTGCGCTCTTTCGGAGAAGATGCTGAACTTGTCGGTCAGCTTGGCTCTGCTTTTGTGGCCGGTTCCCTTGCTGCCGGCGTAATTCCTACCGCAAAACATTTTCCCGGCCACGGAGACACGAGTTCTGATTCACACATAAAACTTCCGGGCGTTTATATTGACTGGGAGCAGGCAGAAAAACGAGAGCTTGTTCCGTATAAATATCTGATTTCGCAGAATGTACCGGCGATTATGAGCGGTCATCTTCTTTATCCGCGCATCGAGGAGCATCCCGCATCCCTTTCGCGGGGCTGGCTTCACGATATCCTGCGTGAAAAATTAGGTTTTAAGGGACTTGTAATCACCGACGACATGCAGATGACGGGCGCCTGGGGGTACGCCGGAAGCACTTCAGAAGCATTCTACCGTGCGATATATGCAGGAAATGACATAATTCTTTCTTCAAGAACGGCAGAACTTGATGAAAAACTCCTCACCAGAAACCTTCAGGAAATGCAGGTCTCTCAGGAATTCCGTCAGATTGTCCTTACGGCAGCCCGCCGTGTGATTCTTTCAAAACTTAATTATTTTAAGGGCGGAAATGCGGCACCTCTGTATCCGGAAATCGCCCGCCTGAAAGACCAGATTCCTGACCGGGAAGGCCAGAAATTTTTCCTTTCGCAGGCATGCCGGTCCATCACTGCGTACAAAAAAGGCTCATGGCCGTACCGGGGCGGGGACAAACTTCTGATTGTTGGTCCTGCTGATGAAATCCCGGAGAACGCATCTGAGCCGGTTGAATCAGAATTCTTTACGGAAGCCCAGAAAAGATACGGAGAATTTGCCCGCTATAAAATCAATTTTCCGAAACTTGGAAGTGTCGGAATTGACTGGAACGGTAACAACCTTGAGTATATGGCATCGACTTACGACACGATAATTTTCTATGTTCCGAATGTCGAAGGGGCGGAAATCGCAAAAAGATTGAAAAATTGCGGAAAGCGGGTGATAATTCTTTCATCGCTCGAGCCAATTCCCGTTATGAGCGGTTTTGATTTTGCAGACACGATTCTGATGGGTTACAGCTACTCGATTTTTACATACAAAGCGTTTTTCGGGGCATTGAGCGGCGAATTTGAACCACAGGGAAAGCTCCCGCTGTCTGACTGATATTTTACATTGCGTTTTTAAGGAGGATAAAAATGGAATGGTTTGAAAAAGAAGATTTCTGGAATAATTACGGCCCGATAATGTTTGATACTGCGCGCTGGGCTGAAGCGCCGGCTGTAGCAGACAGCGTTTTAAAAATCGCAGGCCTTGGAAAAGGTGCTAAAATTCTTGATGCAGGATGCGGTCCCGGGAGAATTTCGGTAGAACTTGCAGCCCGCGGACTTGAAGTTACCGGCGTTGATTTGATTCAGTCAGAACTGGATGCAGCTGCTGAGAGTGCAAGTGCTGAGGGCGTTGACCTTGAACTTATCAAAGCCGACCTCCGCACGTTTACGACAGAAAAGAAATTTGACTGCGCAATCAACCTCTACACTTCTTTCGGTTATTGCGATACGATCGATGAAGATGCTCAGATTCTAAAGTCGATTTACAACTCACTGAGAGATGGCGGGTTCTTTATTCTCGAGAATATAAGCCGTGAAATTGCAATAAAAGATTTTACAGAGGGCGAATGGTTCGAGAGAGCCGGAAAGACAGTTCTTACAGATTTCAGTGTTGTCGGTGCCTGGGAAGGCCTTCGTTCACGATGGATTCTGATTGACAACGAGACAGGTGAGCGAATCGAGCATGAGTTTATCCAGCGCCTTTATTCTGCCGTTGAGTTAAAAAGACTTATGCTTGGAATGGGATTTAAATCTGTCGAGATTTACGGTGATTTTGATTTCAGTCCGTACAATCAGAACGCCAGAACAATGGTGATTGTAGCAAGAAAATAGACTTGTTCTAAAAATGAGCTCCATCCTTCGGAGCGGGGTATAACAAAAGAAAGCCGGTGAGCGTCTGTTGAAGCGTACTTCATAGCGTTCTCCGGCTTTCTTTATTCTAAAATAATCTGTTTATCAGACCGCAAAAAGAATTATTCGTAGATAAATGTCTCTTTTGGTCCGTCGATTTTTACATTTTCGAACTTAGCCCCAGGTGCATTTCGCACTCGGAAACTCTTTACGGTAACTTCCGGTAAGCCGTAGAACATATCGCTTTCCATTGGAGAGCGGTCAGAAGATTCGTCCGTCGTGAAGTGGCAGTCACGGATTTCAAGGTTGTCGATTGGCATTTCGGGCAGCCCCACGATGAAGCCTGCGCTCGCCTTGCAGTTTTTGCCAGTACAACCGATGATTTTTACATTGTGGATGCGCGGAGTTTCGCTTGTGACAGGCTGTTTTTCGAGAGAGAAGAGCGGAGACTGTGTATCGGTGATTCCGCATTTGTAGTACATATTCATTGCGATTGGGCAGAGAGTGTCATCCATCACGAGATTTTTAAGCTCGATGTCGTAAAGGTCTCCGCCTCGTCCACGCCGGCTCTTGATTCGGATTCCACGGTCGGTTCCGCTCAAATCACAGTTCTCAGCGTGAACATGCTGAATACCTGCGGCAGTTTCTGAACCGAGAACGATTCCGCCATGTGCGAAACGAACAGTGCAGTCTTTGATTGTGACATTTACAGTCGGTTTGTTGACTCGGATTCCGTCCGGACCTGATCCAGATTTGAGACAGATTCCGTCATCGCCGACAGCGACATAGCAGTTCAAAATTTTAACATTTGTGCATGAGTCAACATCGATTCCGTCTGTGTTCGGTGCAGAATACGGGTTTTCGATTTTGAGGTTCTGAAGAGTGAGGTCATCGACATAAAGCGGATGAACAGTCCAGAAAGGAGAATTTTTGATTGAAACGCCTTCGAGAGTGACACCCTGACAGTTGATGAATTCAACAAGACATGGGCGCAAGAACTGAGTCTCACGGCCACCACCGCCACCAGCCTGATTTTCATAACCAGGGTTCATTTTTGCAAGTGCAAGCTCATAAGACTCGACCGGGCGGGTTTGTCCGGCATCTTTTTTTGCTTTTTTAAGTTCCCACCAGGCATTTCCGTTTCCGTTGATTGTGCCTTTACCTGTGACTTTTACGTTTTTTGCATCTGCGGCCCGAAGAAGAGCGTGCATTGCGTAACACTCGACACCTTCCCAGCGGGTGAAAGCCGGCGGATATGCATTTGGATCCGTAATGAAAGAAAGTTCAGCACCTTCTTTGAGTTCCAGAGTTGAGTTGCTGATTAAATCAATCGGACCTGTAAGCCATGTTCCTTCTTCAACGATGAGCTTCCCGCCATTGTTTTTTGCCAGTTCTTCAAATGCAGCCTTAAAAGAATTTGTATTGTCAAAGACTCCGTCACCTTTTCCGCCAAAATCTTTGATATTAATCTCTGTCATAATAGTTCCTTAAGCCGTCCGTGAGACGACCATATTTTTTTCATTGTAACATTATATTAATTTTTGTCCTTATAAAAGACAGAATTTTGATATAAATTTGTATTTTATAGACTTCTATATTGAAAAATATATGTCTGTCCTGATAATTCAAGTTTCGGTTTTCCTTACAATTATCTTTAAATTCTGATATGCGTGTGTTATAATTTTACATTATGGATTCTATTCGGGTTTCAACAGGCAAAGCCGTCAGGCTTGGAACTAAAGTCACTTCTGAAGGCGTTTATTTTACGGTGTTCAGCCGGAATGCCAAAAAAGTTTTTCTCGATTTATATTCATCCGCAGAGGACGCAGAACCTTATCATACGATTGAGTTAAATCCAGAAACTAACAAAACTGGTGATTTATGGCATGTTTTTGTCGAGGGATTGAAAGCCGGTGATCTGTATCTTTACCGGGTAGACGGGCCTTTTGCACCGAGCCGTGGCCATCGTTTTGATAAGACACAGCCTCTTTTTGATCCGCGTGCAAAAGCTTTTTCGGAAGGCTCTGTTTTTAAGTACATGCACAACAGCAAGGACAAGAACATGGAGCGCTTCCCGAAATGCGTAATAGTCGATAGCGATGATTATGACTGGGGAGACGACAAGCCGCTTGAAATTCCACTGGAAAAATCCATTATTTACGAAATGCACGTAAAGGGATTTACGGCATCTCCTTCTTCAGGAGTCGAACATCCCGGAACCTACCGTGGTGTAATCGAAAAAATCCCTTATCTTCAGTCGCTTGGCATTTCTGCCGTCGAGCTTCTTCCTGTAATGGAATTCGACGAGTACGAAAACACAAATGTAAATCCGAGAACCGGCGCCCGATTGAAAAATTTCTGGGGTTACAGCACAATCGGGTTCTTCGCTCCTAAATGCTCATACTCAAGTGACAGAACTCCGGGCGGATGTGTGCGTGAGTTCAAGGATATGGTAAAGGCGCTTCATAACGCCGGAATCGAAGTTCTCCTTGATGTAGTTTTCAATCATACAGCAGAGGGAAACGAAAACGGTATAGCGTTGAATTTCCGTGGTTTTGACAACAAAATTTTCTACCATCTTGTGAGCGACCATAAAGAATACTACATGAACTATTCAGGCTGTGGAAATGCCGTGAATGCAAATCATCCGGTCGTACAGGATTTTATCATCGACTGTCTTCATTACTGGGTTCTTGAAATGCATGTTGACGGTTTCCGCTTTGACCTTGCGAGCGAGCTTACCCGTGATGAAAAAGGCTGTCCTTCTGACATTGCGCCTCTTACAAAGCGTATTTCAGAAGACTCAATTCTCCGCAACACAAAAATCATCGCAGAACCATGGGATTGCGGCGGTGCTTACCAGATTGGAAATTTCCCCGGCGGAAGATGGTGCGAATGGAACGACCACTATCGAGACGGAATCCGGCGTTTTATCCGCGGTGATGAATTTGTCGCAAACGAGGCGGCTACAAGAATTGCAGGCAGCAACGATCTTTATGCACTGAGCGGACGCGGCCCTGTTAATTCAATCAATTTCGTAACTGCACACGACGGTTTTACGCTCAATGACCTTGTAACATACAACCACAAGCATAACGAGGAAAACGGCGAAGAAAACCGCGACGGAAACGACAACAATCTCAGCTATAATCACGGTTTTGAAGGACCTACAGTAAATCCCAAGATTGAAAGCATTCGTGCCCAGAAAATCCGAAATTTCTTTACGACTCTATTGATTTCTCAGGGAGTCCCGATGTTTGTAGCGGGTGATGAAGTCCGGAGAACCCAGGGCGGAAATAACAATGCATACTGCCAGGATAACGAAATCTCCTGGTTCAACTGGGAAGATGTCACGAATAATGCGCAAATGCTTGATTTCGTTCAGAACCTGATTGCACTGCGGAACCAGCATCCGGTTTTCCACAGGAGAAATTTTTTCGGCGGGGTTTCGACAAGTCTTTTCAGCGAGCCACCGGATATAACCTGGTTTAACTATGACGGAACTGTTCCCGACTGGAAAAAAATGAACCATTTCCTTGCATTCCGTCTGGGCGGAAAGGCGTCAGGGCTAAAAAGTGATGACAATGACTTTTTTGTCGCGATGAATATGGACATTCACGATATTACGATTACAATTCCGTCACCGTCAAGCGGTCGAAAATGGTACCGCACGATTGACACTTCGATTGACAATAAAACGGGAATTCTGCTTGGAAATGAAGAAGAACTGAATTCTCAAAAGCATTACGTTCTGTTTGCGAACAGCATTCTTGTTTTAATCGGAAAGTAACAGCCAGCTCTGAGGAAGTGCTGCTTCCCGTTGATAAGAAGAACAAAAAAGACCGCCCTGGTTGAAGTGCATTTCTTTCACACTTCAGGTTCAGGACGGTCTTTTTATTTGATAAAGACTTTTCGGAAACTTTTTAGTTCCCGAAAATTTGAATTATTTTGCGTCGCTTACGCGGGCTTTGTGGTTGTAATCAGCACCAACACCGGCTGGAACTTTGTCCGTCAGTTTGAAAAGGTCGCCCAGATCAAACACACCGTTTGCGTCGCGCGGGATTCGGTTGAAGGTTTTTCCGTCTTCCTGGATACCCATCTCAATACTGCTGAAATCAACACTTACGAAAGCGTCTTTTCCGAGTTTTGCTCCGCTCTTGTTTACAGCTTCTGCTCCGTTGAAGAAGAAGTTTGAATCTGATGCAAGGCGTTTCGCCATATCAGGGTCTTTTGTATCATCGAACTGGTCACGGCCGTTTCCAGCTGCAGAAAGAACGCCTGTTGCAGTTGCAGTTCTTGGATATTTCTTTGCATCGCCTTTTCCGTAGAGGTTAAGGTTTGTTGCTTTGTTGCCATACAGAGTACAGTTCTCAACGATGAGGGCTGGGTTAGAGTTTGTCGTGATGCCGTTCAAATCGTTGTTGAAAGAAACTGAGTTCCGGATGATGTGTTTAACGGCGATACCGTCACCACCAAGTTTGAATCCGTTTCCGTCACCTTTACCTGTGTTGTCGATTTTGCGTCCGTTGTTGTAAGCGATACAGTTGTCGAGAATAACTGCTCCGATTGGACCGGTTTCGATTTTTGCGTACAAGTCCCATCCGTCATCTACGTTGTGATGGGCTACACAGTTTCGGAATACGTTTCCTTCTCCTGATGTGAGTTTTGAAGCGAAGCCGTCGGCGTTGTTCTGAGCCGGGTCAGCGTTTCCGAATGATTCACATCCGTAAATGAGGTTGTGGTGCGGCCATTTGCTTGGCGGCTCTTTTGCCCGTCCTGCAATCTGAATGCCGGTGTCATGGTTGAGGTAAGTGTCGACCATGCGGATTTCGTTGTAGTTTCCTGCAATCTGAAGGGCCTTGCAGTCGTCCGGTGTTCCTGTGATATCGATATTTTCGATTGTCCAGTAACTTCCGTAGAGATTGAATGCAGAGACTGTTGCTTTTGATGTGCTGTAATCAAGAATTGCGCGGTTGTTCGGGTCTTCAGACTTGAGAACTTTGCGTGCCTTTGCGGTACCGTCATTTCCGCGTTCGATCCACAGACTTCCTGTCGGGTAGTATTTTCCAGGAGCAAGAAGAATTGTCTGGCCTGGTTTTGCATACTGAATTGCAGATTTAAGGTCAATCGGGCTGTCTTTTGCACCGGTTCCGAAAATGTCGCCGTTCTGTGCAACATGAAGTTCCTTGCCTTTGAAGCCAACGACTGTAACAGAATGCATGAGCTTGATCGGCTTGTAATCTTCCTGGTAGTCATTAACATCGAGGTTTGAGTTGAACTGTGCGATAACCTGTTTTTTGCCCGGGCGCCATCCGTCCTCAGGATCGAAAGTTACGATAAAGTCTGTAAGACCACGGCCATTTTCAAGTTTAAGCTTGAGGATTTTTTTGTAATCTTCACCGGCTTTAACTTTGTCAGCCTTAACATAGACTTTTCCGTTGTTGTCTTCGATATGAATTGTTCCCTGTGCATTTGATGTGAACACAAAAGGATATTTGTTGTCGTACCAGGTGACAGGACAGTCAATGTTTGTGTCAAGAGGAACAAGCTCAGGAGGCTCAGGAATTGCCGGAGGATCTTTTTTCGGGTCAGTGACATTGAAAACGACATCGCTGAAAGTAGCGTTACATCCGCGGGCGACGGCAAAACCTACATAAATATGGTCTTTGTCGAGCTGAGTAAGCTTTTCGTTTTCGTTGTCGTACATTATGTATTCTTCGACAGTATCTTCAGATTTGATTGCACGCTTGTAGATTGCGTGGTAACCGGTATTGTCTTTTTTGAGGGTGATTCTGTAGACGTCGCCTGTTTTGATTGCGTCAGAAGCCTGGTCGTAGCTGAAAGCGCGTCCGACGCTTGAACACTTCTGGGAAATCGCAGCGTCACCTTCGTCGATGATTGCGTCAGTGATTCCGGAAACGAAGCGTGAGCCAAGACCGTCTTTGATTTCCTTTTTGACGCCGTTAACATGGGTTGTGAATTTTCTTGAGATAACGCCTGCCGAGTTGTTGTAGGCGATAACCATAGGTTCACCGTCAATTCCGAGGCGGTCGATTGCAAGAAGACCAAAACCTTCCTGACCGTCTGCCATCGGGTTGTGGTAGTCAACTGTTACTGTTGCTGTAAGTTCGAAGTTCTCTTTTTTAGGATCGAGCTCGGTGTAGTAGAAAGAAATTCCATCGAAGAATGTTTCGAATTTTCCGCCCTTATCGATGATGTTGCCTGTTTTCGGGTCGAATGTGCAGGAATTAACCTTAACCTTGAGGTTGTCTGAGTCAAGAAGCTGGAAATTGTTGCGTTTCGGGTTTGTAGAAGTTCCGAACTCGGTGAATTCCCAGATGCGCTCTGTTTCTGCGCGGGCTGTTTTTTTGATTGTGTCAGAAGGAGTTTTGTCGTTTCCGCGGACGGCCGTAACGATGTAGTCAGAAAGAGTTCCGACCGGAAGTGTTACTTCTGCAGAAAATGATTTTGTCTGAGGAAGTTCCACAGTTTTTTTTGCGGCATCAGTGTATGAAAGAATATAGCCTTCTGCTTCCGGGACTGGAGACCAGGTGACTTTCATTTTGCCCTGACCGAGGTTTCGGACCATAACTGCGCTTTTTACGAGCGGAAGCGTATAAGTGAAATTTACTGGTTCTGAAGCTTTTTTTGTTTTTTCGCCGTTTCGCTCAGAATAAACAGTGAATGTGTAGATTCCTGATTTATTTACGGTAAAAGTGACTGCTTTTGCTTCTTTTCGGGTTTTTCCGTAAGCCTCGCTGCCGGAAGCACCTGTGTCAGATTTGTAAGCGACAGAACCTTTGTCTGCTCCGTCATTGTTTGTGAGGCTGTTGAACGAAACCTTGATTTCGTTCGGGCCGGTCTGCTCAACATTTGTGATTACCGGAGCCGCAACTTCAGCCCATGGTTTTTTGTCAGCGAATGCCCCTGCTGCAGTAAAAAGCGAGAGCGCTGACACACACAAAAGATTCAAGAGTGATTTTTTCATCATTCAGATTCTCCTTAAAATGAATGTCATTTTAGATTATATCACAAATATTACAAAAAAGGCAGACCTTTAGAAGTCTGCCCCTTTTATTTGCGTATATTATAACAAAAAATTACAAGCTATTTGTTGATTTCGATTTTGTAGATGTACATACCGCCGGAAGTGCTGTAAACGCCGTATGTTCCAGCGACATCAATTTTTGTTGAGTCGATGTGAACGTCGCCTTCTTTGTAGCTGCCGGCTGCGATAACTTTTACTTCGTCTCCGGTGTCAATGTTGACAAGGTGAAGAGGTCGTGAGCCTGAGCCAGAATTGTTGCAGAGAATTTTTACAGTTTCGCCTGCTTTAACTGGAAATGTTACGATTCGTTCCATTTTTTTTGCAGAACCAGAACCTTTTGTAGAAATGCACTGTGTGAAAGTGTCGTCACCGACTGTGCGTGTATCGCATTTTTTGACTTCCATTGCTTTTTCAGTAGAACCAAAGAGAACGAAGCCGTCTTCTTCCTGTTTTTCTTCTGTGATCTGACCTTTTTCAAGATCATTACCACAAATATAGCCTTCTGCAAAAGTGAAAGCTGAGAGCATGAATGTTGCTGCGACTGCTGCAAGAATTTTTTTCATAGGGGATACCTCCATAGAGTTCTTTTTTAAATAGAACCTTTCTACCTGTACTTATGTTACAAAAAATTCAAAAGAATTTTAAGTACGGATATTATAATTCTTCGCTTAAAGAAAAAATATACTTTTATTTGAAAATTTCTGATGTGATTTTGTAGATTTATGATAATCTTAGACCTGGTGAATTGGGGGAAGGGGCGTTTTTGATCCGTCTATTCTTCTTTGAAAGCTTCTGTAAGTTTTGCGGAAATTACGCTGAGCTGCTTTTCACTTCCGATGCCGAACATTTTGAGAACGTCGAGGTCGAACTGGTAGTAATCAACTTCGTGCGTTTCGTAATGGGCCAGCATGTCTGCAAGATAGACGAGGGAAGTGAGTTTTTTGTTTGCCGGAGGTGCCATGTCAGGTTCGTGGTGATGACGGATGACGGAAATTATGATGTCAGGGAAGTTCCATTTTTCGGCGATAAGTGCTCCGACTTCTCCGTGATTAACGCCTGCAAGGAGTTTTTCAAACACATCTGCGGAGATGTTGCGCTGGTGTGTCATTTCTTTTACTGAGTCGAGGAAATCGTTATGAACGGCTGAGAACACGAGTTTTCCGATGTCGTGAAGAAGACCGCAGACGTAAGAATCGTCGATGATTTCTTTGTCGCCTGCGCAGAAATTCCTTGCGAGGTTGTAAGAATAGAAAGCGACCCTGTAAGAATGTGTCCAGATTGCTTTTTGAGCGACAGAACTTCCGCCGAAACCGTTGAGCTGCTGTTCAGAGCCGACTGAAAGAAGCAGATTTTTGATTCCGCGGATTCCGATGAGTTTTACGGCGTCGGCAATGCTGCGGCATGGAGAAGCGAGCGCAAAAGTGACGGAATTCACAAGCTTGAGCAAATCGGCAGTGAGGGCGACATCGCTCGAAATAGCCATGGCAATCTGGCTGATTTTTGAATTTGAGTCGTTGATAAGGCGGTTGATTTTTACGATGCTTTCCGGAAACTGCGGCAGATTGTTGATGATTTTGATGAATTCGTGGGAAGCTCTGTTGAGCTCGCGCTGTGTTTTTTCGTTGATAGGAAGAATGATTCGCGTGATTGTTTCGCCGTTTTCGCACAGAATCTGGAAATTTTCTTCGGTGAGGCCGATTTTTTCGAGCATAAGAATCATGATGATGATGCCTAAGCCCGCTCCTTCGGACTGGTCGATAATCTGGCTCATTGCCTGGTCAACAGAAGTGTACTGCTGGGCGCGGCTTAGTTTGTCGTGCATGCGCTTGTATTCACGGAAAGTGAGTTCTGAATTGTTACGTACTTCGATTTTGATGCGGTTGTTACGGGTTTGAAGGATGAGCTTTACGTAGAGACCGCTCTGTTTTTGAAGACCAAGGTAGTAGCGGATGTTATTGAGCGTTTCTTCCTTGAAGTTTTTCATTCCCCTGGCGTAGTCGTCGTCATTGAAGAGGTCGAGTTTTTTTTCGCGGAAGAATATGCGCTTTGTATTTGCTTTTTTTGCGTTTGTGACAAGCTCGTTGAGGCAGTATTTGAGGTAATTCTCCATGTGCTGCTGGCCGAGTTCATTTAAAAATGCAGACAGAACCTGTTCCATATACTCGGACATTTCGCGTGGCAAAGTATATGTGGTAATCGAGAGCGGTATTCCCGCACGGATTGCCATTTTTATTTTGGAATTGTCGAGACTGACTTTTTGATTCTGCTGTGACTGCTGCATATCTTTTTAATAATAACATATTATTAAAATTTTGTCACATACTTCCACTTGTTTACACAGCAAGAAAAAGATAAGATAGAAGACATGGAACAGCAAAAAGAATTTGATTTAATCACATTTGGCGAAATAATGCTTCGTCTCTCACCTTCTGTAAATGAACTCATCTCAAAGAGCGATTCATTCAAAAAACACGCTGGCGGGGCCGAACTCAATGTTGCTTCGGGCGTCTCTCTTCTGGGACTCCGCACGGGCCTTATCACCCGGCTTCCAAAAAACCAGCTCGGAACATTCATCAAAAACAGAATCCGCGCTTCGAGCGTAAGTGACGATTACATCATTTTTGACGATTCTCCGGAGGCGCGTGTTGGAATTTACTATTACGAAAACGGAGCCTATCCGCGAAAACCAACAGTTGTTTACGACCGTAAAAATTCTTCAATCACGAAAATTTCTCCATCTGAAATTCCTGATGACATTTATACAAAAACACGCATGTTCTACACTTCCGGCATCACGCTTGCTCTGAGCGAGAACACCAGAAATCTTGCAATCGAAATGATTAAAAAATTCAAGGCTACGGGAACACAAATAGCATTCGACGTTAACTACCGTGCAAACCTCTGGGACGAGGATACTGCCCGCACTACAATCCGGCAGATTCTCCCTTATGTTGATATTCTTTTCATCTCCGAGGAAAGCTGCCGCCGTATGTTCCAGAAAACTGGTTCACTCGAAGAAATGCACCGTGAATTCTGCAAGGATTTCCCGAACATCTCTTACATCGCTTCTTCAATGCGCGAAGTTATCAGTCCGAAAGTCCACAGTTTTACATCACTGCTTTATTCAAAGGCCGAGGACAAATTTTACACGGACGAGCCTTATAAAGAAATCGATGTCGTTGACCGTATCGGCAGCGGTGACGCTTACTGTGCCGGCGTTATATTCGGTCTCTTAAAATATAATGACCCGCAGCAGGCAGTTTACTTTGGAAACGCAACCTGCGCTACAAAGAACACGATTTTCGGCGATCTTCCTCTTTCAGACTTCAGCGAAATCAGTTCTATCATTAAGTCTCATCACGCGACTGGCAAACAGTCCGAGATGAACCGCTAACAGTTCAAAAACGTGGAGAATCTATGAAAAAAATTGTCTGCTTTTTGGGGGCGTTCGCTGTCTGTGCCGGCCTTGTGTTTGCAGCTTCATTCAAAAACGGGGCGAAGGTTTATGTTTCCGTAAAATCAGCGGTTCTTAAGGACGGTACGGGACTTTTTGCGAAATCTGTCGGAAAAGTCTCTTATGGCGACAATTTAATCGTTGTTGAGAGCGGCTCTAAAAAAACAAAAGTCCGGCTTTCGTCAAATTCTTCACTTGCCGGCTGGATTCCAAACGGAAGTCTGACGACAAAAAAAATCTCGAAATCAGGCGGAAGTTCCGTAAACGCCTCTTCAAACGAGCTTGCGCTTGCCGGAAAAGGATTCTCTGCGGAGGCCGAAAAGGCTTTCAAATCATCGAACGGAAATCTTGATTACGCAAAGGTGGACGAAATCGAAAAAATCACCGTTTCTGAGAACGAACTTTCCGAATTCATTACGGAAGGTCACTTGAGGGGAGGTGAGTAAAATGAAAGCTGAAAATAAAAAATTGAAAAAAGCCCTTTTTCCGCTGATTGCAGGAAGTTTTCTTCTGCTGGGGGGCTGTGCGACTTCAAGCGGTTTTACGAGTGTTCTTTCTGCGGCTGGAGAAATTGCGAATGCGGCAGGCTATGGTGAGGCAGGGGCGGCCTTAAACGCAGGTGCTTCGGTCTCAAAAGCCATGGAAGACATCACTCCTGAAAACGAATATTACATCGGACGGGCGGTCGCGGCTACGATTCTTACGAACTACAGAATTCAGTACAATCCTGTAAAGCAGGCGTATCTCAACAAAATCTGCAATACAATCGCTATTAACTCTGCGAACCCTGAGCCTTTCAACGGCTATCATGTCGTTATTCTTGATTCATCCGAAGTGAATGCTTTCGCAACAAGCGGCGGACACATCTTCATCACGAGCGGACTTTTAGCCTGCACGAACAGTGAGGACGCAGTCGCGGCGACAATCGCTCACGAAATGGCTCATATTCAGCTTCAGCACAGCCTCAAGGCAATAAAAACGAGCCGGTGGACAAGTGCCGGAATAAATGCGGCTGGTGCTGCCGTTGCCGTTGCTAAAAAAGACGCAGAACTTGCGAACACTATGAACGATATGGTCGGCGATGTAGTCACAAATATGGTGAACAACGGTTATTCGCAGTCACAGGAATTCGATGCGGATGCCCGTGCGCTTACCCTTATGTCTCTCTCCGGCTACAATCCGCGCGCCATGCTCGATATGCTCAGCCTCTTAAAATCTTCACAGGCGGGAAAAACCGGCGGTATGTACAAAACCCATCCGTCTCCTGAAAAGCGGATTGCAAACGTGAACAAGGAACTTGCAAAACTCAGCCTTCCTTCAGACACGACAAATTTCCGGACTGCAAGATTTGCAAAAAATAAATAAGGTTTATTTATGAAGAAAATCAAACGAATACGGGAGACGGTCATTTCGCTGGCGGTTCTTCTTGGGGTGGCATCTGGAACGGGCTTTACGGGAATTCTCGACTGGGCCGAGAATAAATCTTATGATACCAGAATGACACTTTCTTCTGCGCACTTCTCACCGTCAGAAGAAATTTCCCTTGTTTTGATTGATCAGGAAAGCCTTGACTGGGCAAAAAATGAGCTTGGCTGGGGGTGGCCCTGGCCGCGCGAATCTTACGCAAAAATCCTGGATTATTTTAACCGTGCCGGGGCTGCAAGCTTTGCTTTCGATATGATTTATTCAGAGCCCTCGGTTTACGGCAGTGCGGATGACGAAAAATTTGCAGAAAGCGCCGGAAAATTCGGCCGGGTAATTCAGACTGTTTTTTACGAGAATGACGAAAGTGAGCCGACGCTCCCGATTCAAAGCCTTCGTGACAGCGCAGCGCTCCTGGGAAATGTAAGTTCGAGCCTCGATGGTGACAGGGTTGCCAGAAGAAGTCCGGTCGAGCCGTCGGGAAACGGGGAATATGGCCTTTCAATTGCGAGTTATCTCGTTAAAAACGGACAGATTGACCTTGATTCGATTCCGCGCGCAAAGAACGGCGGGATGTATGTTCGCTACGCAAAGGATTTGAGTCAGTTTGTGCCGTACACGGCAAAGCAGATTCTTGAAAGCGAACTGAGAATCGAAAAAAACGGTGCGTCCGGTGAAGCTCTTGAAAACGGTGATGAAGATTATATTCCGCCGGAGCAGTTCAAGGATTCTTATGTCTTTCTTGGTCTTTATGCGCCCGGACTTTTTGATATCTGTGCTTCTCCCGTTTCTGCGACTTACCCGGGAGTCGGCGTTCACCTGTGCCAGCTCGACACGATTCTTCAAAAAAACTATCTCAGCGACTTTCCGCTTTCTGCATCAGTTCTGCTCGTTATTTTTTGTGTTTTCGGGGGATTTTTTCTTGGACGCTCGATAAAGCAGGCAAAAATTTCTTCACTCATAATCAAAACGCTTGTTACAGCCGGCATTGTTATCCTGTATTGCACGATTTCTTACGGGGCTTTTATCGCAGGTCTGATTCTGCCTTTTGCGCTTCCTGTTTTCGTTTTTATTCTCTCGTACATAACGGCAGTTTTTGAGGATTACATGACGGAGGGACATCAGAAACGCTACCTCAAGTCTGCGTTCAGGCAGTACCTGAGCCCAGCTGTAATCGAAAATCTGATTGAAAATCCGGAAATGCTTCATCTTGGCGGCGAAGAAAAAGAAATTACGGCTTATTTTTCGGACGTTCAGGGATTCACTTCGATTTCTGAAAAACTAACTCCAAAAGAACTGACCGACCTGCTCAATAAATACCTGAGCGCAATGACGGACATAATCCTTGCTCACGGCGGTACAATCGACAAATACGAAGGTGACGCAATTATCGCATTCTGGGGAGCGCCGACTAATCAGGCGGATCACGCAAAAAGGGCGGTTGATGCGGCCATGGCATGCCAGAAAAAACTCCGCGAGATGCAGGATGAACTTACGAAAGTCACCGGAAAACCTTTCGTTCAGAGAATAGGCCTTAACACCGGAAAAGCCGTTGTCGGCAACATGGGAAGCAGAAGCCGCTTTGACTATACGATGATGGGCGATACCGTAAATCTCGCGAGCCGTCTCGAAGGAATCAACAAACAGTTTGGTACATTCACAATGTGCAGTGAAGCCACGATGAAAAGTGCGCTTGAAAACGCCTGCGAATACAAATTCCGCCCGGTTTCAAACATTGCTGTCGTTGGCAAAAAAGAGGGCGTAAAAGTATTTGTTCCAATGTGCGAACGGGATTTTGAAGAAATTGCGCCGGAACGAAAAATCTACGACGAAGCATACGGTTTGTTTGAAAAAGGTGATTTTATTGCGGCAAAAGAAAAATTCGTATCAAACTCAGATGACGCTCCTTCGCAGAAATTCATCGAAAAGTGCGAAAAGCTGATTCAGAATCCGCCTGAAAACTGGGACGGAATCCTGCGGGCAACAGAAAAATAAAAGGTCAAATGTCGAGTTTTGAATTTATGGGCGATTAAGTTCAAAACTCGACATTTGACTCACTACTTTATTTCTTATTATTTTAGTGCTATAATGTCTCCAAATTTTTTCGATTCCATAAAAACGGGTCGAACTGGAGTTACAAATGAAAAAATTCATGGACAAAGACTTCCTTCTTGAGACAAAAACTGCTCAGAAGTTGTTTGAGGCCTGCAAAAACGAGCCTCTCTGGGACTATCACTGTCATCTTATTCCGGCACAGATTGCAGAGAACAAAAAATTCAAGAACCTCACTGAAATCTGGCTCGGCGGCGACCACTACAAATGGCGACAGATGCGCACCTACGGCGTAACCGAAGACTACATCACAGGCGACAAACCTGATTACGAAAAATTCCTCAAATGGGCAGAAACAATCGAGCACCTCATCGGAAACCCACTTTATCATTGGACACACCTTGAGCTTCAGCGCTATTTCGGAATCGACGAGCCGCTCACAGTAAAATCAGCTCCACGAATCTGGGAAAAAGCAAACGAAATGCTGCAGAGCGACGAGCTTTCAGTAAAAGGAATCTTCGAGAAATTCCATGTTTACGCAGTCGGAACAACAGACGACCCGATTGATTCCCTCGAATATCACAAGGCAATCGCAGCCGGAACCGCTCCAATCGGAAAAATCAACACAAAAGTCCGCCCGTCATACCGCCCGGACAAAGCAATCAACATCAATCTTCCGACTTACAAAGACTATATTGCCAAACTATCGGAAGTTAGTGGAATCAACATCAAGACTTCTGACGATGTAATCGCAGCCCTCATCAAACGATTGGACTTCTTCATCGAAAACGGATGCCGCGCTTCTGACCACGCTCTTGAATACCCTCCATGCAAAATCGACACTGACGCAAACATCGATGCAGTTGTCGCACGGGCACTCAACGGCGAAGCAATCAGCGAAGCAGAAGCTGAAGCTTACAAAACAAAGGTTCTCGTTGCCCTCGGTCGTGCTTATGAGCAGAAAGGCATCGTCCAGCAGTGGCACATGAACGCAATCCGCGACAACAACAAGGCAATGTTCAAGAAACTCGGCCCTGACACAGGTTTCGACGGAAGCCACGACAAACCAATGGCTGAGAACCTCGCCGGACTTATGAACCTCATCGAGGAAAAAGGCGGCATGCCAAAAACAATCCTTTACACATTGAACCCGAAAGACTACTACTCAATCGGAACAATCATGGGATGTTTCCAGGGCGGCGGCATCAAGGGCAAAATCCAGCTTGGTTCAGGCTGGTGGTTCTGTGACCATCGCGACGGCATGGAGCAGCAGATTAAAGTTCTTGGCAACCTGGGCATGATTCCGGCATTCGTTGGTATGCTCACAGACAGCCGAAGCTTCCTCTCATACTCACGCCACGAATACTTCCGACGCATTCTCTGTAATGTAATCGGCGGCTGGGTCGAGAACGGCGAATATCCGGATGACATGGATATGCTGATTAAGATTGTCAAAGACATTTCATTCGGTAACGCACTGGCTTACTTCGGAAAATAATTTCGGGCACATCCGCCGCTACTACGCAATCGCTTCGTGGTACGGCCGTCTGTAATTTTCAGAGCACCCCCGCCGATGCCTTACGGCTCCGGCGGGCCGGGCTATCCGCAGTTCCGCGCTAACCGCGCTCCATTCTCCCCCGGCTGCTCATTCGCTTACGCTCATAATCCTCCAGGGGAGAACAGCCCTGTCGGGCTGCTGCTACTATCCCTGGCGCAGGGGCGCCTCCCGGGCACACCCTCGATAAAAATTGTTCTGATTTGAGCTTAGATGAGTTCTGATAAGTAAAAACTGTGGCTTTCTACCACGATATTTAAATTACATCATGAATTTTGAAAAAAATCTATTCATGGTAGCTCATCTGAACTCATCTCAATTCTCGAAATACTTAAAATATTTACTTAAATTTTTAGAATTACATCAATTTCTCATTTTAAATAAGACAGTAAATAGTTCTCAGAAATTTCACAGGTTTTATATCTTGTAGAAGATTTCCGCCTTCTGAACGTCTTTTTTTTTATTGCTTTCAAATATGAAAGGAATAACAGTTAATAAATGATGACTTGTACTCGTATCTTATAAGTCCGTTGAAAAATTATTCATGATACATTTGATTAAATATAATTGGAGGATTCTATGACATACGGCTATATAAGAGTCAGCACTGATAAGCAGACTGTGGAAAACCAGCGGTTTGAGATTACTAATTTCTGTAATAAAGAACATCTTAATATTGATGGTTGGATTGAAGAAACAATAAGTGGCTGTAAGAATTACGATAAACGAAAATTGGGAAAATTGCTTAATAAAGTTCAGAAAAATGACCTTATTATTTGTGCTGAATTGTCCCGGTTAGGCCGAAATCTATTCATGATTATGGAAATCCTTAATGTTTGTATGAATAAGGAATGTAAGGTTTGGACAATTAAAGATAATTATCGTCTTGGTGATGACATTCAAAGCAAAGTTCTTGCATTTGCCTTTGGTTTAAGTGCAGAAATTGAGAGAAATTTAATCAGTCAACGAACAAAAGAAGCTTTAGCCCGGAAGAAAGCTGAAGGTGTCCAAATTGGAAGAATCAAAGGCTCTCATAATTCATATACAAAATTGACAGGAAAAGAAGATTATATTCTTCTTCGCTTATCCAAAGGATGTACAAAGACTCAGCTTGCAAAAGAATTAAATGTTGACCGCACAACCCTTTACAGGTTCCTAAAAACGTTGAATTAAACCGAACGAATGAAAGCACCAGTAGCGGATTTGATATTGTCATCGGTAATCCGCCGTATATATCAGCACCAACTCAACTCTCAAATAGTTTTTTAGCTAATCAGCGAGACAGAATTTCAAAACATGACAAATATAGAACT
>JAFPUF010000087.1 GCA_017395545.1 Treponema sp. | reverse complement strand
AGGATTCCTGCGGCATAAAGAGCGGGGAATTCGCCCAAAGAGAAGCCCATTGCGGCACTCGGCTCGATTCCCTTGCTCTTCAAGGCTGCCATAACGGCAAGACTGGCCGCAGTGATTGCAAGCTGGCTGTTGTCGCTTCTATTTAACTCTGTCTGCTCAGTTTCCCAGAGCAGTTTTGGAATATCTTTTCCTGTTACTTTTGAAATCTCATCAATGACCTTGCGAGCCTCAGGGAAAGCCTCACAAACATCTTTAATCATTCCCTGAGCCTGTGCACCCTGTCCAGGGAACAAAAATTCATACTTCTTAGACATGTTTTCCTCCACCGTCATTATCGGGCTCAAGGGCAATCGTTGTCGCCCTTGCTTAGACCCGATAATCTATTTAATATGACAAAAATTAAAAAAATGTCAAAATCAATATTATAGAAATGCAAGAAAATGTTCAAGTGTCAAAGGGGGAAGTCTCCCCCTCGCTCCAATACCTCTCACTACGCCGGAGGAGTCCGAGCAAGCTCAGCCTTCTCCGCTCCGTTCGGGTATTTCCGCTACCCCCTCTACGGGGGACACCCCCGTAACGCCCCCGTCAGATGAGGGCATCAAAATTGAATATCTCTACCTCGTTACTGAGAGCATTCCGGTTTTTAAGGAAATCGGTGCTAGTCTTGTCGGGCGAAAATACCTCACTGTTTGCGAATACGTAGAACCTCAGGACGAGTTTATGAAGCAGACTGTCGTTACAGAGGACGAAAAATCGCACTGCTTCCGCCTTAATCTTACTGACCGTGGAACAATCAAGCAGGAACTTCTTCGTATGGGCTGGCCTGTAAAGGACGATGTTCCTATGATTGACGGTGAGCCTCTTGAAATCAATTTGCGTGAAAAAACGCTTTCGGGGCGGGATTTTGTCCTCCGTCAGTACCAGAAAGAAGCGGCACAGGCAATTGTCGGCGACAAGGGACCGGGAACTGGCTTTGGTACAATCGTTCTCCCTTGTGGGGCTGGAAAAACAATCGTCGGAATGACTGTGATGGATCTGCTCAAAACTAGCACGCTGATTGTCACTACGAACATTTCTGCCGTTCATCAGTGGATTGACGAGCTTATCGACAAAACTAACCTCACCCGTGATGACATAGCCGAGTACACAGGCGAAAACAAGACGATCAAGCCTGTCACAGTCGCAACTTATCAGATTCTTACATGGAGACCAGAAAAAGACGGGCCTTATCCTCATTTCTCGCTTTTCAGAAAACGAAACTGGGGTTTGATTATTTATGACGAGGTTCACACTCTCCCGGCTCCGGTTTTCCGTGTTGCCGCAGAGATTCAGGCAATCCGCCGGGTCGGTCTTACGGCAACCCTTGTCCGTGAAGACGGCTGTGAAGGCCATGTCTTTTCTCTCGTTGGCCCGAAACGCTACGATGTTCCCTGGAAGGATTTGGAAAGCACAGGATTTATCGCCACCGCAGAGTGCATTGAAGTCCGAATCGACTTGGGCGAAGAAAAAGAAATCGAATACGCTGTGGCAGATTTGCGCAAAAAACACAGAATTGCGAGCGAAAACCCTAAAAAGCCCGAATTCGTCAAAACTCTAGTCGAAAAATCGCCCAACGACAAGATTCTCGTTATCGGTCAGTATCTGAGCCAGCTTGATGAGCTTTCAAAAATGCTCGGTTGTCCGATTATCACAGGAAAAACGCCGAACGAAGAGCGAGACAAAATTTACGCTGACTTCAGAAGTGGTGCAATCCGTGTTCTGGTTGTAAGTAAGGTTGCGAATTTTGCGATTGATTTACCTGACGCAAGCATGGCGATTCAGGTGAGCGGTACATTCGGAAGCCGTCAGGAAGAAGCCCAGCGTTTAGGACGAATCTTGCGCCCAAAAGAGCGAAAATCAAGATTCTTCACGCTGATTACCCGAAACACCGTCGAAGAAGAATTCGGTTCGAACCGCCAGAAATTCCTTGCTGAGCAGGGCTATCAGTACAGGCTTGTGCGGTGCAAGGAAGCAGACGAACTTTCCGAAGTTCTTGACGGCGAGCAGTTGTGTTTGAATTAGGAAAGCTCTGATTAACACTTTGCCGTGTTTAATCAGTATTTCCTTTGGATTATGCCTCGGTTTCCGGGGCTTTTCTTTTCTTCTCTTTTATTTTTTTTATGAGTCCCGGAAGTCCGTCCCAGCATTTGATGAAAGAAAGTTCCTTCATGCCGAGCAATCCCTGTGGTCTGAAGAGCATTACGAGAATCAAAATGACCGGGTACAAGAGAAGTCGGTAGTTCTGCATGAAACGCAGGAATTCCTGCATGTAAGTGAGAACAAATGCCGCAATGACCGAGCCTGTGATACTTCCCATACCGCCCAAAACTACGAAGATGAGGGCGTTGATTGAGTTGTTGAAAGAAGCAAGTTCCGGTTTGATAAGACCGATGAAAGGAGCGTAAAGGGCTCCGCCGATACCGCCGATGAAAGCACCTGCGACAAAACCAATCATCTTGTATTTGAAAACGCTGACACCGTTTGAGTTTGCGGCGATTTCATCTTCACGGACAGCCATGATTGCCCGGCCGTAGCTTGAACGCAAAAAGTTCTGCAAGAAAACGATAATCAGAACGAGTGCACCGATGATTACGAGGTAAGAAAGACTTGGCCCCCAGTCGAGGCTGTCCCGCAAAAATGAGAACTTAAAGCTCTTTCCGTTCGGGCCGCCGGTAACTCCTTTAAGATTGACCAGAACGACACGGATAATCTCACCGAAAGCAAGAGTGACGATTGCAAGATAGTCGCCTTCAAGTTTGAGGGTAGGAAAGCCGATTAAGAATCCCAAAAAAGCCGCAACGAGGGGTGCGATAATCATTGCCACAGGAAGGGGAATGCCGACATCCTGTGCAAGAATCATCGTCATGTATGCGCCGACCGCCTCAAAAGCACACTGACCGAGCGTGAGCTGGCCTGTGATTCCGCTTACGACATTGACGGAAATTGCCATAATGGCGTTGACTCCCGCCAGAGTGATGACATAAGCTGTGTATGCATTGATAAGATTTGCACGGATCAGCAAAAAGGGCACAAAAATCGCAAAAGCCGCAATTCCTGTTAAAATCAAAGTGTTTCTTGTCTGTCTGTTTTTCATTTTGCCGCTCCTTAGACCTTAACCCGCATCTTTTTACCGAGCAATCCTGCTGGTTTTACAAGAAGAATCAGAATCAGGATACAGTATGAAATGCGTCTGCGTACTGTGGGGCAGGGAAGTAGGCTTTTACCATTGTTTCCGCAATTCCCAGAATCATGCCGCCGACCATAGCTCCCGGAATTGATCCGATTCCACCCAGAACAGCCGCGACGAATGCTTTGAGACCTGGAATATAGCCCATCATCGGGTCAATCTGCGGATAAGCCGTTGCATAAAGAACGCCGCCAGCCCCTGCCAAGACTGAGCCGATTACGAAAGTGAGAGTGATAATCCTGTTTACATTGATTCCCATGAGGCTTGAAGCACCCATGTCGAAAGAAACGGCTTTCATCGCCTTACCGACTTTCGTGTAATTTACGATGTAATTGAGAATAATCATGAGAGCCGCACTTAAAACGATTACGACTACCTGAATGTTTGAGATTGAGACCAGCCCCCAGTTGAAATTGACCGTAGCCATTGTAGGATACTGGCGAGGGTTCGGGCCAACAAAAGGAAGAACTCGCATAAGGTTCTGCAAAATAAGCTCTATTGCGATTGCCGTGATAAGAGAGTTGAGTCGTGGGGCAGAACGGAGCGGACGATATGCGACACGCTCAATCAGAATAATCAGAAGAGCACAAGTGACCATTGCCGCAACAAATGCGAGGCTCATTCCGAGTGCGGTTGTACCCAGAGCAGTGAGCACGAAATAGCCAGCATAGGCTCCAATCATCATTACATCGCCGTGAGCAAAGTTAATCAGCTTGACGATTCCGTAAACCATCGTATAGCCGAGCGCAATCAGTGCGTAAATGCTTCCGAGCGAAAGTCCGTTTACGAGCTGCTGGACAAAAATAGAAGTAGAATTCAAAGTGGTCTCCCAATTTTTAGATATAGTGTTTCAATTCGATTTTGTCGATTTTCTTGGTTTTTACGGCGACTATGTAAGTGCCGAAAATTGCCGACAGCGCGTCAAATGCCGTGGCAAAACTGCACAGAACAGGCATAGCTGGTCTCAAAAGCAGATATCCTGCTTCAAAACCGCGTCCGTACATTGAGCAGATTACGGTGAGCGAGACGAAAACTCCTCCGACCGGGAAAGCTCCCAGCGCAAAAGAGATTCCGAAAGAAACTCCGAAAATCCAGATTACATCGAACAGCGTAAAACCGAGGCTTGAATATGAACGGAGAATTGTTACAAAACAGACCGTCGTGACAAGAGCCGTACCGCCGCGGGCAAAAATTGCAAAAAGCGGCAGTGAAAAATTGTTCGTTTCGTCGTGAATGCCGAGACTTTCTTTGTTGTGTCTGTAAATCGTCAGAAGTGACAGGTTTGTATCAGCCGAGAAAAAAGCTGTGATTGTGCTGCAGATACCTGCGTACAGGACGTGGTACGGTCTTAAATCCTTGCATAAAACCCTGAGGACAAGAGGATAAATAACTCCGGCTACGATTATAAAATCTACAAGAAGCATGACAAAAAGCGGAACGAAAATATTGCTGTCAAAAACCGTGCGTGCTGTGAGCATCCAGTAGCAGGAAATTGCGATCATTCCGACCGAGAGCCATTCAACAAAAAATCCGGAAATTGTCTGGCAGAGTTTCATTGCTGACTCGAATACGGTGAGAATTGGTTTTGAATCAGCGAGATCCGAAGCACAGGCGCCTCCTGCGAATGCCGCAAGAAAGAAAACCGGGAGAAGGTAAACACCGTCTTTTAGCGAGTCAAACAAAGAAAAAGGAAAAATTCCGAGAATCATTTCTTTTATATTGATTGACGGAACTTCAGAAATCTTTTCTCCGGTGATTGGAATTCTCGGGAGAGTGACAATAAGGATTGTCAGAAGACCAAGAAAGACCAGAATGAGGGTTGTGCCGGCGATAGTTCCGAGGGTCCACATACCCGTCTTGAGAATATGCTTTTTGCTCCGGAGGTTGTACATTGCCATTGCGGTTCCGAAGAGAAGAAGCGGAACGAGAGCGTAGCGGCCGAAGCGAATTGAGATTTCTGACAGTGAGGAAACTACCGAATCAACGGAAGCGTTTCCAAGAGGAAGGATAAAAGCGGCCAGAATGCCGAGAAATGTTCCGATAAGATACTTAATCCAGACTTTCATAATTACTCCGTCGGTGATTATAGCAAATTAACAAAAAAAATGATATAATTTTTCGATATGGGAAAATTGATTTTATTCGCAGGAAAAGAATTGCCCGCCGGAAATGACATGGCTTCCGGGGCATCATTTCAGGGACGCAGGGTTCTGGCAACCAGCCTGACTGCAGACGACGAAGAAGAAACTTCTTCCGAAAATTCTGCTCCTCAGAACGCAGGCTCTCTTTCAATCGGAGGAAAATCCGGCGGAGTACACCCGATCTCCTGGAGACGAAATTCTGCCATTTCGTGCCGTTCGCTTGCCTTAAAATGCGAAAATGAAGGCGGTCTTGACGAGGCGGTCCTTGTTTTTGACGAATTTTATTTTGCGACCAAATACCGCGATCTCAATAATGCTCAGATTCTTGAGGAACTGATTGGAAGTTATCAGTATCTTACCCAGGAACTTATTTCTCGTTTCAAAAGACGCACCGAAAAATCCGCGAAAATCATTTTCATTTATAAATCGAATTATTCTCTTTGTGACGGGATTAATTCTTCATCTGTCCGTTCATCAGGCGTCGAGCTTTCAAATCCAATGATAGCGGCAGCGGGCGGGGCTTTCAAATCTTTTGCCGAAAATATCGCCGCAACGCTTTGCGAGGAAAGCGGAATAACTCCTGTCCTGGTTTCCTGTGACACTGCCAACGAACTTTCAAAACGTGACAGTTCCCTTTCAGTGTGGCTCTGCGAATATCTTGATGCAATCGATAATCTCAAGAAACCGCTCTCTCCAAAGCAGAAGGTTTCGTGGGTAAAAGCAGGTGCAAAAAATCCGAGCGGATTCGGTATCCTTGGATTTTAGTACTGAATAGTAAAAATCATTTCTTTTCCCATTCAACAACTACCATGCGCTTTTCGATATTCTGAATTCTCTGGAATGTGAGGCAGGTCGCCTTGTGGATTCTGAGTCCTTTTTTGTTTGTGTAGCCTACGATTGGGTCTCCCGGCTGAGGATTACAGCAGCCAGCCAGGTTCAATTCTACATTTTTTGTGCCTTCTACGATGATTTTCCCCGTGTAACGGTTTCGTTCCGCGATTTCCGGGTTCTCGCCTTTGGTTGAGCGCCGTTTTCGTTTTTCTTCCTGAATTGTACGGCTTCTTTCGTTCTGGGCGTCCAAATCTCGTGCACGCTGTTCTGCCGCTGCTTTGTCCTCAAAGGTCGGGTCGTTCGCAAGGAGCCATGAGTGGATTTTTGAGCGTGCCTTACTTGTCTTTACCACTTTGAGCTGGCTTTCTGTCGGGTGAGCCTGCGGGTTCGTGATGATTTCGATAATCTGCGTGTTCTGAAGCGGGGCCGTAATCGGGATGATTTTCCCGTCAGCTTTTGCGCCTACGATTTTTTCGCCCACGCCAGAGTGAACATGGTAGGCAAAGTCAATCGCACAGCTTCCCTGCGCCAGGTGAACTACATCGCCTTTCGGAGTGAAGACATAGATTTCGTCACCAAGAAGTTCGCCTTTCAATTCCGCGAAGAAATTCTCGTCGCTGAGGTTTTCTTTTCTGAGGTTCTGGAGCTGGTTGAAAATCCCAAGTGAGTTTACATCGACCTTGTCGTGGTTCATGCCCTTTTTGTAGAGCCAGTGAGAAGCGACACCGTGCTCAGCCATGTTGTGCATGTCGCGGGTGCGAATCTGGATTTCGAGAGGTTTCCCTTCACAAACGACCGTGGTATGAAGCGACTGATAGCCGTTCGACTTAGGCATTGCGATGTAGTCCTTGAAACGGCCGTCCATCGGCTTCCAGAGTCCGTGAACGATTCCAATCAGCGTGTAACATTCAGCGTTTGTCTGGCAGATTACACGGAGTGCCAGCAAATCGTAAAGAGATGATGCCGGAACATTTCTTTTCTGCATCTTTTTGTAAATCGAGTAAAAATGCTTTGCCCGGCTTGAGATGCTCACTTTGATTCCAGCTTTCTCAGCCGACTTGTAGATTGCGTTGACCGCCTTCTCAAGATATGCCGCCCGTTCTTCCTTTTTCTGGGCGACGATTGCCTTAATCTGCTGAAAAACATCAGGGTTGGAGTATTTGAGGCTCAAGTCCTCAAGTTCGCTTTTGACACTCTGCATACCAAGACGCTCGGCGAGCGGTGCCCAGATGTCGATTACTTCCGAGGCGACGAGACGCTGTTTTTTTTCTTCGATTGATTTGAGGTTTCGCATCCGGTCGAGCCTGTCTGCAAGTTTTACAAGGATGACCCGGACATCATCAATCATTGCGAAGAGCATTTTACGGATTGAATCAGCCTGCTGAATCGTCGTGGCGTTGATTTTCATCCCGGTGATTTTCGAAGTGTCCTTGACGATTTTATAGACTGTCTCGCCGAACTTTGATTTTACTTCGTCGTGAGAGATTCCTTCGATTTCAAAAATTGAGTGCAGAAGACCCGAAATCACCGAGTCAATGTCGAGCTGGCCCTGCGCAAGGATTGCGGCAACTCTCATCGGATGGAGGTGGTAGGGGAGACCGCATGAGCGTGTAAGACCTGACGTTTTTTCGCACAGAAAATTCCATGCGAGAGTAATACGAGATTTTTCTTCATCTGAGAAAGAGTCGAAAGTCTTTAAAAATTCTCCCAGAAGAATCTCCGGGCTGGTCTCGGTATTGTTCGTCGTTATGTCGAATCCCATATTTTCCCTCTTTTATAAGGATAGCAAAAATCCTAGCGTTTGTGTAGGCAGAGCGTAATGTTTTAATGATACTTGCTTTTTCGGCTTATAAAATGTATAGTTTATTTTGTGGCGGACAAATCTTTTACAATTTTAGATTTACTCGATTTGGAGCTTCCGGAACATACACGGCTGCAGTTAAAGTGTATCGGCGGCCGCACAAGTCTTTCCAATGTTATTTCTGTTCCTGAGATTAACCGCCCGGGGCTTGCACTTACAGGATTCTACGAAGCGTTCGCCTGTGGCTGTGTCCAGCTTTTCGGAACAGCAGAGTCTGCCTACCTTAAAAAACTCTACGATGCCAACGATACTTCCGGAATTGCATCTCTTTCTCAGATGTTTGAATACGGCATCCCTTGTGTAGTCTTCACTAAAGGTCTTTATCCTCCCGAAGATTTTATAAATCTTGCAGCAGCTTCTGGATGTGCTGTTCTTCAGACTGAGCTTGATTTAACCGAATTTTCGCTCAGAATCATGCGGGTTTTTTCAAATGTTTTCGCTCCTAAAAAAACACTTCACGGAGTTCTTGTCGAGGTTTACGGTATCGGAATTCTTCTTACGGGGCATTCTGGAGTCGGTAAATCTGAGTGTGCGCTTGAGCTTGTAGAACGCGGCCATCGTCTGGTTGCTGACGATATCGTTGAAATCCGCTGTGTTAACGGAAATTCAGTTCTCGGACAGGGTGCCAACACGCTTATTTCCCATCATATGGAAATCCGTGGTCTCGGTATCATTAATATTGCCCAGATGTATGGTGTCGGTTCTATCCGCGATCAGAAAGAAATTCAGCTCGTGATTCGTCTTGAAGAATGGGATAATTCCAGAGTTTACGACAGGGTCGGCAACAATCTCGAAACTGTAGATTTTCTTGGTGTTCAGGTTCCTACGATCGAAATTCCTGTAAAACCGGGCCGAAACCTGCCGATTATCATCGAGGCTGCCGCTATGAATGAGCGCCTTAAGTCACGCGGCTATAATTCTGCCCGCGACTTTAACCAGAATATTCTTAAATGGATTGAAACCGGAGAAGTTCAGAACGCATATTACGGAATGGACGATTCTTATTAAAAATATAAAAGGGGTTTTTTATGACAGAGAAAATTTTAACGGTTCTTAACAGGGCTGGAATTCACGCACGGCCTGCCGCTCTCATTGCACAGACGGCAAATAAATTCGCATCAGAAATTTCAATCGAAAAAGATTCTGCCGCCGTGAACGCAAAGTCTATTATGGGCGTAATCACAATGGCTGCAGGATACAACACTCAGCTTACACTCAGGGCTGAAGGTCCGGACGAAAAACAGGCGGTTGCCGCAATTACCCAGCTTTTTGAAAGTAAATTTGAGGAAGAATAATAATTAAGATTTCCCTTTTTATTTTTATGAAAACAGGAGTTTGTTATGAGACAGGTTACGGTAAGACAGCAGGAAGTTCTGGATTTTATCTCCAGTTTTTCGCAGGATAACAACTATCCGCCGACAGTCCGCGAGATTGCCGAGCATTTTCATATTTCCATCCGTGCTGTACAGGATCATATTGCTGCCCTTCAGAAAAAGGGGTGTCTCGCACAGACTCAAAAAAGAGCCCGTTCCCTAAGTGTTGTCACCGGCGGAAATCCTGTGCCGAAGGTTTTTGTGAACAGGGTTCCTTTGCTTGGTACTGTCGCAGCCGGAAAACCTCTGCTTAGCGAGGAAAATCTCGACGGATACGTGAACCTTACTGAGCCTTTTGTGCGGCCCGGAAAAAGTTATTTTGCGCTCCGGGTTCGAGGCCAGAGTATGGTCGAGGCCGGCATCCTTGAGGGAGATCTTGCAGTTGTAGAGCAGGCAAGTACTGCTGTTGACGGGCAGATTGTCGTTGCTGTTATTGACAATGCTATTACCTTGAAGCGTTTTTACAGGGAGTCCGACCGGATCCGTCTTCAGCCTGAGAATTCTTCTTTTGAGCCGATCTACAGCCGTGAGGTTACGATTGTCGGCATTCTTACAAATATCGTCAGAACCTACTAAAGAATGAGCGCGCCGGTTTATCTCTACACAGGGCCTGAAATCGGAAACCGTAACGATCAGGTTGAATCAATAAAAAGTTCTCTTGTTAAAAAGTTTGGTGATGTAGATTTTTATCTCCAGTATGCGTCTGCCGTTAAGCTTGAAGAAGTTATTTCAACGCTGCGTGCAGAATCCCTTTTTATTCCTGCCACATGCGTTGTCCTCCGGGAAGCTGAGCTTATCAAAAAAAAAGAAGAAATCGATTTGATTTCTTCCTGGCTTCAATCTGCGCGTGAAACGGCGGTTCTTATCCTTGTTTCCGACGAAATATCTGTAGATTCGAAACTTGATAAACTTGTTCCAAAAGAAAATAAACAGATTTTCTGGGCGATGGATGAAAGCCGCCTGTCAGTCTGGCTTGGGAAATATCTTCGTGATAACGGTTATGCCGCAGAGCCTGATGCAATAGATTTAATTCTGGATTTGACAGAACCGAATACTTCGGCTTTAAAAATGGAGTGCAACCGTTTCTTTTTATGCTTCCAGAAAGGCCATTTGATCACATCTGATGATGTTGATGCAATGCTTGCCCATAACCGCGAAGAGTCGGCTTTTACTCTTTTTGATGCGATGGCAAAACCGGACGAGTCACTTTCTTCCCGGTTTTCAGAGTCGCTCTCAATTCTTCAAAAAATTCTGCTTACAAAGAATAACAGCCCTGTCATGATTCTTTCGGGGCTTTCGTCATGTTTCAGACGTCTTGAACTCTGGCACTCAATTCATGCCGGAGGTGCATATCTTGACGATTTTGCCCTTAAAACAAAAGGTTTTTCAAGCAAAACTGCCCGCACCCAGTATTCAAGGGCTTCGAGAGTGTGGACGTTCGGGCAGTGCGCCGCAATTCTTGCTTTGATCAGCCAGACAGATTCTGACATCCGCTCGACAGGAATGGGATTGCAGGAAACCCAACTGTATCTGCTTCTTTACGAAATTATAATGAAGGGTGGTGCCCGCTGTGCGAAATATGAGCCGGCATAACGGCTGTTTCAGGAGATTTCGATTGAGTTGAGTAAATCGCGAAGTTTTTTAAGTTCTTCTGCGCTTAAAGTTACGCCCTTTCCCATTTTTTCGTGATCTTCTGACCAGCTCCGCAAATCGTATTTTGCAGGCTTTTTGTTCCATGAAATTTTGTTCAGTTCAAGATTCCAGCCTTTGCTGCCTTCTGATATTACAAGGTGTTCGCCTTCAAAATCAAATGAAAAATTCTCAGCCATAGAAAAAACTCCTTCGGGAAATATTATAGCATTGATTATGGAATTGTCGAATTTTTTATCAAAAAAAACAGAAAAAAAATTGCTTCTGTTTTGTCTTATCTCTTGACACAACTTTGGTCTTTAGGTATATTCTTACAACACATCTTTGTGTGCTCTTGTAGCTCAGTTGGTAGAGCACAGCATTGGTAGTGCTGAGGTCAGCGGTCCGATTCCGCTCGGGAGCTTAACCTAATTTTTTTAGAATAATATTCAGGAGTAAATAAAATGGGTAGCAAGAAAAAGACAGCGATTGATATTATCGCCCTTCAGTGTACAGAGTGCAAACGCAAGAATTACACAACTACAAAGAACCGCAAGAACATTCAGGGTAAACTCGAGAAGAATAAGTATTGCCCGTTCTGCCGCAAAGAAATTTTGCACAAAGAGACAAAGGCTAAATAAGTCTCTCAGAATTAGTAAGTTAAGCCGTCTCAAAAAGGCGGTTTGATATAAAAATAGGCCTGTAGTTCAGTTGGTAGAGCATCGGTCTCCAAAACCGAGTGTCGCGGGTTCGAGTCCTGCCGGGCCTGATACTTTTTATAATAAAAGGCTTTCTCGCAAAGTCTTTTATTTTTTATAGAGGATTGTTATGGCAAAAGTATTCGGATTTTTTAAGGAATGTGGTGCAGAGCTTAGAAAAGTTACCTGGCCAACTCGTGATGATGTAGTTTCTTCTGTAAAAGTCGTGCTTGTTTCTACAATTGTTATTGCCGTTATCCTTGGCGCTCTCGATTTCCTGTTCAGTGCTGGTATGAGCCTTGTTTTCGGTGCATAGGAGTAATGTATGTCTAAAGGCTGGTACATGGTTCAGACTTATGCAGGTTACGAAAACAAAATAGAAAAAATTCTTCGCATGAAGCTTGAGAGCGGTGAACTTGATTCTAATATAGTTACTGATGTTCTGGTTCCAGTCGAAGAAGTAATCGAAATTAAAGACGGAAAAAAGAAAACCCATAAAACAAAATTCCTTCCGAGCTATATCATGCTTGAGATGGATTTACCGGATATCGGCTGGAAATCGACTTGTTCTACAGTGCGCCGTATCCAGGGCGTAAACGGTTTTGTCGGAACTGATCCTAATGTTCGTCCACGACCAATTACAGATGACGAGGCTCGTAAGATTCTTGTACGCTGCGGCCGAATCAAAGGTGAGAAGACTGTCCGTATTTCTTCTGACTACAAAGCAGGTGATGCAGTTAAAATCAAAGAAGGCGCATTCAGTGAGTTTACAGGTACTGTTGACGAAGTTTACGCTGATAAAAATAAACTGCGCGTAATGGTTCAGGTCTTTGGCCGTGCAACCCCTGTTGAACTTGAAATTACTCAGGTTGAAAAACTTGTTCAGTAATAAAAATTGGGAGGAATGAAAGTCCGTTGGACCGCTTCATTCCGCTAGAAAATCGGTTGATTTTCATACCAAAAAAGGAGCTATAAAATGGCTACAAAAAAAATCGTTGAAGTGTTCAAAATTCAGGCACCAGCCGGAGCTGCAACTCCTGCTCCACCGATTGGACCTGCTCTCGGACCTAAAGGCGTTTCTGCACCTCAGTTCTGTCAGCAGTTCAATGAACGAACAAAGAACATGGAAAAAGGTCTGGTTGTTCCTGCTGTAATCACAGTCTACCAGGACAAATCATTCACCTTCATTCTCAAAACTCCACCAGCTTCCGTTCTTATCAAGAAAGCTCTCAAACTCGAGAAAGGTTCTGGAAACCCTCTCCGAGACAAGGTTGGTAAACTTACACAGGCTCAGCTTGAAGAAATTGCAAAAACAAAGATGCCTGATGTTAATGCAAATGACCTTGAGGCAGCTAAAAAAATCATCGCCGGAACAGCTCGTTCAATGGGCGTAGAAGTGGAGGCTAACTAATGAAACACGGTAAGAAATATATCGACGCGCTCAAAAAGTTTGACGCAACACAGTCTTACGATGTTGAAAAGGCTTGCCAGATCGTAAAAGACGTTCACTTCGCAAAATTCGATGAGACTGTAGAGCTTCATGTTGCCCTCAATCTCGGAAAAAGCCAGACGGTGCGTGATACACTGGTTTTCCCAAATCAGTTCACCGCTGAAAAGAAAGTCCTTGTTTTCTGTTCTGACGAACGTGCAAAAGAGGCTTTGGATGCAGGTGCTGCTTACGCAGGTGCTGCTGAGTACATCGAAAAAGTAAAGGGTGGCTGGCTCGATTTCGATATCGCTGTCGCAACTCCTGATATGATGAAAGATGTCGGTCGTCTTGGTATGGTTTTGGGCCGCAAAGGTCTTATGCCAAACCCAAAAACAGGCACTGTTACAAACGATATCGTTTCTGCAATCAACGAACTTAAAAAAGGTCGTACAGAATTCCGCGCTGACAAAACTGGTATCATCCATATTGCTGTCGGTAAAGTTTCTATGGACGCTGCAAAAGTCGCTGAAAACGCAAAAACCCTTCTTGCTGAAATCGACCGCAAAAAGCCGGCTGATGCAAAAGCAGATTTCGTTCGCTCAGTTTCAGTAAGCTCTTCAATGGGACCTGGCGTCTGGGTAAATGTTAAGGAGGAGGCATAATTATGGCTATTCTGGCAAAAGCACTCCAGCCTGCAAAAACTCAGGCTATCGAAGAAACAAAAAAAGTTTTTTCTGAATATAACGACTTCATCTTCACAGAGTACCGTGGTTTGACTGTTGAGCAGATTACTGCTCTCCGAAACAAACTCCGTGAACATGAAGCACCACTCAAAGTTGTTAAGAACAACTTTGCTAAAGTCGCTTTTGAAGAACTCAAAATCGAGAATGTTGCAGATTACCTCAAAGGACCAACTGCTGTCGTTATGGCAAAAGAAGATTCAAACGAGGCTGCTAAAGTTCTTTTTGATTTCGCAAAAGACAACGAAGCCCTTGTTATCAAGGGTGGTTACATCGGCAAAGAGATTTACGATCAGGCTAAAATCGAGGCTTATTCAAAAGTTCCTGGCAAAAAACAGCTTATCGCAATGCTCATGTCTACTATCAATGGCCCAGTACAGAAAATCGCTGCTACTTTGCAGGCTTACGTTGATAAAAAATCAGCAGAGGGTGCCAACTAATCTAAGCGTTAGTTAGCTTTTTGCTGAAGCGGGGTCAGGCTTCATACGCTGTCGACTGTCCCTGCAACAAAAAATATAAAATGCGGAAAATCGGTTCAGTTTGTTCCGCCCGCATAAAACCTTTAGTTCAATATTAAAATTGAACATGCCTATTTAGGAGAAGATAATATGGCAGCTATCACACAGGATCAGATCCTTGACGCAATCGCAAACATGACAGTTCTCGAGGCTTCAGAACTCGTCAAAGCAATGGAAGAGAAATTCGGCGTAACTGCAGCAGTTGCAGTTGCAGCAGGTCCAGCAGCAGCTGGTGGTGCAGCAGCTGAAGAGCAGACAGAGTTCACAGTTACTCTCGAAAGCTTCGACGCAGCTAAAAAGATCGCAGTTATCAAACTCGTTAAAGAGAAATGTGGTCTTGGTCTTGGCGAAGCAAAAGCTCTCGTTGAAGGCGCTCCAAAAGTACTCAAAGAGGGTGTTTCTAAAGCTGACGCTGAAGCACTCGCTAAAGAAGTTGAAGCTGCTGGTGGTAAGGCATCAGTTAAATAATTTCGGGCCGTCTTTAAGGGCGGCGTGAAAAAAACAGTTCAGTTTACGACTGAACATTACTAATTAAGGCTTACATGTCAGGCAAAATACATTTGTTTTGATATGTAGGCTTTTGTTGCATATACGCAGATTTGAAATCTGTATTATTTTTTATGAGCTTTTCTATTCTGTGCTGTCCTTATCTCCCTGTATGTCATACGGACGGGGTCTGTGATGTAGCAGATAGCGAGGCAAAATCCCTTCTAGGAGACCTGAATGTTCGCGAAAAGCAGAACAATCAATCGTCAGATTTACGGAAAGAATATCCCTCATGTAATGGATATTCCGAACCTCATCGACATCCAGACATCGTCTTACGAATCATTCCTTCAGAAAGACAGATTAGACCGTGGTGAAAAACCTCTTGAACAGGGGTTGCAGGAAGCATTTACTTCTACTTTTCCGATTGAAAGCCCGGACGGCGAGATGACTCTTGAGTATGAGTTCTATGAACTCGACAAAGAGAACATCAAATTCTCAGAGCTTGAGTGCAAACAGAAAGGACAGACTTACGCTGTTCCTCTCAAGGCAAGAATCAATCTTAATTTTGTTAAGACCGGCGCAATTCTTCAGAAAGATATTTACATGGGTGATATTCCGCTCATGACAGACCGCGGAACTTTCATCATCAATGGTGCAGAACGCGTTGTCGTTTCTCAGATTCACCGTTCTCCAGGTGTAATTTTCAACAACGAAAAAGGTGTTTTCTCAAGCCGAATCATTCCGTACCGTGGCTCATGGCTTGAATTTGAGATTGACAAAAAGAAAGAACTCATCTACGCAAAGATTGACCGCAAAAAGAAAATCCTCGGAACAATTTTCCTCCGTGCATTGGGATATTCTACCCGTGAGGAAATTATCCGCTGTTTCTATAAAACTGAGGATGTAAAGGTTGAGGAGACTTCAAAAGATTCTCTCATCGATAAAGTTCTCGCTTCTGCCGTTATCGTAAAAGACGGCGACGAAGAAAAGAAACTTTTCCGTGCAGGAACAAAACTTCATCCGCACGATATCGATGACCTTCTCGCTCAGAATATCAAAGAAATCTGCGTAATTAAATTTGACGCACGAAAAAATCCTAGTGACAAGGACGAATGGAATCCGTCTCTCAACAGCGATATGATTATCAACTGTTTTGAGCAGGAAGACATTAAGTTCGCAGGTGAGAGTGAGGAACCTACAAAAGAGGAAGCCCTCTCAGCTGTTTACGCTGTCCTTATGCCTGGCGAGCCGATGACCGTTGAGAACGCTGAAAAAGACCTTACTTCAATGTTCTTCTCAATCCGCCGCTATGATCTGGGCCGGGTCGGACGCTATAAACTCAACAAAAAATTCAACTATAAAGAACTCAATGGTTCTGAATATGAAGATTTTACTCTCGTAAAAGACGATATTATTCAGACTATGAAACACCTCATCAATGTCTATGACGGAAAAGAAAAAATCGACGATATCGACCATCTCGGTAACCGCCGAATCCGTTCTGTCGGCGAGTTGATGACAAACCAGATTAAGACCGCATTTGCCAGAATGGAGCGAATCGCAAAAGAGCGAATGAGCCTTAAAGAAACTGAGACAATGAAACCTCAGGATTTGATTTCTATCAAACCAATCGTTGCAGCTATCAAAGAGTTCTTCGGTTCTTCACAGCTCTCTCAGTTCATGGATCAGGTTAACCCGCTTGCAGAGCTCACTCACAAACGACGACTTAACGCTTTGGGACCAGGTGGTCTTTCACGAGACCGCGCAGGCTTCGAAGTTCGAGATGTACACTACACTCACTACGGCCGAATGTGTCCTATCGAGACTCCTGAAGGTCCGAACATCGGCCTTATCGTTTCTCTTGCTATCTACACAAAAATCAACGACTACGGCTTCCTTGAGACTCCGTACCGAAAAGTTGTAAACGGCAAGGCTACAAACGAAATTGAATATCTGTCTGCTATGGACGAAGACCGCTACTATGTCGGTCAGGTTTCAGAGGACATTAAAGAAGACGGAACCATCATGTCTGAAATGGTTTCTGTCCGACATCAGGGAGATTATACAACCCGCTCAAAGAATGACATTCAGTACATGGACGTCTCTCCGCGACAGGTTATCTCTGTTTCTGCTTCTCTCGTTCCGTTCCTTGAACATGATGATGCTAACCGTGCTCTCATGGGCTGTAACATGCAGCGTCAGGCTGTTCCTTTGCTCTTCCCGGAGCCGCCTTATGTCGGAACTGGTATGGAACAGAAGGCTGCTTACGATTCAGGCGTTCTCGTCAAGGCAAAACATGACGGTGAAGTTGTCTGGGTAACAAGCGACCTTATCAAAATCAAGCGCGACGAAGATGGTCTTCTTGACGAATATCCTCTTCTCAAATATCAGAGAACTAACCAGGATACATGTTATCACCAGCGCCCAACTGTTGAATGTGGTGAAAAGGTTAAGAAAGGTGCTGTCCTTGCTGACGGTCCTGCCACATTCAACGGTGAGCTTTCACTCGGACGCAACCTGCTCGTCGGATTCGTTCCTTGGAACGGATACAACTATGAGGACGCTGTTCTTATCAGCCGCCGCGTAGTTAAAGAGGATATGTATACATCTATCCATATCAAAGAATTCCAGGTTGAAATCCGTGAGACTAAACTCGGACCGGAAAAAATCACCCGTGATGTACCGAACACTGCAGAAAAGACTCTTGATAATCTCGATGCAGAAGGTATCATCCGTGTTGGTGCAAAAGTCCGCTCTGGCGATATTCTCGTCGGAAAAGTCACACCAAAATCTGAGACTGAAACAACTCCTGAGTTCAAACTTCTTAACTCAATCTTCGGTGAGAAGGCTAAAGAAGTTCGTGATTCTTCACTCCGCGTTCCGCATGGCGTTGAAGGCGTCGTAATCGACGTTCAGCGTCTCAAGAGAAGCGAAGGTGACGATTTGAACCCGGGCGTTGATGAGGTTGTAAAAGTTCTCATCGCTAATAAACGAAAACTCCGCGAGGGTGACAAAATGGCTGGTCGACACGGAAACAAGGGTGTCGTTGCACGAATCCTTCCGGAAGAAGATATGCCATACCTCGAAGACGGAACTCCTCTCGATGTATGTTTGAACCCGCTCGGTGTTCCTTCACGAATGAACATCGGTCAGATTATGGAATCTGAGCTCGGTATTGCCGGCCGCTACCTCAATCAGTACTTCGAGTGCCCTGCATTCCAGACTCCTAGCCAGGAAATGATTGCAGAAAAACTCAAGGAAGCAGGTCTTTCACCGGACTGTACTCAGATTGTACGCGATGGTCGCACAGGCGAACCGTTCGTTAACCCGATTTTTGTTGGTGTCATCTACTATCTTAAACTTCATCACCTCGTTGATGATAAGATGCATGCCCGCTCAACGGGACCTTACTCACTCGTTACTCAGCAGCCGCTCGGTGGTAAAGCTCAGTTCGGTGGTCAGCGTCTTGGTGAGATGGAGGTTTGGGCACTCGAGGCTTACGGTGCTGCAAACACATTGCAGGAGATGATGACAATCAAGTCTGACGATATGAACGGTCGTTCAAAAGTTTACGAAGCAATCGTCAAGGGCGACCCTGCTGCTCCAGCAGGCGTTCCGGAATCATTCAACGTTATGGTTCAGGAATTGCGTGGTCTTGCGCTTGATTTCACAATCTATGACGCAAAGGGTAAACAGATTGCCCTTACCGAACGCGACCAGGAATTGATTGATAAAGCAAGTTCTGGTTTCGACAAGGAGAATGAAAATGCGTGATATTCAGGATTTCGATTCAATTAAAATCAAACTGGCTTCACCGGACAGTATCCGGGCTTTGTCTTACGGCGAAGTAAAGAAGCCTGAGACAATCAACTATCGTACTCTTCGTCCGGAGAAAGACGGTCTTTTCTGTGAGCGCATTTTCGGTACCACAAAGGAATGGGAATGCTACTGCGGTAAATTCAAGTCAATCCGATACAAGGGCGTAATCTGTGACCGCTGTGGCGTTGAGGTAACACACTTCAAGGTACGCCGTGAGCGAACTGGTCACATTGAGCTTGCAGCTCCGGTAAGCCACATCTGGTATTACCGCTCAGTTCCAAGCCGAATGGGTCTTCTTCTTAATCTTAAAGTTGCAGACCTTCGCTCAGTTCTCTATTACGAAAAATATATCGTAATTGAGCCGGGCGACACTGACCTTAAAAAATACCAGCTCCTTTCAGAAGACGAATACATGGAAGCTGAAGAACGCCACGGACAGTCTTTCCAGGCTGGAATGGGCGCTGAGGCTATCAAAACTCTTCTCGAAAACCTCAATCTTGATGAACTCTACAATGAACTTCATCAGAAAATGATTGATGACGGTCAGAAAAAAGCCGGCAAGAAAAACGGAAAGGCAGACAAGGGCGTTACAGACAAACGTCTTCTCAAACGCATTCAGATTGTCGAAGATTTCCGTTCTTCAGGAAACAAAGCTTCATGGATGATTCTCGACGTAATCCCGGTTATTCCGCCAGATCTTCGTCCTATGGTTCAGCTCGACGGTGGACGTTTCGCAACTTCTGACTTGAACGATTTGTATCGCCGTGTCATCAACCGAAACAACCGACTCAGAAGACTTATGTCGCTTTCTGCTCCTGATATCATCATCCGTAACGAAAAACGAATGCTTCAGGAAGCAGTTGACGCTCTCTTCGATAACTCAAAACGAAAGAGAGTCGTAAAAGGTGCTTCAAACAGACCTCTCAAGTCTATTTCTGATATGCTTAAAGGTAAGGCCGGACGATTCCGACAGAACCTCCTTGGTAAACGAGTTGACTACTCAGGACGTTCCGTAATCGTCGTTGGTCCGGAGCTCAAACTCTGGCAGTGTGGTCTTCCTACAAAAATGGCTCTCGAACTCTTCAAGCCTTTCATCATGAAAAAGCTTGTCGATAAAGATGTCGTTTTCAACATCAAAAAGGCAAAACTTCTTGTTGAGCAGGAAGCTCCGGAAGTTTACGCAATTCTTGACGAAGTAGTCCGTGAGCACCCTGTTATGCTCAACCGAGCTCCTACTTTGCACCGCTTGGGTATTCAGGCATTCGAGCCTGTTCTTGTTGAGGGAAAAGCTCTCAAACTTCACCCTCTCGCTTGTAAGGCTTTCAACGCCGACTTCGACGGTGACCAGATGGCTATCCATGT
>JAFPUF010000014.1 GCA_017395545.1 Treponema sp. | reverse complement strand
TTGACATAAGTGTTGTCGCCGGCTTTTTCAAGACCGTTCTGGTTGGCGAATGTTGCCATTGCCAGCTGACCGATTGTGCGGTTTGTGCCGTTTGAATAAACACCAGTGATTGAACCTGTTGAGTCAATCTTGAAGTTCTCAAGATAGCCCAATGTGTAGCCGTCCTGATAGAAGGCTTTTGTTGAAGAAGCAGATGCGCTCTGGGTTACTGTGTTAATCATGCTTCCGATTGTTCCAAGGTTAATGTTCATTGTCTGTCGGTATGGGTTTCCGTCAGCGTCAGGGTTTGAATCCGGGACAGTGTATGAAGCCTGAAGGATGATTTCTCCGTCAGGATTTGAGTTGTTTCCTGCTGAGTCAGTGACTGCGGCAAGAGTTCCGTTGTTGTCGAAAGAGACAGTGAAGGTGTTCTCAACTCCGTCAGTTGTTCCCAAGCCGACTCGTGTCTGTGTGAATTCAGCGTTATCAGGGTCAATCTGAACTGTAGCTGTCCACTGATTTGGATTTCCAGGAACTCTTGTGAAGTTTACATTCAAAAGATGTTCGTTACCAAATGAATCATAGATTTTGAATTCTGTGTTCCAAGTTCCTTTTGCCACATCTGCTTCGGTTGGATTCTCAGGAATTTCCGGCGTATTTTTGTTCAAGTTACAAGCAAAGTTGATGTTCTGTGTTGCTTTTGCAGGATCTTTTGAACCAACAGGAATTACCAAGTCTGTAGGGGTAGCAGCAGTCTGAACGACCATTTCTCCGTTCAATTCGCGGGCCATCCAACCCTGAACCCGCATTCCGTTTGCAGGATTTACGAGAGTTCCGTTCTGGTCAAGAGAGAAAGCACCCGCACGAGTGTAATATGATTTCTCGCCGTTTTTCTCGATGAAGAAACCGTTACCCTGAATTGCGACATCAGTTGAGATGCCTGTTGACTGCAAGTTTCCCTGTGTGAAAACAGTGTCGATTGCGGCGACTGTCATGCCGAGGCCGACTTCTTTCGGGTTGACGCCGCCTTTTTCCTCAGTCGGTTTTGAAGCGCCTGCAAGCTGCTGGCTGATCATGTCCTGAAAATTAACACGGCCCCGTTTGAAACCTGTTGTGTTTACGTTGGCAATGTTGTTGCCGATTACATCCATTCGTGTCTGATGATTCTGCAAGCCAGAAACGCCAGAATAAAGTGATCTCATCATATCGCTACCCTCTTTTTTTATTAGAAGCCGTATACAGCCTTGATTTTATTCATATCGTAGAACATACCGTTCACTTGTACCTGTGGGGTGTTACCTCGTGTGGCAGCCTCAACGACACCAGTCGTGCTCTGATCTGCGCCCAAGTCAATCTGGACAGTGCGACCAAGCATACTCTGAGCTTCGCTTGAATTAATCATCGCGGCCATTTTCTCGAAGTTGTTGCTCATGTTCGTCATCTGCTCAAGAGATGTGAACTGCGCCATTTGGGCGATGAATTCAGTGTTTTCCATCGGACTTGTCGGATCCTGATTTGTCATCTGAGCCATCAAGAGCTTCAAAAAGTCGTCTTTGCCCAATTCTCGGCTTGCGATTCTGCCTTCTCGGAGTTCAAAGTCAAGTTTTTTGTTGTAGCCGTTTACTACATTGTCAACCTTGAACTTTTCCTGTGCGCTCATCGTTGTGTTGATGTTCGTTGCAGTCATTTCCATTTTTTTACCCCACATGTAGCGGTGTCGCTACATATCAAATATCGGCATCAGATTTACTGACTTTAGCCAATTATGCCACGATATTTATGGCATAGCTTCCTTCTGAAGAAGATTCCGTCATCTCGCCAGAGGCAAGAGCGTCTGCCGTGACGAATTCGCCGTAACTCTTATGAGCGAGAATTCCAGGATTCTGCTGATTCTGCCCCTGCTCGCCAGACTGGGCGAAGCCCTGCTGATTCTGATTGTGTGAGAAATTCAGGTCAAAGTTGCCAGTCTCAAATCCGCTCTCGGTGAAGGCCTGTTTGAGCGAGGAAATGCTCTCCCGGAAAGCGTCCATTGCTTCTTTTGTCTGTACGGTAATCTGAGCAGAAAGATTTTTATCGTCAAGGTTGAGGGAGATTTTTACATTTCCCAGACCTTCTGGACGCAAAATCAAATTGATTGTTCCCTGATTGCTGTCTTTAAGAACTATATTTCCGGCTTTTACGAAATCCGGAGCATTTTCCTGAACCGCATTTGAAAGCATGGCCTGGAAATCAGAGCCCGCCGCTCCAGCCGCCTGTGACGAAGAAGAAGTGATATTCTCCTGGGCTTTTGCGGCAAGTTCCATAGTCATCTGAACATTATTTTCGTTCTGCTGTTGCATTGAGAGAGTGATTTCTTTTTTCTCTGCCGCTTTCTGGACGATTTTTGATGAATCTACCTTTGCAGAATTATCTTCAAAAAGACGGTGAGTTCTTAAATCATGGACAGAGAGTTTGGCTCCGCTTTTCTTTTCGTTTGAATCTTTATTTGAGGCAATTTTTTTGTCAGAATCTAAAGCCAGCTCACTTTTTACCGCCCCCCTTTGGATTTGGTCGGCATTCTCCGAAAGTGCGTCAAGGAAAAGCCGTGGATCAGAAACGGCAAGATTCTGCGCGCTCTCAAGCTTTTCTTCTTCAGACTCGCTTCCCGGAATAAATTCCGCAGCCGCATCAATGAGAGCAGAAAAATCCTCGTTGGAAATCTCCTCGCTTTCATCAATTTTTGAAGAAGACAAAAGCCATGCAAGAGTTTTATCATCGATTTTAGAATCTTTTAGATTTTCAGAGTCTAAACCAGCGACTTTTTCTGATTTTTCATCAATTCCGCTGAGTTTTTTCTCATTTTGAATCTGATTCAATCTAACGACAATAAAATTTTCTTCAGGACCCCCCTTATCCGCTGAGTTTTCTTCCGCAACTTCGGCTTTCTCATTTTCTGAAGAAGATTTTTTTGCAATTTTTTCAGATTTTTCTTTTTCTGGATTTCTCTTGTCTGCGAGTTTTTCTTCTGGCTGAGTTTTTTCACCATTCTCATCTTTTGCGACTTTTTCTGCATCACGCTCGCTTATTTTCTCCGCAGATTTTTCATTTTCCGTATTTTTCACATCACGAGAATCAAGCTGTGCACTGCGCAAAAAATCAACAAACGACGATTTTTCTCTCTCCTGAGTCTGAGCCGGAGCAATTTGAGATAAATCACTTTGTGCCGTTTGAGTCTTTACTTGAGAAATTGAAAGGATGTTCATGGAAACCTCCACATTTTAGATGACTTCTCTTTTATCATCGGATTTTTTTAGTGAAGGTTAAGTTTTTTTTTAATCGAGACTTTCTGGTTTATTTGCCATTTTTCGCTGGATT
>JAFPUF010000086.1 GCA_017395545.1 Treponema sp. | reverse complement strand
CCGGCGATTGCGTCTTTTGCGCTCTCAACATTGAGTGCCGGGTCTTCGTTGTCTGTTTTGATGTATTTTTCGGCTTCGGCTTCAACTGCAGCGTCGTCGTTCTCTGCGACAATGAAATCTGCCAATGGCTCCAGGCCCTTTTCGGCTGCAACCATGCCGCGGGTCTTCTTCTTCTTCTTGAATGGTGCCCACAAATCCTCAAGCTCTGTGAGTGTTTTTGCATTCATTGCGGCATTATAAAGGCTTTCTGTGAGTTTTCCCTGACCAAAAATGCCCCTTACGATTTCGAGGCGGCGTTCTTCAAGATTTTTATATGATTTGAACAAATGGTCGCAGTCTGTGACCTGGACTTCGTTCAAGTTGTCATGCTTTTCTTTGCGGTAACGAGAAATGAAAGGGATTGTACAGCCTTCATTCACCAGAGAGATAACTGCGCTGACCTGAGAAACACGGATATTAAGCTCGGCAGCGATTTTTTTCATGATTTCGACTTCGTTCACAACGAGAGCGTCGATTGATTCCTGTGTAAATTCCATAGTGCAGATATTTTATCGAAAAGCAGCGTTCTATTCAAACGAAAAACTCTTTATTTTCAAAAAAAGTGATATGTGATAAAGTAGACTGAAATTCTAAAAATCAACTTTATTTTTTTTAGAATCCTGGAGAATTATATGACAATTTCTTGTATTGGAACCGGAGCGATGGGCGGAGCTATTATGCGCGCTGTCTGCAAAAAATTCGATGTGTCACAAATCAAAGTGACTGACAAAAATACCGAAATGGGAAAAAAGTTTGCCTCAGAAAACGGATGCACTTTCGTCCCGACAAATAAAGAAGTCCTGAAATCAAAATACATCTTTCTTGCCGTAAAACCGCAGTTTCTGGGAGACGTTTTTTCAGAAATTAAAAATGAAATATCTTCTGACTCAGTGTTGATTTCAATGGCAGCGGGCGTAAAACTCGAAAAATTACAGAATTTTGCGCCGAAAGCACGGTTCGTCAGGATGATGCCGAATGTCTGCGCCCAGATTGGAGAAGCGATGACAGCCCTCACGAAAAGCGATTCCGTTTCTGACGAAGAATTCAACGAAGTTAAAGAGATTCTGGGTTCTGCCGGCAAAGTTGAAGTCGTACCGGAAAAACTTATGGACTGCGTCACTGCCGTAAGCGGTTCAGGACCAGCTTTTGTCTTTATGTTCATCGAAGCGCTTGCAGATGCAGCCGTAAGATGCGGAATGCCACGAAGCCAGGCGTACACATATGCAGCACAAACTGTCTATGGCTCTGCAGGAATGGTTTTAAAAAGCGAAACACACCCTGCCGTCCTCAAAGACATGGTCTGCTCGCCTGCAGGAACGACAATCGAAGGAGTTGCGGCCCTCGAAAAAAACAATTTCAGAAACGCCGTAATTGAGGCAGTAACTGCCGCCAACGACCGCTCAATTGCCCTTGGAAAATGACACCTCTCGAAAAGTATTACAACAAATTCAAGGAAGACCACAGGCTCACCACCCGGCACGGAATTGTAGAATTCACCGTCTCGATGAAGTATATCCACGATTTTGCAGAAATCGTACGGACTGAATCTTGTTTCGACTCCACTCAGCAAACAAATCGTGATAATTCTGAAATCAAAATTCTTGATGTCGGGGCTGGAACAGGGCGCTATTCCGTTGCGCTTGCCCGCGAAGGTTTTGACGTTACAGCTGTAGAACTTGTGGCTCACAACCTTGAAATTTTACGCTCAAAGCACGAGAACGTTAAGTCATGGCAGGGAGATGCAAGAAATCTGAGCTTTCTCCCGGACGAAACTTTCGACATCACGCTTCTTTTTGGCCCGATGTATCACCTTCACTCAGACGAAGACCGTATTCAGGCGTTGAACGAAGCAAAGCGCGTCACAAAAAAAGACGGATTTATTCTTGTTGCCTACCTGATGAACGAATACGCAGTTTTAAGCTACTGTTTCCGCGAAGGAAAAATAAATGAGGTTCTGAAAAAAGGCACTTTGTCGGCGGATTTTCACACGATTACGAATATCAACGACGATTTGTACAGCTATACCAGAATCGAAGACATGAACCGCCTCAACGAAAAAGCAGGTCTTAAGCGCGTAAAAATTTTCGCCCCGGACGGAGCGGCAGATTACATGCGGCGTGAACTGAACGCCCTCGACGAAGAAAGTTTTTCGCACTTCATTGAATATCAGCTGTCGGTTGCAGAGCGGCCGGATTTACTCGGAGCAAGCTCGCACACAGTGGACGTTTTGAAAAAATAGAAGCTAAAATGCCGGGCTTTCCAAGTTCTGACAACTAAAAGCTTATCATTACAGAATGTCCAGCATCTCGCGGAAAAAGTGATTCTCTACCCTCGCTTCATTCATAAATTCCCCGAATGAAGCATATTTTTTGCCCATAAAACGCTCACCAAAGACAATCAGATCGTTTCCGCGGTCGTCACGGTCGTAAGTGAGGTTGTAATTTTTCCCGTTGTAAGTGAATTCAAATTCTTTTTTTGTATTGATAAGAAAAACAAGTTCGTCTTTAGTCATAAAATTCATCCTGTTTATGCATAGAAAGAAATAGAATCGTAAATCATAATTTTCTCCTTACACTCATTCTAGAGCAATAAAGAGAAGATTGGAAGTAGTCAGCCACATGTCTGGGAGTGTGTTTGAGGCGTTCGTAATAAAAAACGGTCAGTAAGCAGTTTCACTGACCGGGGGAATTGGGTTATTCGAATTTTAGTGTTGCCTTAGTCTCTGGAAGGATAATCGATGTAAGATTCTTACATGCGTCAAATGAACCATAACTGACATTTCCGTCAAACACGGTTACTTTTCTGAGGCTTGTCAAACTGTTACAGCCGTTAAATGCTCCAGCCCCAATCGTTGTAACCGAAACCGGAAGAATGACTTCTGAAAGATTTGTGCAGCCTTTAAAGGCATTTTCGTCAGCATACATAAAGAATCTGACTACATAAGAGCCTGAAGGAACAATCAGTTTTGTGTAAGCCGCCGTACTTCCTGAAAGCAAAAGTTTTTCTATTTTGAATTCTGGGATTTCAGTTTCATTTTCAATATCAAAAAGTCCGACTTTTACAGAAAAGCGTAAAATCCCATTTTCCTGCCATAAATGTCCCCATATTTCTTGCCGATTATATCTATATATTTTATAATAATTTTAGGATTCGGCAGCTATGGAAATGACAGTAGACTTATTTGACAGCATCATAAATACTTCACAAGACTGTGTTTTCTGGAAGGACAAAAACAGGCGATTCCTTGGCGTAAATCAGGCCTTTTTGGATTTCTATGGATTCAAATCCGAAGATGTGCTCCTTGGCAAAAATGATGAGGAAATGGGCTGGCATTCTGATCCGGAGCCTTTTAAGCAAGACGAACTGCGGGTTTTAGCCGGTAAAAGCACTTACAAAGTACAGGGGAAATGCATCATCCGTGGCGAAGAGAGGGACATTATCGCCTCAAAGCGGCCGCTTTATAACGGCGACGAAATCGTCGGACTCGTAGGCAGCTTCGTTGACATTACCGATGTAATCCGCCGCAAAGAGAAAAACGACGGCTCACAAGTCCTTTACACCATCGACAAGCTTCGAAAATACTCTTTCTTCGACAAGATAATCGACGAGATAAGCCTTGAGGAAATCCTTGACCCGCTCACAGGAATCTTAAACCGCGCATATTCCATGAAGTTTGTCCGTTCTCTTATCGCGGAAAAAAAACCTTTTACCTTTTCAATAATCGATCTGGACAATTTCAAGTACATCAACGACACATACGGTCACAAAGCCGGAGACAAGGTTCTTGCGTCCGTTTCCAAGAGCCTTGCAGAATTCACAGACGGCTTTGCCCTTGCGGGAAGATTCGGCGGGGACGAGCTTCTTTTGATAGATTTAAAAAACATCACCACAAGCGAGAAAACCGCTTTTTTTGAAAATCTTTATGGCAAATCAAACACATTGAGAAAAGAAATTTTCTTTGAAAACGGAGCGGCATTCGTTACGGGAACATCCGGCTGCGCGTCATTTCCAAAAGATTCCGATAATTTCTCTGATTTATTCGG
>JAFPUF010000085.1 GCA_017395545.1 Treponema sp. | reverse complement strand
GGAAAACTCATCGGTTCTGCACAGCGCGTTCCAGTTCCAACAGGATCTACAACAATCCTCACAGCAGTTGTTAAAGGCAACGATGTTACAAAAGAAGCTATCAACGCTGCTATGAAAAAAGCATCTGACCCAGAGACATTCGGATACAACGAGGACGAAATCGTTTCTTCTGACGTTATCGGAATGCGCTTCGGCTCACTCTTCGATGCTACTCAGACAATGGTAACAAAGATTGCTGACGGTCTCTTCGAGGTTCAGGTTGTTTCTTGGTACGACAATGAAAATAGCTACACTAGCCAGATGGTTAGAACTATTAAGTACTTCTCAGAGAACTGCTAATTTAAGCTAATCTGATTAGAAAAGGCTTCGCAATGCGAAGCCTTTTTTTTTGAGTTCTTATTGTCGTTTTATTCGACAGGTCGCTTTATCGCTTCGCGGGAGCGTGTGTTTCGCTTGGGCTGGAACAATTTATTCGATAATATTGGACTTTATTTTTTTTACTTATGCTAGTCGCAATATAGTTTTTCGTGTAAAATCAATCTCTATGACAGAGATGAAATTTAAGCGCAATTTTTGTATCGTTGCGCATATTGACCACGGAAAATCAACACTTGCGGACAGACTCATTCAAAAGGCAAAAATTATCGACGACCGCCAGATGATGAACCAGATTCTTGACAATATGGATATTGAGCGGGAACGGGGAATCACGATAAAAAGTCAGGCTGTAACGATTCCTTATCATGCCAAAGACGGAAATGATTACGAGCTTAATTTCGTTGACACACCGGGACATGTCGATTTTTCTTATGAGGTAAGCCGTGCCATCGCTTCTTGTGATGGTGCGCTTCTTTTGATTGACGCATCTCAGGGTGTTGAGAGCCAGACCGTCTCGAACCTCTATATGGCGATGGAGCAGGATTTGACGATTGTTCCTGTCATAAACAAAATTGACCTTCCCTCAGCTGACCTTCCTGGCGTTAAAAAGCAGATTGATCACGATTTGGGCCTGGATAGTGCAGATGCGGTTCCTGTGAGCGCAAAGACTGGTGAGGGCGTTGACGATTTAATGGAAGCGATTGTCACAAAATTCCCAGCCCCTACAGGAGACCCAAACGGTAAGGCTCAGGCTTTGATTTTTGACTGCCATTATGACGAGTACCGTGGTGTTATCATCCATATCCGTGTAAAAGAAGGAAGAATCAAAAAAGGCGATGTTATCCGCTTTATGTCGAACAACACTGATTACAAGGTTGATCAGATTGGAATCTTCAAAATCAATTACGAGGAGACTCCGTACCTTGAAGCTGGTGATGTGGGATACATCATTGCGGGCGTAAAAACCGTAAGCGATGTCCGTGTAGGTGATACCGTTACTCTGGCGGCAGACCCTGCTTCTGAGCCACTTGGTGGCTTTAAGGATGTAAAACCTGTTGTCTTCTCTTCGATTTATCCTATTGACTCAAACGATTACGAAGAGCTTAAGGAGAGCATGGAAAAACTCAAGCTCAATGATGCCTCTCTGATTTACGAAAAGGACAATTCACTCGCACTGGGAAACGGATTCCGATGCGGATTTTTGGGGCTTTTACACCTCGAGATTATTCAGGAACGACTTGAGCGGGATTATGATCAGGCGGTTATTTTCACCGCTCCGAGCGTTCAGTACAAAATAAAACTCACGAACGGAACTGAACAGATTATCGATAATCCTACGGAATTCCCGGAGACAAAAATTCAGGAGTCGTGGGAACCGTATATTCAGGCTTCTATCATCACGCCAACGGATTATATCGGAGCGATAATGAATCTCTGTACTGAAAAGCGTGGCGTTCAGAAAAATATGGTTTATCTCGATGAAAAGCGTGTCGAGCTTACCTATGAGATGCCGCTTGCCGAAGTTCTCTTTGATTTCTACGACAAACTAAAGAGCTATAGCCGTGGTTATGCCTCATTCGATTACGAACTTACCGACTACCAGCAGACGGAGCTTGTAAAGGTCGATATTCTTCTTAACGGAAAGCCTGTTGACGCATTGAGTCAGCTTGCCTATAAACCGGAGGCCGCTGTGCGTGCAAGAAAGGTTTGTGAGCGACTTAAGGGCGAAATCTCTCGCCAGCAGTTCAAAATTGCAATTCAGGGCGCAATCGGAAGCCAGATTATCGCTCGAGAGACCGTAAATCCGGTTCGAAAAGATGTCCTTGCAAAATGTTACGGCGGTGATGTCACCCGAAAACGAAAGCTTCTCGAAAAGCAGAAGGAAGGAAAGAAGCGCATGAAGATGATTGGTAATGTTGAGTTGCCTCAGAGCGCATTCCTTGCAGTCTTGAAGGAGAAAGAAGAATAAGATGTTCAATTCTCTTTCAGGTACAATCACTGGAAAATTTCCGCAGAAACTTTTTCTCGATACGAACGGAATTGAGTGGGACATAATCGTTCCGGACACAACTCTGGACGATTTGCCGAAACTGGGTGAGAAGGCTCGGGTCTTCACATGGATGCAGCACACCGACAGTGCGATGAACCTGTTCGGTTTTGCTTCGACCAAAGACCGTGATTTGTTCTTCGATTTGAACAAGGTTGAGGGAGTCGGCCCTAAATCTGCAATCAGGATTATGAGCAATATTCAGCGTGACCAGCTGATTTCGAGTCTTGAAAACGGGGACTTGGCCGCCCTTGAAAAAATCCCTGGGCTTGGAAAGAAGACGGCTCAAAAAATGCTGCTTACGCTAAAAGGAAAACTCACGCTCGAAGAAGATTTACCTGGCGTTAAGGTTGTCGTTAATCGAAGCGGAGAGTTTTCAGATGTTGTCTCAGCCCTCGCAAATATGGGGTATGAAAAGCGTATGGTCGAAGAGTGTATTTCTAAACTTGTTGAAGAGCTCAATAAAGAGATTCCTGCAGCGGGTGAAGTTCCTTTTAAAGATAAAACTCGTGACGCAAAAGAAGAAATTTTGTTCAGAAAGGCGATTATCGCTTTGGCACAGTAGGTAAATCTGTGACATCTGTGTAATCTGTGGTTGAATTATAAAACTATGAAAAACGAATTTGATTCTGACATAAATGAATTTTCTCAAATTTCTGAGCAGGCTCAGGGAAGCCTTAATATCGTTAGGGCTGAAAACTTGAAATCTTCTGGTATCGTGCGGGCGGATGTTCCTAGTGATGATGATAATTCTGACGGCTCTTTGCGTCCTAAACTTCTCGATGAATTTTTGGGTCAAAAAGAGATAAAAGAAAATCTTTCGGTCTTTATTCAGGCGGCTCGGGAACGGCGGGAACCGCTCGACCATCTTTTTTTGATTGGTCCTCCGGGCCTGGGAAAAACTACCCTTGCCGAAATTACGGCTCACGAGCTTGGTGCGGATTTTAAAGTCACATCGGCTCCAGCCCTCGATAAGCCAAAAGACCTTGCTGGCATTCTCTCAACTATTTCTCCGGGAACTGTCTTTTTTATCGACGAGATTCACCGACTCAAACCTGCAATCGAGGAAATGCTGTACATCGCAATGGAAGACTTTGAGCTTGACTGGGTAATAGGTCAGGGGGCGGCTGCACGCACTGTTCGAATCCCTATTCCAAAATTCACTCTTGTAGGTGCGACTACAAAGGCTGGAATGGTCTCAAAACCGCTCCAGACAAGATTCGGAATCATCCAGAGATTCAATTTTTACACCCATGAAGAACTTGCTTCAATCATAAAACGAAGCGCTGCAATTCTTAACTGTAAGATTGATGACGATGCGGCTCTTTTGATGGCACGGAGCAGTCGTGGCACTCCTCGTGTTGCAAACCGGGTCCTTCGCCGGATGAGGGATTTTGCTCAGTTCTATGGTGACGGAAGAATCACGCTCAAAATCACCGAAGATGGCTTAAAAAAACTTCAGATAGATTCCCTTGGCTTGGAGCATTACGACCGTGAAATCTTAATGAGCATAATCAAAAACTTCGGCGGGGGGCCGGTCGGAGCGGAGACTCTCGCAATCTCAATCGGCGAGGCTCAGGATACGCTTGAAGACTACTATGAGCCTTATCTGATTCAGTGCGGTCTCATTCAGCGCACTCCTCGTGGAAGAATTGTCACGCAGAAGGCCTACCAGCACCTGGGTATTGAACCAAATTCAAATACAGAAAGTATGCCGGCACTTTTTTAAACAGAAAATCTAAAAAACTGTGAAAAAAAATAAAAAAAAGTAAAATTTAAATACTTTTTCTATTGACATTTTTTTTGCTATAGATTAATATAAATCATCGTTCGCGAGAACAACAGATGATCCCTTAGCTCAGTCGGTAGAGCAACGGACTGTTAATCCGTGTGTCGCTGGTTCAAGCCCAGCAGGGGTCGT
>JAFPUF010000084.1 GCA_017395545.1 Treponema sp. | reverse complement strand
CGGAACATTAATTTTGACTATACATCGCTGGAAAGTGAGATTGAGGTCGGCCGCAGAACAATCGAAAACTACAGACTTGACTCAAAAAATGCCCTGCCGATGCTTTATCAGACAGGCTACATCACAATAAAAAGATATGACAAAGAATTTGACAGCTTCATACTCGGACTTCCGAACAAAGAGGTCAAATACGGACTTTATGAGAATCTTGTTCCTCTCTATGCAGGTTACGAAGAAAAATCCGACAACATCGAAATCTTGAATTTCGTAAGAGAAATCAGAACCGGAAAAGTCGAAGAGTTCATGGAGCGAATCAACAATATCTTTGCCGCAGCTCCAAAACAATCGAACCAAAAGCAATACGAGCTTAAATGCCAGACCTTCGTATGGCTAATCTTCAAACTGATGGGCGAATTCGTCTTGTGCGAAGTCCAGAATGGCAAGGGGCGTAGCGATGCCGTAGTCTGGGAAAAGGACACGATTTACATCTTCGAATTCAAGATTGACAAAACTGCAAAAGAAGCGATGGAGCAAATCAACGGCAAGGACTATCCGATTGCCTACAAGAACGACGGCAGAAAGATTGTTAAAGTCGCCGTGAACTACTCAAGCACAGAGCAACGGCTTGATGATTGGATAATTGAGGCCGATTAGCCCTCTGCTCCAAGAACTGCAATAATTTCAAAATTTTCTATTTTCTCTGAGTTTTTGACGAAACAGTCGTGGGTAAAACTTACTTTTTCAACTTCTCCGCCAGTTCGATAATCGCCTGCCTAGTGTTCTCATCAAGATGCTCCATCGTGTTTACAAAGGAACGATATTTTTGGAAAGATGCGGTGGCGGCATTTTGTGGTTCTTGGGCGTTCTGCGGAAGACATGTCACAAGGTACTCCACTGAAACATTTAGAATTTTTGCGATGCGGACAGCTGTGTCTGCGGAAGGTGCACTGCCTGTTTTGATGCCTTTTGTGATTAATGAAGACTGTAAAAAAACGATGTATCTTGAAATTCAGAATATCAGCGGTAGCAATGTGCGGGCAAGTATAAAAACTCTATTTTCTGATGGTAGCTATGCGACAGAAAACTACATGGAAACTCTTGATGGAGAAGAAATAAGTCTTACTATTTCAGATTATGATTTGCATCCGCTCCCAAAAGAAACTCAGACATCTTATAACGAGACATGCTCTCAAATTAGTGTTTGCACAAGAACCAAAACTCACAGAATCCTTGTTGGAACTTCCTTTTCTGGGATTTTAAATGAAGACACAATCTCCGGCACTTTCAGCGGAGAATTTTCAGGATTTTGCGTATTCAAAAAGGTATAAAAAACTGGACTCCGCAAACATCTCCCGTTTCCCGAAAAATGTTCACAAAAGTCCAGTTCCCATCTTTCCGTTTTCAGTTTTCCACTTTCAACTTAAAGGATGTAAACTCCCTTTGTGTCGAAGTTGAGTGAGGCTTTTTCGCCTGCCTCGTAGACTTTTCGGCCGAGCGGGTTGTAGTCGGTGATGTTGACATTCTTTCCGCCGACATCTACCTGATAGTACTGATAGCTTCCCATGAATGTACTGAATGTTACCGTGCCGTTCAGGATTCCTGTGTCGGAAAGTGTGACATTTTCTGGGCGGAGAACAAGAGATGCTTCCGAACCGGCAGCAATTCCGGCGTAGTTGAGAACTTCAATCTGTGTTCCTGCCACGGTGATTTTTGCTGTCTCGCCATTGGTCTCATCAATCTTTGCATCGAGGAAGTTTGCCTCACCGATGAAGTCAGCG
>JAFPUF010000083.1 GCA_017395545.1 Treponema sp. | reverse complement strand
CCTCAATTTTTGTCATTATTTCTGACAAAACAGGTTTATATGATTCATAAGTTGCCTTGATATTATTCTTACTGGGAAGTGAATTCACAAAATTTTCCATGACTGAATTTTAACACAGAATAAAATAAAAGCAAGCATAAAAAAAACCGCCTGCAAAGCAAGCGGTTTTCCAGAAAAATTAGTATCTGGTTAATTATTTTGCGTTAGCTGCCTGGCCACCGTTAGACTGTGCTGCAGAATTGCTGTCAGTAACAGTTGGAGTGAAGTCCTCCTCTACAGCCATCTTCTGGCGCTCAATGTATCGGTTAACCTGTTTGTTACCGAAGCGTGCCATTTCACCAGCCTGGCGAGCATTCTCTTTGCGTCCGATGATTCCCCAAACGTCTTCATCTGCAATGTCGCGCTCTGTTTCAAGGTTAGCTTTGTCGTAGATGATTTTTACATCTTTGAAGTAACCGATGAAATCATCACCAATGTGAGCTGCATCACGAGCGATCTGGAAACCTTCGAATTTTACGAATGGTTCTCCACGTGGATAGATTGGGAATACACGGATTTCGCGAGTGCGAACTTCTGAAATATATTCAGGGTTGTTCCATTCGAGTGTTTTCCATCCGTCGAATCCAAGGTAACCCATGAAGTATCGGCGTGTAACATTGTCGTTGTCTGAAAGAAGAACATAAAGTGCATGCGGGAAGTTCATACCCATTGTTGTAACAGCAACTTTTTTGATTGTTCCGACATTTTTAACAAGACCGAATGCTGGAGATGCTTTGTCTGAAGGATTGTCAGATTCAAACTGCCATTTTGGACCAGAAGCCTCGCCCTCACCTTCTTTTTTAGGCTGTCGGACACCGTTCTCGTCGAGCTCGCCATATGGCTCATAAGCTGGGATTGAGAATGGAGGAACGATTTTTGCGTTTGCGTTATATGCACCAGTTGGGAAAACAACTCGTACACCCATGACAGTGTCGAATGATTTTGATGGTGCTTCTTTAACCTGAGACTGAGCCAGGCTGCTGACTGTGCGTGCTGAACTGTTGAGAACGACTTCCCACTCACCGAGTGCGAGTGATGATCTCATAAGTTCTTTCTGATCAGAACTGACAGATGCACCTGCAGCTTTGCGGTAGTCCATCAATGTACGGCTGTTCTGATTTGGTTTTTCCTGATCGCTGCTCTCCTGTCCTTCCTGTTTTGGTGGATAAACAGCGACATCTGCCTTGAGCGTTGAAAAGTCAATGAGGGTTCTTTCTTCTGCAAATGATGAAAGACCAACGATTGTCATCAATGCTGCTGATAAAACTAATGTTTTCTTCATTTTTGAAGCTCCTTTTATCAATATGATGTAGCCTTGTATGTTTTACAGTATCTAACATAAAACGCTTTTTGTCAACGAAAAATTTATATAATTTTCAGTCTTTTAATTCTAAATCAATAAAATTCCCGTCGATAAAAAGTTCTATATTTTTGATGCCTATAAAATTCTTTTTTATGTTTTTCCGGAAAAGTGCGGCGCTTTCTTCTATGTTTCGTGCTCCGCTTTCCTGCAGTGCCGCCTCTTCGGAAAGCCCCACATATAGCGTTTTATCACGCAAAAAGCAGTATTCGACCTTAGTTCCGAGTGTAAAAAGCGGTCGTCCGCGGTAAAAAGACGGTCCTAAAATAAGCTCATCGACATAGTAAGCGATTTTTCCCTGGACAGGATTTGAATCCAGATAACGGACTTCTTTTTTCGTTTTTGAAGAGCCTGAGACCGGATAAATGAACACCCGTCTGTTCGTTCCGAGATGGGAGAAAATGTGAATAAGTATAAGTAAAATGATTACAGAAACAGCAGCGATTGAGAGTTTTATGAGATTTTTTTTGTCAGAGAGAAGTTCTTTATAGTTCATAATTTTTATAGTGCGTTAGGGATACGGAAGGCGCGAAGCGTTCCGGAGGAATGAAGCGGCAGCGGAACCTGTAGTAGCCCGACCTGCCTGTTCCCTGAGCGTAGTCGAAGGGGCAGGCAGGTAACGCCCGTTTTTATTTTTAATGATTTGTGAAGCCCCTTGAACGCTCAAAGTGAGTGACAAAGGCTGCAAGTCCATTATATATTCCGAGGCCCATTTTCTGCAAGTAGGAATTGTCGGCAAGCAGGGCAGCCTCTTTTTCGTTTGAGAGGAAACCGACTTCGATAAGGACTGCCGGCATGTTGGAATTTTTGACGACAAACCATTCCTCAGCTTTGATTCCGCGGGGGCTTGAGAGGGAGCCGACCTGCGCTGCGATTCCGTCCATGATGAACTTTGCAATAAGGATGCTTTCGGTGGTGTACTCCTCTTCCATCATGGAATTCATTACATTGAAAAGATTTTTGTCGACATCGCCGGTCTTTTCGAGAACTGTGCGGCGGTAACCGGGTGAGAGGTACCAGACTTCATAACCGCTCGCCTTTTTATCGAGGGAAGAATTGACATGGACTGAGACATAGAGAACCGCTTCCTTGTCCCCCAGTTTGACTCCGTTCGCAATTTCGGTGCGCTCGGCAAGGGAAAGGAATTTGTCGGTGCTACGGGTCATAAGGATTTTTTTGTCTGGATAGGCCGATTTGAGGCGTGAGTAAAGCATTTTTCCGACGGCCAGGTTGACATCTTTTTCTTTGACTGTGAAAGTTTTCCCCTTGACTTTGTGGGTCATCATGGCACCCGGGTCTTTTCCGCCGTGACCGGGATCGATTAAGATTGCGCCGATTTTAAAGCCGTTGCTTTCGGCATTCTCAGTTTTAAAGAGCTTGTTTGCACTGTCGAGGAAGGCTTTTGAGACATAGAGAACGCCGTCTTTTACGACAGGTGCGTCTGTGAGGGCAAGTTTTTTATAGTCCTGAAGGACAAAGCCGTCTCCGGCCCTGAATGAGACCTGATGACCGTTTTTTTCAAGAAGGCCCGTGCCGCTAAGAGAATCCCAGTAAACGGTGGCGCCAAGTTTTTCGGACTCGGAGATTAAATTCAAGTTCGCTGACTGAGCGAAAAGTCGGGAAATTAGAGAAAATATTAGTAAAAAAATCAGTCGTCGTTTCATTAGTTTTCAGCTTTTAAATTGTCGGCAATATAGAGTGCTCCCTGAATGCCTGCCCTGAGGATTGCGCTCCAGAAGAGCTTTCCGTCGAGGTCCGGGTGGTCGGGACACAGTTCGTCGAATTTTTCGAGCGTTTTTCTTAGGGTGCAGTGGTTCCAGTCTTTCAGGGAATCGGCCAGCGGAATCAATGTCTCCGGAAGGAAGTCGATTGTCTTTCGGCCGGCGGGGATTTTTGTGCCCTCGCCTACTGTGACCGAGTTTTCGTTGTTTGGGGCGAATGTGAAAGCTGATGGCGGGAAGCCTTTTTCGTCGATTTCACACTCGCCACGAAGGAATTTGTCGGTCTCCGGATTGTGAGCTTCAAGGCGCAATGTGATTGAAGAGACCGCTTCTTCTGCGCTTTTGTAGGCCTGCTCGCTGTTTATTCCAACGGCTATGATATTTCCGCATTTTTCGACATTATTCCGAGGGAAGTTTACTTTGTCGCCTATCTTTACACGAGGGAGAACATCACGAACGCCGTAAATCTGCTTTACTTCGGAAAGTCCGTAGATTTCTGAGACCTTTCCCGGAATTGAAAGCCATGCCCGTTCTGCGCTAACGAGTGTAGAAGAGATTTCATAAAGCTCAAATGGCTGAGACTTTCCTTTTACGCTTTCGTGAGGCTGCCAGGGAAGGGAGACACGGTTTGAGAGAAGGTAGTCAGGCTCCTGCCCCACGGCGATTTTCATTGCCTCTTCGGTGAGGTTCATGCCGCTTGAGTAAGGGAAAGTCCATCCGCTCATGTAACCGCCGGAAAGACGGGCCGCAATTTCGCCAATCATAGGGCCGTTTTTGGTGTATTTGATGTCGGCTTTTGCGACTCCGCATGTGAGGCCGAGAGCCTTGATTCCGAGTGCGAATGTCGCTATTAGCTCATTTTTGATTTTTGTATCGGCTTTAGAAGGCATCGAATGCCCCATCTCGATGAAATACGGCGGATAGAAGATGTGGCGGTCGGCGAAGCCTGTGATTGTGAGGGTGCCATTGTAGACTACGGAATCAATTGAGAATTCGGCTCCCTCCATGTAGTCCTCGAAAATCGCACGGTGAGTTCGGGAATTATTGATTGCATTTGAGACTGCCGGGTTTAATTCTTCCTGATTGCGGACAAGACGACAGCCACGACCACCCATGTTGTCGCAGGGTTTTACGACTTTGGGGAAATCGATGTCAGATGCGGACAGACCATTTGCATCGTCCAGGAAGTTTTCGTCGATTTCTTTGAATTTTGGGGACGGAACGCCCTCTTTTTCGAAGCAGGCCCTCATCCGGACTTTGTCGCTGGCGTTCAGGGCGGCTTCAAAACTGTGTGAAGGAAGACCAAGGTTTTCTGCGACATAAGAGACGCTGGCTGAGAAATCGGTTCCGGCTGTGAAAACACCTTTCAGCTCGCCTTTTTTGTTCAGTTTTTTGGCTAGTTCGAGAAGGGATTCACGGTCTTTGAGGTCTACAGGGTAAAATTCGTCAGCTAAGGGAACGGCTACTGCATTCTGATTTGCGTCAACTACGACTGCTTTTAAGCCAATATGTTTTGCGGCAAGGATTGCTGGTTTCTGCATGAGTCCTGCGCCAAGAATCAAGATTTTTTTTGTGTCAAACATTTTTTTTATTTCCTATTTGAGTTTTTCTTTTTTATTAAAAATAGTAAGGGCTGTCAAGTTGAGATGCGATCCCCATCACACCGTCAAGATAACCTTTTTTTCTGTTTTTTGCGTAAATTTCTGCATAAAGAATAGAATTATCTTCGTTAAGGCGGATATTTCTGATTTCAACAGGATCATTCTCAGAAAAGCCCGACTCATCGGCAACAGAGCCTTTGATAATTGTTTCGATTGAATATTTTTTGCTGTTTGACGTAGAGACGGGAATAAGCTTCATTCCGAAAATCGGGACAAAAGATTTCGCAATTATGTCGCCCCTGTAAATATTATAGCCGGGCTGCTCAGGCCGTACACCAAGATAAATCTCAGTCTCAAAAACTTCTTCCTCACCTCTCTTATACCCGATTTTTACGATTGACTTAGCGGGAAGACGCATAAGTACATTCTGCATGTCTTCAAGGGTGCAAATTTTTTCTCCGTCAAGCTGTGTAATCACATCTCCGGGAAGAATTCTTGCCCTGCTTGCACTCGCACCCGGAAAAACATACTGAACTTCGAGTCCTGCATCTTTTCCAAGTTCTTTTTTTGTATGGCCATAGCACCCAATCCATGGATGAGAAATTTTTCCGCCTGCATAAAGAGATGGCAGAAGTGACTTTAAATATTCGACAGGTATTGCAAAATTCAGGCCTTCATACTGAAGCATTCCTGCAAAGACAATCGCCTGAACATTACCGTTCTCATCAATGCAGGGACCGCCCGAGTTTCCCTGATTCACTGCGGCATCAATCTGCATAACAGAACCAAGAGTGAAAAGTTTACGGTCTGTCGCACTCACAATTCCGCTGGTGAGGGTTCTTTCCAGTCCGACAGGCGAACCAATAGCATAAATTTTATCGCCTGCGTCCAGATCCGCACTTGAACCAAGAGAGAATACATAAGGCGCATCAACCTCAGTTTTGATAAGGGCAAGGTCTATTTCAGGGTCATAACCGATGACTTTTGCAGGAATTCTCGTATCGCTGTCTTCTGCAAGTTTTATGAAAAGCCGGGAAAAGCCCTCTGATTTTTTGTCAACAAGATCCGAAATTACATGATGGTTCGTGACTATATATCCGTCCTTTGAAATGAAAAAACCTGAGCCAATCACACGGTCTGCGAATCCCATACCGTTCTGAACTTTGATTCCCTTATCAACCCAGATTGTAACGGTTCCGTTGATATAAGACGAAACTTTTTTTGCTCCGGAAGATTTTTCACCTGAAAGCCCAGGGACGTTTTTCAAAGAAGCAGAGAGTTCCGGAAGTTTTTTAGAAAGCGAAGAAACAGCTGGAGAAGAAAGCGTGGTAAGGGACTTTGCGATTCTGTATGCATTGAAATTGTCAGATTTTTCGACAGTTAAGTTAAACTCACCCAAAACTGCTTTTTCGCACTCTGAAGTCGTTTCATCGTCTTTTAACAGACTTGCCCGCCATAAAGCCTGAACAGGATTTTTCTCAAGAAGATCGAGAATTCGTTTGCGTTCTTCGCGCCGGGCATCTTCCTGAGTATAGTCAATGTCAGAAAAAACATTTTCGGGATCCTGCACGGAAGTGCAGCCAAGAACAGCAAGCGTAACAGAAATAACAGAGATAATTTTTTTAAATTTGCAGAAAGTTTTATTCATTGTTTTCAATTTGCAGGGCGAAGATTTTTTTCTCAATCCTTACGGCAAGATAGCGTTTCGGATTTTTTTTGTCCCCGCAATCCACAATAACAGAAACACCCTGTTCTGCGGTTTGGTTAATTTTTTCGAGGATTTTTTGTTCGTCTTTCTGAGTTCCCGGAATAGAAATCCAGTAAAAATCACTGTTGTTTCCGTTTTTTACAGATAAAACAGTCTCTTCACATTTTACAAACAGCGGAATTTCATTTTCTGAAGAGACTGTAATTATTCCGTCGATATATTCAGAAGAATTATTTTTTTCGCTGAAATTTTTCGTATTAAGGACAGGATAATGGAATTTTGCCTCTTCAAGAATTTTTTCACTGTCACTTGAGGGATACTTTATATACTGAACATCCCAGTTACCGTCGCCGTCCGTATCCCAGGACGCAATTTTTCCAGGCTTTTTATCACCAAATTCTCCGGGCAGGTATTCTTCAGTAAAATCAGGAACAGTGTCCCCGTTGCGGTCTACTGTGATTTTTTTAACATAAAAACCGGTTCCCCGGGCTGGAGAGCCGAAAAGATTCGTCATAATCTGCATTTCGTCGCCGGCGGAAATAAAATTTTCGTTTCCAGAGGCTGAAAAACCATAATACTCAGTCGTCTCGAAAAGACCGTCCCCGTCAATGTCAAGTTTTCGCGAAACCGGTATTCCTTTTTCAAATGCGGCCATTGCATAAATCTTCTCTCCGACTGAATAGGATGCAATCTGGGCAGTTCCGTTGAGGAGCGAGACCTTAATAACAGCCCCTTCCCTTTCTTTTGAAGGAATTTCATAACTTAGGGCAGCCTTTAGCAAATTATCTCCCGACACAGGATTTTTATTTATATCTGATAAAACCGGAACAAAGAAGTCTGAATTCAAACTGTTTTTTAGAGACGGATTAACTTCGACCGAAAAAGGACTCCAGGAAAGAGTCTCTGCAATCAGGGAAAGAGTTAAATCGGCATGTTTTTCCTGCATTTTATATACAGCTGAAGAAATATAAGGCCATGCAGAATATTCAAGTTCGAGAGCGTTTTCGGCCATCGTAAGCCTGACCGGAACACCAAAATCGCAGCTTGCAGTCCAGTCATTTTCATCATCCTGATTCTCGTCGTAAGAAACAGATTCGGGACGTCCGCGTTTATAAACCGCAGTAATATTCGTAATAAGGTCGCCGTCAGTATCAATCGTAAGAGTTCCGTTCCATGAATTAAGGTATTCGGAAAATTCTTTTTTTGCCTCGTCGTTTTTTATGAGAGAAGCAAAGTCTTCCAGGACGGAGAGAGAAATAGTCTGGTCGGAAAACTTATAAAAATAATCGAGGGCACTATCTTCAGAAAGAAGACCAGTTTTTAAGGCCTCAAGTGCATATAAAGGAGCAGTTTTTCCTTTTGAGTTGAAAGCCTTTAGCATTCTGTTTTTTTTGCCGCTGTCAGAAGAGAAAACAGCCGCATAAATTTCAAGGTCATCAGAAGATTTTTTATAAAGGGGTACCATCAGTGAAAAAGCATTCGCCAGGACCTGCGTTTCATCCTGAATTTTACCGGTCTTTCTGAAAATCTGGTATTCGTAAGAATAAAAAAGTTCTGCAAATCTTGAATCAGCCGGATAAACCCTTCGGGCAGCGTCAAGCCTTGAGCGGGCTTTTTTAAGGTTTTCTTCTCCGCCAAGGCAATAATAGTTTCTGGAGCGAAGATATTCGGCATCGGCAGAATAAACGAATGGTGAAGAATCCAGAACTGCAAGCGACTGCGTAAAAAGTCTTGTTGATGAAAGAATGTCTGCGTAGAGGATTCTTGCACCGTCCCTGTTATAATCTACCCATTCAGAATCAGTGAGGGCCGTAACAATCAGCGGAAGAATCTTAGATTTTTTTTCGCCAAGATTCATCTGAGAGAGGGCTCTGAGATACCAGAGGTCAGCGATTTTTTCGTCATAAGCAAGTCCCATTTTTGCGTTGGAATCCGCTTCTGCCCATAATTTTTCAGCAGCGAACTGTTTTGAAAGCTGCAGATATCTTACAGCAGTGCGTCTGTTTGCAACGCCTGCAGAATTCTGTGAGAAAGCAGAAGTTGAAAACAGAACGGAAACACAAAAAACTAAAACTAAAGAAACCGCTTTTTTTGACATCTAAGCCCCTCTGTGTTTTATAATTTGCTTAATTTTTCAGTAACAAGTTTTGTCGCCACGCCAGGGTTCGCCTTTCCTTTTGAGGCTTTCATTACCTGTCCCATGAGCCAGCCGACTACATTGGTCTTTCCGCCCTTGAAGTCTGCGACAGCCTTAGGATTGCCGGCGATGACCTGATCGACGATAGCCTCGATTGCGCCGGTGTCCGTGACGCTCTCCATGCCCTCTTCTCTGATGATGACAGAAGGCATTTTGCCAGATTCGAGCATCTTGGAGAAAACGGTCTTGCCCTGTGCCGAAGTGATTTTTTTGTCAGCAATAGCGTTAACAAGCTCGGTGATATGAGCCGGCTTAATGTTGACCTCGCCGATTGTAATATTTTTTTCGTTGAGGACAGCGAGCAACTCTGCAAGAATCCAGTTTGCGACCTTCTTGACATCTTTTGCGCCCTTAGCCGCTTCCTCAAACCACAGAGAAAGCTCTCGGGTAGTTGTCAAAGTCTCGACATCGAAATCAGAAAGGCCATAGTCCTTCTTGAGTCGTGTGCGTTTTGCCTCCGGGAGCTCGCCTACTCTTCCGCCAGCACGACCAACAAGCTCTTCGTTCACGCTGAAAGGCTTGATATCCGGCTCTGTGGTGAATCGGTAGTCAACGAAGCTGTTTTTTGTTCGCTGAACGACAGTCTGACCTTTAGCCTCGTCCCAGCCCATAGTGACTTTGAAGCCTGCGTTGAACTCCTGACGGTCATTCTGGAATTCCTCAAGCTGGCGTTTTGCCTCGTATGTGCAGGCATCACGGATTGCCTTGAAGCTGTTCAAGTTCTTGATTTCGGAAATCGGAGTGTGATAGAGAACGCCGTCTTCCCAGACATTGAGGTTGATGTTTGCGTCACAACGCATGTTTCCTTCTTCGAGGTTACCTGCAGTGACCTTTACATAACGAAGGATTTCCTGAACCGTCTGCATGAAAAGAGCAGCCTCTTCAGGGCTGGACATATCCGGTTTTGTGACAATCTCAATGAGCGGAGTGCCAGAGCGGTTATAGTCGATATATGAGTGTGCGCCCTGCAAGTGAAGAGACTTACCAACATCTTCCTCAAGATGAATTCGCTCGATTCGGACACGTCGGTATTTGTTGTCGATGATACAGTTTTCACCCTTGAAGTTGAGCGGACGATGCTTAGCACCGCCAGCCTGCTCGTCTTTCGGAAAATGGGAGAGAGGCAAATCAACGAATCCGTCAGTACACAAAGGAATATCGTACTGAGTAATCTGATAGCCTTTTGTTAAGTCAGGGTAAAAATAATGTTTTCGGTCAAATTTCGTAAAGCGTGCTATATTACAGTTGAGGGCAAGGCCTGCTACAGCACCAAGCTCCACATATCCTTTTGAAATGCGTGGCATAGCACCCGGCAATCCCAGACAAACCGGGCAGACTCGTGTGTTCGGCATTCCGCCATAACGATTCTCACAGGCACAGAAAGCCTTAGTCTTAGTCAAAAGCTGCGTATGAATTTCACAGCCGATTACAATTTCATATTTATCGATAGCCATAGAATGAAGTATACCAAATTCCGGGAAGCTTTTACAGTAGATTTTACGAGATTTTCACCTGCAGAATTTAAAATTTTAATTATATTTGATTGTCAGGAAAATATCTGAACCTGTGACCTCAAAAACCTGCTGACAGAATTTGCTTGGATTTTTTATGATAAGTTCATGATTTTCTGTTATATTTTTCTGAGCTTTTAAAAGGACTCGAATTCCTGCGCTGGAAATGTACTCGACTTCAGAAAAATCAAGTTCGATAGTCCAGACTATGATTCGGGAAAGAAGTTTACCAAGTTCTTCCTCAAGAACAGGAGCAGCTGAGTTATCAATTCGGCCTGAAATTTCAAGCTCTACAGTATGATCTTTGCGATTTTCTTTTATCAGCATAAATTCACCTCTCGGATTTTGTATTTTGAAGTATATCATAAACAGAGAAAAACTCAAATTCTATTTATTGAGGAAGTTGTCTTAGTCTTCACCTTCTTTTTTGGAAATTATAAGCTGGTAAAAACCTTTTTTAGTCCTTACGATTTTCATCTGAGAGAGCAGGTTTTTATTAAAATCATTTCTCAGCCTTGAAATATAAGAATAGACAACGTTTTTTCTGACGATTTTAGATTCAGCTTTTACATCAAGCTGCTTCTCCAGTTCTTCGACAGAAAGCTCGCGGCTGCGGTTTTCATAAAAAAATGCCAGGAGATTATTTTCAACCGGTGGAAGTTCAAAATCTTTCAAAGGAACTGTGTTTTCGTTTAAAACTATCTCAGAAAGGTCGTCAAAAATGCACTTTTCCCTTATGAACGTGCAGATTTTTTCGATTTTCCTTATTGTCTGACATGGAATCTGAAAATCAAGAGCAAATTCATTTTCAGAAACACATCTCGCCAAGGCCAGACGGCTCTGACAGGACGGACCTGTCATTACAACAGGAATCTTCAAGTCCATGGATTTTAACAGCCTGTACATTACGTCTTCAAAATTCCTGAAAACCTTATATTCCAGAAGAATCAAATCCGGAGAAACATAACCAGAACTCAAATCTTTTATAAGTTCAAGTCCACTTTCATAAAAAAGAAAATCATCCCCGTCATTACAGATCATCCGGTACAACTTTTGAAACTCTTTCTTGTTTTTTCCTGAACAGACATAAAACACGATACTCTCTCCTTTTTAATTTTGGATTTTTCCGCACAAGTAATTTCAATTTTATCATCGGTTATTTTCAAAGATTTTAAACATGTATTAAGACAAAAATAAGAAAATTTAAACTTTTCAAATTTTATTCTAAAGCAAATCTCAGTTACAGTGAGTTTTAACAAAAATTTCCAGTCATTTAAAATATTTTTCGTATAAAAACCGGATTTAAGGATTCAACTCCCATTCTCCATACTCATCGACAATCTGAGTCTTCATGCTTGCGAGAGGCCGCCATGCGACGCTGATTGAGAAATAAGGGCTGAAATCGTAGTAAGATTTTCCGTTATTTCTGGAAGAATCAAAGTCTGTTGAAGAAGACGTCAGAAGCCGCGGGGTTATCGAAAATGAACAGTTCAAGTCCCAGTCATCAAGATCATGTGTTACAGAGGCTTTTAATGTCTGCAGTTTGAAAGCACTGGATTTTCGTTTTTCTTCATCATCAAATCGGAAAGAATCTATCAGATCCTGCAGGAAATTTCTTTCTCCTTTACCCATATACTTTTCGTTATACTCATCATCACTACAAAAATATCGATAAACAACACTGTTTTTTGTCTCCATACTGAATGTAATATCCAGGAAATTATTGACTTTAAAAGTTATTGCAGGAATAAACTTAAAATATGTATTTGTCGGACGCACAAAATCATAAACCGCACTCGTTGAAAGAGACGGTGAAAATGTTATTCTGTCACTGAGATACTTAAAAGTTTTTGTTCCGCTTGAATACGACAATGAGAACTGATAGGGCTGAAAACTTTTTTCACTGTTTGCAGACCAGCCTTTACTGATTGTTGTAGCAGTTGTTTTTTCTTCGCCCGTCTCTTCATCCGTTGTTGTTGTTGTTATCTCTTCAGTTACAAAAGTGTACCCTGTTGTATACGAAGCCGTGAATGCGGCCGACAGGTTGAAGCCGGAAAGTGAGAATTTCAGGGACTCGTGCTCCCAGTCTTCCAGGTCATAAGTATAACTCTGCGAAAATTTAAGCTTACTGTTGAACATATTGACTGTGAGAGACTGCACGAAATCATCTTTTACCCACGTGTCGTCCGTCGAACTTTTTTCATGAATACCAGTCCCAGCCGAAAGCGAGACGTACGGAAAACCAAGCGTGAGTGTCCCCTTATAAGAGTCAACCTGCGGCGGAAGCGTTGTCGTCAATGAAAGCTGCTGAGTGACCTTTTTGTCGAATTCACTCGCCCCGAGAACAAAATTCAGGTTGTGAACCGTAAAGCAGTCTTCGTCTGTCAAATCCGGAGTATTGTATTCCCACTCAGGATCATCTGCATCTCCGACAAATTCCGTGCGGATCATTTTGATAGTCGTGTTCCAGGTGAGCGAAGTTTCTGAGAAATGCTCAGTGTAATAAAAAGGCTTCAAAGTAAGGGCGTTTACGTCGGTAAGGTCAAGTTTTCGTGCCGCATAGTCGGTCTTTTCGACAGATTTAGCAGAACTCTCAGTGTACCCGCCTTCAGATGTTGTGTCAGTAATCTTTAAATAAGGGTGCGACTGGTAAACCGGATTGAAAGTGAAAGTGTCCGTAAGGCTGATAAAACTGTCACGGTATCCCAGTTTACTTGTCAGGATTGTCGGAGCCTTTGTCTGGATATAGGTCGACTGCATGTCATCCCATTCAAAATCTTCGGGAGTTTTTAAAGCTGAAGAAGAATATGAGAACTGAGATGTAAAATCCGGAGAAACAGAATACCCGAGACTGTAAGAAAGACCGTTTATTGCAGTTGTCGAAAAAGAAGGCGTAGTCAAAGACGGAAGGTAAGACTCTTCAAGAGCCAGAGTTTCTTCTGTTTCTTCCATTTTTTCAGATTTCACTTCTTTTGTGTCTTTTGTGTCTTTTGTGTCTTCTTTATCATTACCAGAAGCCGCTTCATCTTTTTTTTCTGAAGTATCGAGTTCTGCCGGAGGATTGATATTCACCGTCGCCGTCGTTTTTTTTGTCGTAGTTTTTGAAGGATACTGAAAAATAGTTCCGGAAATTTTTCCACTTACTTTTAATGGCGTAATCTGCGAGGGATAGTAGAATTTTCGCTCCGGGGTGTAAGTATTCCACGAACTGTCAGCTGCATAACGCTCATCAGACGTCAATTCTTCATTTGCCTTTGAAGAAAATACGATCGATGAACTGAAAGACGAAAGCGACAGGGAAGATATATATGGATTCAGTGTTTCCGGAATTTTAAATGTATATGAGCCGTTGATTCCCCAGGTGAAAGAGGAAATTTCACTGACCGTCACCTCGTCGCAAGTTGAACCGGCATTAGTTCCGCTCATAAGATAGTCAATCCAGTCCATTGTCTCCGCCCGGGTATTGAAATCGTAGTTAAAATACGGATCCGAATAAATCGGCATTGAGAATGTAAGCGAAAAAGGCTTTGCAATTGTGAATTTAAGGTTTGCCTGATAACGGAAAGGAGCTTCCTGGCCAAGAAAATTTGACTTGTCCTGTATTATTTCCCCCGCTGAATTTTTAGGGAGATAGACGGAATTATTTCTGAAAACAGTATTTGAGAATCCCATCTCAAAATTCGTCGTGAGGCTGGTAATAACAGAATTTGGGGCAAAAACTCCGTCAAAACCGACCATTGTACCCAGATTCGCGTAATAATCGGCCATAACCTTGAAATATTTTGACGTATCCCCTTTGTAATCCTCATCAAGATTATGCAGTACAAGGCCTTCCCTTCTCTGTTCTTTAACAGAACTTGTATTCATAAAACTGAAGAAGTTAATTTTATCGTCATCATCCGTACTTGAACTTGAAGAAGAAGTTTCAGAATTAATGTCGGCGGAACTTTTCGCATCTGCCGGTTTTCTTCCGTAAAGATAAGTCGTCGTGTTTATGTAATATCCCTCGCGGTTTCTGTAGCCGAAAGCAGGATTAAAAATAAGCTCGTCCTTAGGATAATAAAAGGCTGGAAGATATAAAAGCGGAACCCGTCCGACAAAAAGAATTGCGTTCAAAAAAGCAAATTCACCACCAGGCAGAAGCCAGATTCTGGTAGCGCGTATTTTCCAGTGAGGATTCTCGTCATCACAGAAAGTAAGTTCTCCAGCCTTAAATGCGATAGTTCCGCCTGAGTCCCGTCCGAAAACCTCAGAAGCGACGATAAGGGTTGAACCGCTCGGAAGATTGATTGCGTCGCTCGAAGTCTGAACCGCACGACCGTTGTCAAAAACACCTTCAAGGGTCGCAGTGTTGAAAAGAAGGCTTGAAGCCGTGATTTTTTCACCGCCAGCACTTCCGCCAGTCTGCTCAAGGGCAACGGAACCTTCAGCGTAAAGCATCTCGGTCGCCCTGTTGTAGTTAACACGTTCTGCAGAAATTACTGTCTTCGTGCTGCCCCGGGTAACACTGATAACAACATTTCCCGTAAGTAAAATGCAGTCATCACCAGAAACGGGGTCTTTAGAATTCTCAACTTTTTGTGCCTTATCAATAGAAATAACAGATTTTTCTCCTTCAGCCGCAAAAAGCGGAGCAAAAAGAGAGGAAATCAAAACTGCAAGCACAAAAAAACTTTTTTTCATATATTTAAACCACAGATGTCACAGATTACACGGATTAGAAATTTTGTCATACGAAAGATATTCGTATTAAAAAGACAGATTTTCAAAAATCAAATATATAATCTGTGAAATCTGTGTAATCTGTGGTTATTCTTCCCTGTGTCCGTGTTTGAGCGTGTCCTCTATGAACTTGCCCGTGTAGCTGCCGGTCGTCTGCCAGCGGGAAGCCACTTCCTCAGGGGTGCCGGTGTCTACGATTTGGCCGCCCTTGTTTCCGCCGTCTGGTCCCAGGTCGATTATGTAGTCAGCCTGGGCGATTACATCGAGATTGTGCTCAATCATCACGACAGAGTTGCCTTTGTCAACAAGCCGCTGAATCACTTCCATGAGGACTTTTACATCCGCAAAGTGCAGGCCGGTTGTGGGCTCGTCAAGGATGTAGAGCGTTTTCCCGGTTGATGGTCTGGCAAGTTCCGTAGCAAGTTTGACTCGCTGAGCTTCCCCTCCCGAAAGAGTGAGAGCACTTTGGCCAAGCTGAATGTAGCCAAGACCGACGCTCTTCAATGTCTCAAGCTTTCGTGAGATGTGCGGAATTGCGTTGAAGAAATCCGCCGCTTCCTCAATCGTCATGTTGAGGACATCGGAAATATTCTTGCCCTTGTAGCGCACATCCAGTGTTTCCTGGTTGAAGCGGTGACCGTGACAGACATCGCACTGAATGAAAACATCAGGCAGGAAGTTCATCTCGATTGTGATTGTTCCCGCACCCTGACAGTTTTCGCAGCGGCCGCCCTTCACATTGAAAGAGAAACGACCGCTTTTGTAGCCCCGGGCCTTTGAATCAGGCAAAGAAGCGTACAATTCTCGTATAGCATCAAAAACACCCACATAAGTGACGGGGTTACTTCGTGGAGTGCGGCCAATCGGGCTCTGGTCAATGTTGATTACCTTGTCGATATTTTCAATTCCTTCGATAGAATCATGCTCGCCTGCCCTGTAGTCGGTCTTCATAAGAGTATTTGAGACCACAGGATAGAAGACATCGCTGAGCAGGGTGGATTTTCCGCTGCCAGAAACGCCTGTAATACAGGTAAATGTGCCGAGCGGAATCTTTACGCTGACATTCTTAAGATTATGCTCACGAACACCGTTTATCGAAATGAAATTTCCGTTTCCACGACGCCTCTCTTTTGGAATAGGCATGAAAATCGTGCCTTTAAGATACTGCCCCGTAATGCTCTCCGGGACTTCCATAACCTGGGAAGGAGTGCCGGAAGCGATTACATTTCCGCCGTGAACGCCCGCCCCAGGACCAATGTCAACAAGCCAGTCGGCAGTGCGCAAAGTCTGCTCGTCATGCTCAACGACAATAACCGTATTTTTGAGGTCACGAAGATAAGTGAGCGTGTCAATAAGCCGCTCGTTATCCCGCTGATGAAGGCCGATTGAAGGCTCGTCAAGAATGTACATTACGCCTGTGAGGCCTGAGCCAATCTGGGTTGCAAGACGGATTCGCTGAGCCTCACCACCACTCAATGTTCCTGCCGAACGCTCCAGAGTGAGATAGTCCAGACCAACATTCTTAAGGAATGTGAGACGGGCTTTAATTTCTTTTATAATCTGAGATGAAATCAGTTTTTCGGTGTCGGTAAGCTCAAGTCTTTCGATAAAATCAAGACTTTCGATTACGCTGAGCGCACACAATTCAATTATATTTTTTCCGCCGACCGTAACGCCCAGAGCTTCAGGTCGCAATCTCTTTCCGTGACAGCATGTACACTCAGAGACGGACATAAAACGCTCTTCCATGCGGACACGCTGACTTTCGCCCCAAGCCTCGTTGTGCCGCCTCTTCATGTCAGCCCAGATTCCTATCCACGGCCGTTTGTACTCGGAAAAGCCCTCACCGCTCTGCTTCCGG
>JAFPUF010000082.1 GCA_017395545.1 Treponema sp. | reverse complement strand
TAGGAGCATCAAAATTAAGGCTGTCCACATCCTCACCGTTGGCCCGGGCAACGAAATCTGAGGCAGAAACCTGCAGCGATTTGAGAGGGTTGATAACCCTGCGGTTCATCCAGCGGGTCAGAAGAAGGACAAAGAGGCCGGCGAGAATTAAGGTCGCAAAGAAGACGGTCGTAGGATAGACACGCATAGCCGTCTCAATTTCGTGCATGTAGATATCAACGCTCATTACACCGAGAGCTTTTCCGCTGGAATTTCTTACTACGATGGATGTCGTGTAAGCATAGCCCCATTCAGTTTTGTTGGGGTAATACCAGAACTCACCGGGCTTAGAGTTCTTGAAAAAATCCAGGTAGTTTCCTGCGACATCCGGCGGGTATTCATTTCCGCTGAGTTTTCCCAGCCGCACGAAATCTTCTCCGCTGGCCTTGTAGCCGGCATAATTTTCCGGGGTGTTTCCAGTGCAGATATATTTCATGTTGTCATTTTCTTCGGTATTAAGAGGCTCAACCATGTAAAGCCAGTCGATATTTGTATTTGTCTTAATGTAATCAAGACGCTCCCTGAGTTTTCCGAATGCGTCATCTTCTTCACCTTTATTTATACACTCTTCGATTGAATCCCAGTCCAAATCATTTATGGCAAGACTCAAAACATCCCGCTCATATTTCTGATACTGCTGAATAACTCCAGAATAGTATGTTTTGTAACCAATAATACCAAGACATACAGAAAGCAACAAAGTGAAAGATACGACGGCAGTCAAAACTCGTTTTTTTAAAGTTCGTTTGATTGTTCCCATCTTAGTTACCTCCAAAAGTTCTTTTAGATGTTGAATTTATTATAACATGGATTATGCAAAAAGCACCCAGCATAATTGCAAACACAAGGGCTGATGCAGAAACCTGTTTTGACAGGAAAATAAGGGCCATTACGGCAGGACCGAAAGACTGTCCTATAAAATCCGTAAAGTTGAAGATTCCCATGGCATCAGGAATTCCAAAGCTCTCACACTCATCAAGCATTGAGAAGTTTGACTGCTGAACGGAACGACCGAAACCGTTTGCAAGGCCAAGGATGAAAATCGCAATCAAAAGACCTGAGAAATTTCCCATGAGGGCATATATCAGAACTGCCGCCGCACAGAGAACAATCGCTACATAGAGATTTAATGGTCCGGTCTTTTCCATGACGAATTTAGTAAGGCCGTTACCAAGATAGATTGCGAACATAGAGTAAAGCATCATCAGTACGGCGACAAGAATCTCGCTCATACCGCTTGCATCTGAATAAATCGGCAGGTAATAGTAGACGAAACTTCCCATAAGGGCGAAAGGAATCTGAACAAGAAGTATGAAAGACCAGACTCGCCGGTGACTCAGGAACTTGAGTATCCGTTTAGGCGTGTTTCTGACTTCTTTTGCTGCCTCAGCCTGGTTTTGAGAAGGATTCGCAAAGCCAAGACTCTTCCAGAGGAAAACGAAAATAACAGCCGAAAGAATCCACATGGCCGTAACAAGAGGAAAAATCATACGGCGGCCGATACTTGAAGCAAGGGCGGCACCGAACAACATTCCGAAGTTGATTCCCGAAATTTGAGCCGCATTGTAGGCCGCATAACCTGATCTTCTGTTCCGGGGATTCTCAATCTGGGAAACCATAAGGTACATAGAGTTCGTTGTGAGGCCGACACCGATTCCGTCAATGACAAGGGCGAAAAAGAGCAGGAAATATGAGAGAGGGAAAACAAATACAATAAGATTGCTGATTGCTGACAAAGAAGCACCGATTATGATGATTTTTTTACAGCCGATTCTGGAAATCATTTTTTCGCAGAAGAGGGCCAGCAAACCGATGATAAAGAGATTTACCGAAATCGGAAGTGCGGCCGCAAGCCCTTCCCCACCCTGGCCCAGAGTCTCAATGGCACCTTTCGTGATTACCATAGGCAAGAAGGTTGTAGTCAGATTGTATGCTGCAAAAAGCACGAATACCATAATGCGGATATAGTAGTGAGGGAAGACCTTTTCTTTTACCACGCCCTCGGCCTCGTTTTTCTCCATTTCGAGCTGAGCCTGAGATTTTGCAAGGATATAAGAAATAAGCTCGCCGATTAAGAGCCAGACGAAAATAAGGGTTACGACGATTCCAAGCAGAACGCTCTTCTTCATGGAATTGATTTTTTCGGTAAGCATGAAGTTTTCGGTCATTACAGAAACGACACCGCAGACTTTTCCGTTATCCCTCACAACAGGAACAGAGACATAAGTGTAGGAAGCCGAAGTATCATCTTTGCTGGAATGTACGGTTTGACCAGTCTCGTAAATCTCCTTTATTTCTTTTGTTTCACCCTCGGTCAAAGGGAAGAATGTTCCGATTGCCTGGTCAAGGTATGCGCAGGCATAAGCCCCGTGCTTTTCGTCATATTTGAAAATATCACAGTAGATATTTCGGTTTACATCAAGGCTGGGGTCGATTATGTTCTCCATGCTTGAAATCATCTCGCGGTATTCGGGGGATGCAAAATCAGCGGCAGAGTCAATTGAATCCAGTGTAGACGGGCGAACTGTGTTTGCAACAGAATATGCAAGATTTTCCATTTGGGCCAGGATTTGTTCCCTCATAACCCTTGAGAATTCTCCTGTGAGCTTGAATGTAATCGTAAGAGAAACAGCCAGGACAATAACAATGATGTAGACACTGATTCGCTGAATCATGTGCTTTGTGTTATTAAAGAAAGCAATGACAATGTTTATTAAAAGGATGGTAAGACTGACTATCAAAAAAAAGAGCGCGACCAGATAAAGTATCTGATTCCTGAACATTGTATTATTTTTTACAGGAGATTTAAGGGTCCAAAAAGGGAATCTTGTGACAGTCACAGCCCCGGAGTGCTCGAAGAGAGTGATAGTCTTTCCGGTCTTTGGGTTCAGTTCTTTTACGCTGTCAGAATAGAGGTCGGCGAACAAAACCTTCTCAAATGAAGGCTCAATCCAGTTAGGAAATTCCTCATCTTTTGCGGTGTACACAAGAGAGACCTTTAAGCCCTGAGGGTCAAGCTCAAAAATACGGCCGGACTTATCAAGAAGATAGATTTTTCCATCTTCTGTTGCGGTCATGTCATTCACAAAATCAAAAGCGTTCTCAAAAGCAAATGACAGTTTTTTCTGCTCTCTGGTTTTCATGTCCAAATCAATGACATTAACCCAGTTTTTTTCTTTTACACCGAATTTTATGGTTCCGTTCTTTATGGAAAGAAGCATGACCTTATGCTTGTTCACTATTTCCGTGTAATTGGTGTCGTAATAAGTCGCGACATAATTTCCAGTGTTGTCATAAACAAGAATAGCTTCGCGGGCAATGCGGTTTCCGTCCCAGCTTCCTTCTTTTACATAAACGAAACCATTATCATCGACCTGAAAATCATCAGCATAGTAGAAACAGTCAGGCTGATTTCCAGACGGCGGGAGAATGTATTTAATCTCGTTGGATCTTTTATCGCTGACAAGGATTCTTGTGCGCTGTTTATCGAGAATGTAGCGGGAAGAGCCTGAGTCACGGAGAATATAAGGAGAATCGATTTCAACGGTATCTTTTAGAGGAAATTCAAATTCAGTCCTGAAGATAAAACATAAAGTTCCGAGACAAACGGCCGCAAGTGCCAGAACAACATTTAGGATTCGTTTTTTATCGTTTGCCATAATCTTCCTCTTTTATGTATTCCTTGTACTGTCTTTCGGTTGAAAAAAGCGTCCTCCAGCCGTCAGCACTGATTTTTATCGGGTAAAGGAGAGCTGAAAGCTTCATTTCGCCCTTGTGCATTTTTCGGCACTTCCAGAAAGAATCGGTCTCACCAAGATAATCCACCTCAAGGACATTTTTTATTCCCCAGAAATAGTATGGAAGAGCCGGAAGCGTGATATAATCTTTTACGGACTCGATTTTCTCCTGAATTCCAGAAATTATCCGCCTTGTTGCCGTTTTTTCTACAAATGGCTGTCTTTTTGAGTAGTAAAGCTCCAATAAGTCCTTGTTCTTGCTGGACATCATGGCACATTTTACTTCCGGGTACCTAGTCTTGAAAAATTCAAAAAGCCTGTCATACATGCTGATAATTGAATCGGCAACTTCACGGAAGCGAGCCTTGGCATTTTTTTTGATTTGCTCTGGCAGGGACTCAATCATTGCGTCAAGATATTTTTCGTAGGCAAAATCAACAGTTGGAATCGTGAGGGCCGAGCCTGTGGCCTTCGCAAGCTCAAAGAGATAGAGGATGCTGTCATATTCTTCGGTATCAAGAAGCTTCTTGTGATTTCGGAAGGAAACATCAAGCACATCGCCGGCATTCTTTTTTGTGAATTCGGCTTCCTGAGAAACTCTGTCAGTGGCAGTTCTCCGCCTTGTGGTAAAATCGTAGACCTTTTCGCTTCCGTCCCTCATGGTAAAGACCATATCGACTTCATATTCGCCGAAAAAGCAGGGGCCGCCAGTGATTGCAGTTGGTTCTCCCCTCTCAATGGCCGCGGCAAAATCTTCGAGGCCTGAGACAAAATAAGGCATCTGCTCCCTGAAAGGCCATTTTGTATTTTTAAAGTGAGGGAGTTTTTTTTCAACCATTTTATGGTCATTGATTTCGACGAAAGTCTTGTAAATGATGGATTTTTTTGGCAGAGAATCTGGAGAAGCGGATTCTGCCATAAGAGCCTTTTTTTTGGTCCTGAGTTTTTTGATTCGCTCCTGATTTTCAATCGTTGTTCCTGCAAATTTGTAGCTTTTTATCTCAAAATTGATTTCTTCAAGTTTTTTTTGAACCGCTTCTGAAAATCCAGAGGCTGCTTCATTCCCTGAAGACTGGGAGTTTTGAAGCTCAAAGAAATCTGCCGCATTAAAAGGCCAGCGGAGGAAATCATTTGAGGAATCGGCATAAATTGAATCTTCAATAGAAGCTGAAAACGATGCTAGAAGACTTTGAGTAGAATAAATATCTTTGTTTTTCAGATAGAAGTATTCCTGATTTTCCTGTTCGTCCATTACAATTCCTTGTTTTATTTTCTTTAAGTTATTCTATTATAATATCAACGCCAATCATAAGGTCATTGCACATTCAGAATCTACTACATGAACACCATCATTGAGGAAGCCATATTTTCGTGCCAGCTTTACTGCGGCTCCGTTTTGTTCATTCCGTCATTTCTTTTTTAATAATATCATTTTTTCAAAGAAAATTACAGAATATTGTATCTCATAAAAGAAGTCATAGAATGTCACAATGAAAATATTTTGCAACAAAAAAGAAAAACGCCCCATGCGAGAGATTTTCTTGCAAGGGGCGTTCCCGCCGACAAGCGGCGGTCAGGCTTTTGCGAGAAATACGAAGTATTTCTCGTGACGAGTTTGCTTTGCAAACTCGCGGGTTCCGTGCTTTCGCACTCCATTGCCTACGGCAACGCTTCGCGCCCCTACAATCCTTAACGCGCGTATTCTTGAAGATAATACTGATACACATACGCTGCACCCTCGCCCGCAATGAGGCCTGAACTGAACAAAACGCCGTTAGAGTTTTTCTTCTCTTCACTCTTGTTCTTTTTGTCCATGATTGCCCTCAAAAGACCGCCAATCATAATCGGGGCCGAAAGCTCAAGCGGAAGATAGATTCCGATTGCGACAGCGAGAGCAGGAAGACGGAGAATCTCGAAGATTGCAGTACATGCAATTCCGATGAAAATGAGTCCCCACGGAAGATTTCCGTTCATTACGCCCTCAGTTACGATTTTCATGAGCATTGCCTGAGGCGCAGAAAGCTCAGCCGAACCGAAGCTCCAAGCTTTGTCCAAGAGAACGAGAACTCCGCCGATTGAAAGGGCCGAAACAACTGCCCTAATCAATTCTCCAATCTGCTGCTTTCTTAAAAACTGATTTCCGCTGGTTTATGGCAAATGATGTTGACTTAGAAGTAATCTCCCCGAATGAAAGCGGAATCAGGACATTCACCGAAATAAGTGCCGTCTGCACCAGCGCCTCTGAAAGAATCGGGTTCACCTTGAGTTTCGTATGAATTAGTCCCGTACACATTCCTGCAAGCGCGCCAAAAACCAGCCGGTAAAACCTGCCAGAAACGGTTCCGTGGATGCATGTAAAAAAATCCTGCCTCCCTGCTCGCCGGTGAAGGCATGGTCCCCAACATCAGAATGCGGATCTCCCCATCCCACACCGCCGGAATCTCATGAATAACTGTATTTTGCATGGTAGGAGTATTGTTCATTGCGTATTATTTTGCAATCGGGCGTTCCCTTCCGCACACTCCCGCTTGGGCTTTCTGACATATTTTTATGAGAGTGACGAGCGTTACGGTGCAGGCTGCCGAGGCGGTCAGTATGAGCAGCATCTGAAGAAGATAATGAATATGCAGATAAGTGACAGTGAAGTAGGCAATGGCAATCAGGAAAGGCGGATGAAGAATATAAATCATAAATGATTCTTCTGCAAAAAATTTTGAGAGCCGGTTCTGGCTATTAAGCAGCGCTTTTCCCATGCCGATGTATCCGAATGTCATGGTGACGGTTTCTACCGCCCAGACAGCCCGCCGCCAGAAATAGGCGAAAGTAAAAAGTTCCCCCTGCTGGATTTTGAGAATCAAAAAACACACTACTATGTTGAGCGCAGTTCCAAGTGTGAGAAGAATCTTCCATCTTTTTTCGAGATATGCGTTGAACGACTGGTTTTCTGAAAGCACGATTCCGAGAGCGTAATAGACCAAAAACCGCATGAAAAGCTCGTCTCCCGGCTCGTAGTTTACGATAAGAATTAGGACAACAAGGGCGCAGACCCAGAGCGTGCTGAACGAAAGCTTCTGAAACCGTTCTCTGAGCTTTTCATATCGAGCGATAAGCGGAAAGCACAGGAGCGTAATAAGGAACAGATAGAGTATGAACCACAGGTGAGCGGGCGATATAGCCCCGTCAACTCCACGCATGTCCGTTATGTGCGTAAAAAAGTAGCAGTAAGCCCCAAGAAAAGTGCCGTCAAAACCTTCAGCCGGGTGATTCTTCAAAATGAAGTAGTTTTGGAGTGGCAGAATCGTTACGAGCGAAAGCAAAAGCGGAAGGAGGAGCTTTTTACAGCGGTTCAGGTAAAATCTTTTGAATCCACGCCTTTTGACACTGTACACCGTCGTCATTCCTGCGAAGAAAAAGAGAACTCCCATGACGAATGTAGTCAGAAAACTGAAAATCATCGTGGGCAGCATGTGCTCTTCGCCGTCAATCCAAAATGTGTGGTCAATATGATAAACCTCGCAGGTATGGAGCAGGAACAGGGACAAAATAATCAGAGTCTTGAGGTTGTCGATATAGTAGATTCTTCCGTCATTAGCCATAGTAAAATGATAATGCACTTTCGTTAAAAATTCTATTTTTTTCTTTGACTGCCCGATTCGTTAATTCCTTCAAAAAATTCAGCC
>JAFPUF010000081.1 GCA_017395545.1 Treponema sp. | reverse complement strand
TTACTCCCTGATTTTAATTGATTAAGAACTAAAACTTATTCTTCGTCGGAATAGTCTTCAGAAATTTCGTCTTCGTAAGTTTCGGTGTCATCGGAATCATAACTGACATTTAAATCGTCGTCATCGATTGTGTCGTCATAAATGTCGTCGTCAAACTGGCTGAGAGTGTCGTCGTCCAGTGATTCAAAATCATCTTCGTCGCCTGAGTCAGCAAAGTTTTCGTCGATTTCGTCGGTGTAGGAAAAACCGAGAGCCATAATCTTAACATCGTTAACTGCTTCTTCTTTAATCAGCATAATGATTCCTTGTGATTGGTTAAAATGACGCTTAATTCTAAGTTTATATCAGTATTGTGTCAATAACTTAAAAATAAAAAATCTCTAATTTCTCCACTTTTGAAACCTGTGCAGTTCTTTTATAGAGACTTTGAAACAAAAAATGTGTTATAATAAGCGCTATGGAAAATTCTAAGACTTTTAAAGATTTGGGTATTGAACAAAAATATATCGAACGACTTGCGCTTAACGGAGTTACGGAACCGACTCTGGTTCAAATGCAGGCAATTCCTGAGATTTTAGGTGGCACGCCGCTTCTTTTTCAGAGCGAAACCGGAACAGGAAAAACTTTCGCCTATCTTCTGCCTCTTTTACAGAATGTTGAAAAAATAGAGAATCCAAAAAAAGAAGTAAAAATTGTTGTCATTTCACCGACGATTGAACTTGCATCTCAGATTAAAAATCAGGTCAAGGTCGTGACTGACAGCAAAACAGCTCTTTTTGTCGGTGGCGCTCCAATCAAAAGGCAGATTGAAGTTCTGAAAGAAAAGCCTCTCGTTGTTGTCGGCGGTCCTGCACGTCTTCTTGAACTCTATCACCTCAAAAAACTGAAGATTGACGGCTGTGTGGCAGTTGTCCTTGACGAAGTGGACCGGCTTCTTTCCAAAGAATTAAAGGATGAGACCCTTGAATTTGTCTGCGCAATGAAAAAAGACATTCAGCTGATTGCCGCAAGTGCTACAATCACAAAAACTACGCAAAAAATACTTCAGTCTACCAGAATTAAACAGAACGGAACGACGGAAAGTGACCTTAAAACATTATTTCTGCCTCCTGAGGATGTCCTCCGAAAAAGAATTACGCATCTGGCACTTTTTTCAGAGACCAGAAACAAAATCGACACTCTTCGTAAACTTCTGCTTGCAGAAAACTGCGGAAAAGCGCTTGTCTTTACTTCAAAACTCGATCAGGTTGCGAATATCGTTTCAAAACTTAAATTCAAGAATATAGAATGCGCCGCCCTCACGGCAAAAACTGAAAAAACTGAGCGGAAAGCAACTATTGACCGTTTCAGAAGCGGAAAAATCAAAATTCTCGTAACGAGCGATCTCGTCGCCCGTGGAATGGATATTCCTGACATAACTCATGTTATTCAGATGGATATGCCTTCCGATGATGATTTTTTTGTGCACAGAGCAGGTCGTACCGCCCGAATGGGAAAAACCGGCATAAACATCGTAATCGGTGATGCTTACGAAATGAGAAAATATGCCGCAATCGAGAAAAAACTCAAGTTAGTCGTTTATCCGAGAATGCTGTACAAGGGAAAACTGATAGATCCGAATATTCTTTCTGAAGAAGAACCGGCTGAAAAATTATAAGGTCAAATATCGAGTTTCCTTTGTCGGTTGATGAAACTCGCCATTTGACCTATAAGTCTTCTTCGAGGTCTGGAATATGCTTTTTGAGGGTTTTCATGAAGTCTTCGCCGGAGACTCCTGCCCTCAGGGCTGCGAACACACAGCTGTCACCCGCAACGGTTCCTAAAATTTCATCGAGATTCAGACAGTCGAGCGCATTTGCCACAGCATCCGCATGTCCGCCGAAAGTCTTGATTACGACAGTCGTTGCGTTCCAGTCAATGCTGACATATCCGCGCAGAAAATCCTGAACGAAAATCATCTCGCTTTCGCCCCTGTCCTCGTCGCTCTGGAGCATGTAGACATAGCCGGCGTTTCCGTCGCTTACTTTTCCGACCTTTAAAAGCTTTAAGTCCCGGGAGAGGGTTGCCTGAGTTACGTCAAACCCTTCTTTTATGAGTTCTTTTAAAAGCTCATCCTGGCTTTCGATTCTGTTGTTCTTGATAAGTTTTTTTATTGCTTTAAGTCTGTCCGAGCGCTCTTTCATGTTGCTTATTATAATTAAAAAAAGGCATTTTTTTCAAGGATAGTTTTAATCGCAGTTTTTTTAACAAACTGTTTACCTTAAGCGCAATTCTGCCGATTATTAAAAGGTAGGTTTGTAAAAATCTTCAGAATATGATATTCTAATTTTTACCGTAGATTCGGCGGAATTTGAGGGGTTCATTCATGGCAAGAAATTTATTTCAGCAGACATTATTTCAACCTGGTCAGTTAAAGCCTAAAGAGGGCGAATTCAAGCTGCAGCTTGTCCATGAATTTGCCAAACCTGTCGAAGAGGTTGTCGAAGAAGCTGTTCCTGAGTACACAGGTCCTACAGCCGATGACCTGCGCCGTGAAGCAGAGGCTTTTAAGGTTCAGTGGGAAAAAGAAAAGCAGGATATGCTCGAAGAGGCCCAGGCAAAGGCTGACGAAATACTTAAAAAAGCCGAGGATGCTGCTTTTGCCGAAGTTAAGCGCCAGACGAATCAGGCACAGATTATAAAAAATGACGCAGAACAGAATGCTGCTCAAATCATAAAAAACGCACAGGAAGAAGCCTCAAAAATTCTTGAAGATGCGAGAATTGAGCAGGAAACCCTCAAAAGTAACGGTCGTGCAGAAGGCTACAATCAGGGACGCGAAGAAGGTTTCGCCGAAGGAAAAGGTGAAGTTGAGCGTCTTGTTGAACGCACCCACAAAATCCTTGAGGGGGTAATGGCACGCCGTGAAGAAATTCTGAGCGAGACCGAACAGCAGATTGTCGAGCTTGTAATCCTTATGACCCGAAAAGTCGTAAAAATCATCTCTGAAAACCAGAAGTCTGTCGTAATGGCGAATGTCCTTCAGGCTCTGAAGAAAGTGAAGGGGCGCGGGGCTGTCACAATCCGTGTAAACATGCAGGACGTCAAACTTACGACCGAGCATATTCAGGACTTTATAAAGCAGGTTGAGAATATTCAGGGAATCACTGTCCTTGAGGATTCTACCGTTGAGAAGGGCGGATGTGTCGTTGAGACTGATTTCGGTGCAATCGATGCGCGAATCCAGAACCAGCTCAGCGAACTTGAGTCTGCAATCCTTGACATTTCTCCGGTCAAAACAATCGCGAAAAACGAGTCGTTGTCTGAAAGTTAATAATTGAAAAAAAATTAAAAAAAAAGACTTGTAAAATCCGAAAAAGGTGTTAAACTTTTCTCATAAAAAATAGTGATTAAAAATCGTCTGTAATTTTGGTGTTTCGCTATTCAGGAGGCCATATATGAAAGCGACTTTTAAATCACATTGTGCATCAGCACTTCTTTTTTCCATTCTTAGTTTTCTTCTTTCAATTTCAGGATGTTCTCTTTTTGATTCCGTTTCTGAAAATTCTTCAGTTCTTTCATTCACGATTTCAGGTGAGATGGCTTCGAGAATCACGGCAGCATCGAGGGCAGCTGAAGACTCTGCCACTGAAAATAATCTTCCTGAAAACCTTTTCCTCGAAATTGCAATTAAAGGCGATTTTTCTCAGACCAGGACTGTTCCGGTTTCTGAAGGTGCGAAACTTGTTTTTGAGAATATATCGGCTGGTTCTTCTTTATGGGCGGAGGCCGAGGCTTTTGCGAGTGAGACTTCTGAAAGCGGGGAGAGCGAACGGGTTAATCTTTTCGCCGGAAAAACTGATGTTTTTGTCATGCATGAGGGAGAGAATTTTATTTCCCTTAAGATGAAGAGGGTTGGAAAACTGAAGGCAAAAATGTCCGGAATCACGCAGGAGAACTCAACGATAACAAAAGCGACAGACGAGGATAGTTCTGACGGAAAAATCGAGAATTCTGAAATCACTACGGAAATGGAATATTCAGTTGACGATGGTAAGACCTGGCAGGATGTTACCGTTGCAGGAGAAATTTCAGGACTTAAAGCCGGTACGGTTCTGATCCGCATGAAGGAAACAGAGAAAAAGGCGGCAAGCGTCAGTGTTTCGATAATTGTTCCTGTGCTTGATTCCTTAACTGTTTTGTTCATAAGCGGAGATGAAATTCTGAGTTCGCAGTCTGTAAAGAGGGGCTATACTGTTGAAAGGCCGGAAGATCCTGAAAAAGACGGTTATGACTTTAACGGCTGGTTCACCGACCCTGGATGTAACTATGAATTCGATTTTAGTGAGACAGTCACAGGAGAGCTAAAACTTTACGCCGGCTGGATAACACATTCTGTTTCAGGAACTCCTTATGTTGAATATTCTTTTGATGTTGATAAAAAACAACTCTCTTCTCAGTTGAAGGGGGCTGCGGACTATGTAGAGCTTGGTTCAGACGGGCCTGTCGAATGGGAAGACGGAAAATACTACCTTGTAAATGGAGAAGTTACAATTGTAAGCAGAATTACGATAGCCGCAAATTCTACTGTTTACCTTATTCTTGGCGACGGTGCAACTCTCAATGTAAATGGCATTACTCTGGATGCTTCAGGCAAGAACCTTGTTATTTACGGACAGTCAGAAAGTTCTGGCGTGCTGAATGCTGTTAGTTCAAGCTACTCTGGTATTGGTGGAACGGGAGCTGGCAAGGGTACAATTACGGTTCATGGCGGCACTGTAAATGCAAAAGCTACAAGCAGTGCTGCAGGTATAGGTGCAGCTGGAAATAACGGTTGTTTTGACGGCACAGTGACACTTTACAACGGAACTATAAACGCAACAGGCGATGGATGGGGTGCCGGAATCGGAGGAACCCGCAATGCCTGGGGACAATCCGGAGAAGTAATTGTTTATGGCGGAAGCTTAACGGCAACAGGCGGAACTCAGGGAGCTGGTATTGGTGGTGGAGAAGGAAGACCGGGCGGAACCCTTAAGGTTTACGGCGGATATGTAAAGGCAATAGGCGGAGCTGGCGGACCATTTTCTACAGACGGCTATGCTGGAAGCCCTGCTGGTATCGGTGGCGGCGGAAGTTATGATTACAATAGTGAACAAAATTCTCCAGGCGGTACTGTTGAAATATATGGCGGCACGGTTGAGGCTTATGGTCTGCGCGGTATCGGAGCCGGCGGGTCGTACGGTTTTGACAGCGCGGAAAATCCACAGGGAACGCTTACAATCGAAGACGGATTGTTATATAAAATTATTGCCGGTGGCTCTGAATCTACTGCTTCTGCTACGAGTCTGGAAGTCTATAAGACTGACAGAAACAGCTATGTGAAGATTGTCGTTCAGTAAAGGCTGGGGCGGGCGGAAGACGCCCCAGTGATTCTCTTTTTTAACCTTATTCCCAAAATCGCCGAAAAAAAGAATGACTTTTTGCCGTCAATCGCATATAATAAAGGCATAAAAAATGACGGACTTTTGGGTGGGGTAAATGGAGTCTTTCTTTAATAAATATCTGAACACAATAAAACATACAGAGACAATTCTTTATACGGGGCATGTCACGGCTGTAAAAGGGCTTGTTATCGAAAGTAACGGCCCCCGTTCTGTCATCGGTGAAATCTGCACAATAAAAATTCCTTCGCGTAATAAGGAAGTTCTGGCCGAGGTAATGGGCTTTGAGGGAAACACCGTAAAGCTCATGCCTTATTCTGACACTACCGGAATCGAAATCGGCTGTGAAATCATTGCGAGCGGTCATATTCTGCAGGTTCCGGTCGGAAAAAATCTTCTTGGTCGTGTTGTTGATGCTACGGGAACTCCTATTGACGGAAAAGGTCCTCTTGATGTAAACGAATTTTACCCCGTTCTGGCTTCTCCTCCAGACCCGATTAACCGTCTTCCTATCAACAAGCGTATTGCAACGGGTGTGCGTTGTATCGATTCTCTTCTCACATGCGGAAAAGGTCAGCGTCTTGGTATTTTTGCGGGTTCTGGTGTCGGAAAATCCACCCTTCTTTCGATGATTGCACGCAACACGAACGCCGACATCAATGTAATCGGTCTTATTGGTGAACGAAACCGAGAGGTAAACGACTTTATCGAGCGGGATCTGGGGCCGGAGGGAATGAAACGAAGCGTAATCGTCGTTGCTACGAGCGACACTCCTTCAATCTGCCGTCTCCGCGCTGCCTATGTAACTACCGCAATCGCAGAATATTTCCGTGACCAGGGAAAAGATGTCATGCTAATGATGGACAACATGACGCGATTTGCACATGCCCAGCGTGAAATCGGCCTTTCAACAGGCGAGGCTCCGGCACAGCGCGGTTATCCTCCGAGCGTATTTGATTTGATTCCGAAACTTCTTGAGCGTACCGGTACGAACGACAAAGGCTCAATAACCGCTTTCTACAATGTTCTTGTTGACGGCGACGACATGGACGAGCCGATTACGGATAAAGTGCGTGGAACTCTGGACGGCCACATCGTTTTGAGCCGTGCACTTGCTCAGCAGAGACATTATCCTGCAATCGATGTTCTCAAATCGATAAGCCGTCTTGCCCGCCGTGTTTCCGGGCGTGAGACACTAAAAGCCGTAACGAAAATAAGCCGTCTTGTCGCAATTTACGAGGACAACCGGGATATGATTAGTGCGGGCGTCTATCAGAAGGGGGCAAACGCTGAAATCGACCTTGCGATTGACAAGCACGCCGCCATCGAAGAATTCTTGTGTCAGGAAGAAGATGAGCACTGCGACATCGAGGACACATTGAATAAACTCTCTGCCCTTGCCGAAATCGAAATTCCCGAAGAAGAATATGTCGAGCAGCCGGCAATCGGACGAAAAACCGTCGCACAACTGGTTCACGAGCATAAAGAAGAAAATGTCACCGACGCCAACGCAAAGGCAAGCGGTGCGTTCGAGACAAATTTGCCTGATCAAATAACGGCAATTTCTGATGTTGTTGAGAAATTATAAAATAAATCACAGATTACACAGATTACGCAGATAAAAAAATATAATCTGTGACATCTGTGACATCTGTGGTTAAAACTTTGGAGTTTAATGAAACGGTTTAATTTTTCTTTGCAGAAGGTTCTCGATTTCCGTGAGTTTGAGAAAAAACAGGCTGAGGCGGAACTTGGGAAGGCTGTTGCTGAGGAAACTAAAATCCAGAACACTCTCGAAATGATTGCACAGGAGCATGCCTCAAATGTCCGCACTGCAGATTCCTTAAAAGATGTGAGCGGAATGATGGCGGCACAGAATTATTTCCGCCTTTTAAATCAGCAGAAAGAACAGGCTTTGATGAATCTCGCACAGGCTCAGGTGATAACCGAAGAAAAGCGTGAGGTTATGCGTGAGGCTATGAAAAACGTTAAGGTACTTGAAAATCTCCGTGACAAGCGGAAAGCTGACTGGAAAAAAGAAAACCTTAAAGCCGAAGAAAACGAAATCGACGATATTGTGACCGGAAAGTTTGGTACGGAGTATTAAGCCTTTTCTCAGAAACGTAATTGTTTCTTTTTTGTTGTAGTGATAAAATGCTCCTCATATCTTATTTTATGGAGAGCCTAAATGAAAAAGGTGCTTTTAAATGTTTTTGTGGCAGTTTCTGCCGCTTTCCTGCTTGTTTCCTGCGGAGAAAAATCTAAGACTCCTGACGAGCAGTTCAAATCTGTGGTCAGCACAAGTGTTATGGATACGACAAAAAAAGTCGCATCTGGGGTTAATGAGGCTTTCAGCCAGATTGATTTTTCAAATTACGGGGCTGACTCAACAATTTCTATTTCACTTGACAAAAATTCTGCTGATTTAATCCGCGGAATTTTTACATCTGCTGTTCCAGGCGTAAAAATCGACTGGCTCAATTCAATGCAGCTTTCGACAAAAGCGTCTATAAAAGACAAGTCAATGGCATTTTCCCTTGGCTTGGGCGTTAACGAAGTAAACATCATTACTCTTGAATGTCTCGAAGATCTTGAGAATGCCGTAATTTATTTCCATGTTCCGGAACTCCTCAAAGAGCATTTCAAACTCGATGCTGCACAGGCTGGAGGCGCTTCTGTTAAAGAACTGCTTAAAATTTATCTCGCAGAATTTGAATTTTTGAAAGCAGCTCCGAAAAAAGAAGTTTTCACTGGTTTTGTCGAAGAACTTTTGAATGCCGTTCTTACTGATGTAAGCGGTGTTGAGAGAAGCACTGAGAACGTAAAAGCCGGCCTCAATTCTTCAAAAACTGTAGCAGTTGATTACACTGCACTTGATTTTAAGATTACTCCGGAATATGCAAAAAAAGCTTCTGAAAACATTGAAAAAACAATTAACTCAAGTAAAAACCTTCGCACTATCGTTGAATGGGTTCTTACTTTCGCAACTGCAGTAGATCCTTCAACCAGTAGTACTTCTGCTGATGAAATCATTTCTTCAATTGCAGAAGGTCTTGCTGAAGGCGTTGACAGCCTTGCTGATATTGAAAATACAGTCATTACTGTCTATGCAGATTCAAAATCAAACTTCAGGGGTGCAAAACTCACTGCCGGAGACGACGGTTATGCACAGTATATTTTTGCCCTGAACGGAAAAGAATTCGGATATAATGTCAGCGCAACAGAAAAATACGGAAGCTCAGAATCTGAGATTTTCTCTGTCAAAGGTTATGGTTCTTATGCTGGCGGAAAAACAACCGGAGACTTCGCTGTATTCTCTGAAGAAGAAGAGCTTTTCTCATTCTCAACAGACAATCTTGATGTTGAAGGCCTTAAAAATCTTAAGTGCAACGGCTCTGTAACAGTCCGCCTTACAGATGATGTCCGAAAGCAGCTCAAACGCGAACTCCGATACAGCGTTGACTCAAGCGTTCTTTCACTCATTGACAATATTGCGTTTACTCTTGACATGAATCAGAAAAGCCTCAAAGAAGCTGAAACAACTCTTTCTATCGGTGACGGAGACAAAACAAAGTATGCTTCACTTAAAGTTAACGCAAAAATCCGCGCTGCTGATAAAGTCAAGGTTCCGGCTGACGCAGTAGATGTTCTTACCCTTAACGAAAACGATGCTCTTGAATATGTAAAGAAAATCGAAACACAGAATGTCATCGACAGCCTCAAGAAAGCTAAGGTTGACGAAGAATATGTCGAGCTCCTTTCTCAGTTCTCAGGCGAATCTCTCGCTCAGATGCTTCAGGGATATGGTCTGTAAAATAAAATGATTGAGATAAAGAATTTATCAAAATCATACAAAAAAAAACTTGTCCTTGATAATGTCTCCCTTTCTTTAAAAGAGGGGGAGATAATCGGAATTGCGGGCGCAAACGGAAGCGGAAAATCTACGCTTCTTTCTGCACTTGCCCGCATCATTCCGGATTCTGGCTATGTTCCTCAGAATACTATTCTTATTGAAGAACTTTCCGGCCGTGACAACCTCCGTCTCTGGTATGCAAAAAACGAGCTTGAAAAGGCGCTTTCTGACGGAGGCCTTCTTGCAATGTCCGGCCTGAATTCTTTCCTTGATGTGACAGTTTCAAAAATGAGCGGCGGAATGAAAAAACGCCTTTCGATTGGCTGTGCCCTCGCAAAAAATCCAAAAATTCTTCTTCTTGATGAGCCGACAAGCGCCCTTGACCTTCCGGGAAAACAAAAACTTTTCGAATATTACCAGAGTTTCACCCAAAAAGGCGGAATCCTTGTGACTGCGACTCATGAAGCAGAAGAACTTTCCCTTTGTTCCAGAGTTTTTGTTTTAAAAAACGGCTCTCTTTTTCCTTATTCTTACGACGGGGATCTTCAGAGACTCTCTGCTTTTCTCAGTTCTTCATCGAAATCTGAAACGGGCGAAAAATAAAAAAATGGCTTTGTTTTTCAGGTTTTTGCGGATTCAGTTTTTAAAAGTTCGTTCGGTTTTCCCTAAAATCTTTCTGGCTTCAGTCCTTACTTTCTCACTTCTTTCTGTGATTGCTTTTCTTTTTGTGCGGAACATGAATTTCTCCGGGAACAAACAGAAAATTTCAATCGGAATTGTCGGAGATTTGTCTTCAAAATATTTTGAATTCGGCGTGAATGCGCTCAAAATGGTGGATTCGAGCCGCTTTTTTCTGGATTTGCAGCTTCTGAGTGAGGAAGATGCAAAAAAAGCACTTCGGAAACGGAAAATCGCTGCCTTCGTCGTCGTGCCGGACGGTTTTTTTGAGGCCGTTGAGTGCGGAGAGAATAACCTTCAGGTGTCTTATTACACTTCTGGCGGAAACAGCGGCGTTGAGGGCATTTTAAAAGACGAGGTCGCCGAAATTGTGACGACTCTGCTTCTTCATGCCCAGGCGGGTATCTTCGGAATGGAGAGAATCGCATTGAAAACGAATCAGCTGAAGAATCTTCGGGAAGACAACTACGACCTGAATCTGAAATATGTAAAATGGACTCTGGACAGAACGAAATTTGTGCGCGTTGAGGAAACGGGGCTTTCAGAAGGCCTTTCTGTCACTTCCTATTATTTAATTTCTCTGCTCCTGGTGTTTTTTGCTTTTTTCGGTCTCGGTTCATTGTCTTTCTTCATTTCTAGAACGCAGAGCCAGAGAACTTTCTTCGCTTTGAACGGAATCAGTTCTGTTAACCAGATTTTCTGTGAATTTCTTGTATATTTTTTTCTTCAGACTGTGGTTTTACTTTTTGCCTGCGCTCTTCTCTATGTTTTTGCCGTCTCGGATCTGGTTAAAATTGACTTATGGAAGTATTCAGGAGCTTTTTCAGGCGTTCTCTCGCTTTTTACAGCTTTTCTTCCGGTAATTGTTCTTTTGTCGTCAATTCAGTTCTTTCTTTTTGAATTCAATGTGAATCAGATTGCGCTCGTAAGCCTCCAGTTCCTTTCAATGACGGCCCTTGCTTTTTCAGGCGGATGTTTTTATCCGCTGGATTTTTTCCCGGAAGCCCTGAAGAATTTCGGAAAACTGTCTCCCCTTGGGGAAGCTTTTTCCTTTGTAAATTCGATTTTTTCAAATAAATTCAGTTTCACCTGTCTCATGATTATGGTTCTTTATTCTGTAATTTTCTTTTTTCTGACATGTGCGCTCAGAAAAGTCCGGGTGAAGGAGGGCTTATGAGAAGCGTATGGTTCTTTTTGATGCAGAAAAGACTTTTGAAAAAGCCTTCGTTTATCATAATTCTGTGCCTTGTTTTTCCACTTGTCTTTGCGTTCCGGGCCTGCTCTGAGCAGAAGAGCGGTGTGCTTACTGTTGCCCTCTTTCAGAAAGATGATGAAAACAATCCGCAAACTGAAGATTTCGCCTTGAAAATTATGGATGAACTTGAGTCTTCTGTTCCCCAGCTGAATTTTATCCGCACGGATTCTGAGACTCTCGCACGGAACCTTGTAAAAGAAAAAAAAGCGGACGCAGCGTGGATTTTTGACAGAAATCTTGAGAGATGTTTTGAGAAGATGGGTGAAGACGGGAAAGTTAAACCTGTTTTTACTGCTGTCGAAGGGGAGGAGAGCTCTGCGCTCGCTTTTGTGCGTGAAGTTCTGTACACGAAGATTTATCCTTTGTTTTCATACAGCGCCTATAAATCTTTTGTGACTGAGCGTTACGGAAAAATTCCGGAAAACCAGCTGAAGTCAGAATACCAGCACTTTCTCGAAAATGGCAGTCTTTTTGTTCATAAAAGTCTTTCAGAGACAGAAAAAGCGAAAACATCTTTCCTTCTTTCGCCATTGAGGGGACTTTTGGCGCTCTGGTTTATGATTTGCGTCTTTGCTTCGACTCTTTATTATATTCAGGACGAAAAGAAAAAGAGTTTTGTTTTTTTAAGGATTCACTCTCCGGTTAAGGAATTCTTTTTCTCGCTTTCGATGCAGGCGATTCCTTCGTTCGATGCGCTGATTGTTCTTTTTTGTGCGCTGAGTTTTACAGGGCTTTGCGTGAATCTTTCTTCTGAGATTGTCTCACTCCTTATGTTTTTTGTTTCAGCTGTCCTTTTCTCGAACTTTCTGAGGCTTATTCTTAAGGATGAAGTGAGGTTCTGCGCCATTCTTCCGATGCTGATTCTTGTGATTCTTGTATCCTGCCCGATTTTTGTGAATGTCGGGGCTTTAAACGCTGTGAAATATCTTCTCCCGCCTTTTTATTATCTTAATGCTTATGGAGATTTATGGTATGTCCGGTGGTTCATCACATATATTTCTGCCCTGTTCTTTTTATCTCTGGGGCTGTCTTTCCTTAAAAGTAACCTTTGACACGATTCTGATGTTAAAGTAATGTTGTTCTAAATCAACCTTAATTACCAGGAGAATTTTATGAAACTTAATCTGAATATTAAAAAATCACTTTTTGCTATGGCTCTTTCTTTCTTTGCTTATTCTGCATTCGCAATTCCAGAAAATGTTGCGGCGAATCTTTTGCAGCAGGCGGAGGATTCAACGGCATTCTTCGGTACGGATTTTAAAGCGAGCTATGAGGTCGTTCAGCAGAAACCGGGAGAAGGAAAAAGCAAGACAAACGCTACGATTTACCGTCGTGATAACGAATCAAAATGGACGATTCTGATTACTGCACCTCTCAAGGATAAGGGCAAGGGATACCTTCAGGCAGACGACAGCATCTGGTTCTATGACCCTGCTGATCATCGTTTTACTTTCTCAAGTTCAAAGGATAAGTTCCAGGGAACGAACGCCAATACTTCAGATTTCGCACCGCAGCGCTACAAGTCAGACTATAAAATCGAAAAAGTTGAGGATGTTACGCTCGGAAAACTTGATTGCGCCCTCTTTACGCTCAAGGCAAACTCAAAAAAGGCTGATTATCCGACAATAAAACTCTGGGTTACAAAAGATGACGGCCTTGTTCGCAAAAAGGAAGATTACTCCCTTTCAGGACAGAAACTTCGTACCACGGCAATTCCTTCTTATCAGAAAGTTGATGGAAACGGACGCACTTACAGCATTCCGATTACAATGGTGATTCAGGATAACCTCAAGGGAAAGAAAATCGGCGGAAAAATGAGCTTTGAGAGCACGACAATCTCAATTTCAAATGCCGTACTTGAAAAACAAGATGATGCCGTTTATACTAAGCCGTATCTTGAACTTATGAGTGGCAAATAAAAAGTGTCTTTAAAAAAAAGTCTTTTAATTCTTTCCGTTTTTTTTACAATTCTTTCACCTGTTTTCTCAGACGAGGATTCAGGTGAATCTGATGATTTAGATTCCCTTTTTGAAACTTCTGAAGATTCCGAGGAAGCGGTCGTAACTGAGGAAGTCAAGGCTGGAACTGATTACAATGTTCAGCTTGGTACTATCAAACTCCCTATCGAAGTTTCAGGCTCAATGAGCACCTCAGCAGGCGGCGCTTTTATTCGTGAGTCAAATTCTAACGATTTGACGGTTTATTTCGATTTTAAAAACTACATTTATTTTACGACCCGTCCTGACAAATATCTCGCCTTGAAGGGCGTTCTTAAAAGTTCAATGCCTGATGACGGTGATTCATCCGGCGAAAGTCATCTTCTTTCTGTTTATGAGCTGTATTTTGATTACCTTATGTTCAATCATATTTACATCACTGCGGGCAAAAAAAAGTCTGTATGGGGAAATGTAAGGCTTTTTTCAGATTATTATGAAGATTCAGATAATGATGACGCTGAAGATGATGATTCGAGCGATAATGTAACGGACGCTCAGTACACAAATATTCTTTACGACTCTCGTGATTATATTTCCGGTATCGTTAAGATTCCGTTCTGGAACCATACCATTACCGGAGTAGTAATGTACAACGATGAGACTTCAAACTCAAGTCCTGGTACGAAAGACATGTCACTGGCTCTGAGTGCTGAATTCATTGTGTTCGGAACCTCAATCAATTTTTTCGGGCGACGCTTTCCTCTTAATTACAGTTCTGACTCAGAAAATGCGCACCTTCCGATTATCGGTCTTGAGCTGAAGAGAACTATTTTCGGGTTCGATTTTTACGGTCAGTCTATGGCGAGAATCTCTGACGGTTACAAATTCTATGATTTTTTCAAGTCTGGTGCAGAAAAACGTGATGTTTTTAAGCGCGTAATTTCAACCGTTGGAACTTATCGCCTTTGGAACGAATCTACACCCTATGTCGGCTTTAATTTTGAATTCCAGAATATTTACAGACCGAATCCTTCTGAAAACGAAGAATATTTTACAAACAGGTTTGCTTTTGAGTTCGGACTTGCGAAACTCGGACCCGACAGAAACATTAAGATTGCCGCCCAGTGGAACCACAATATCAATGATTGGACGGGCTTTGTAAAGGGTGGCGTGATTATTTCGAGGATAATGCCTCACTGTGACTGGCGGAACGGCGTAAAGTATGAGTACGGCGAGAATGCCACATCGTTCAATAAGTACAAGCTGACGGTCGGCTCGTACTTCAATATTTCACTGGATTATTAGTCCTGATTTTAAGGAAGTCTTCCTTAAAAAAAATTACTGCTCAAGAATTTTTCCGTCTCTGAGTTTTATTACGTGGTCGCTCATCGCTACGATTTTCGGGTCGTGCGTTGAGAAGACGAAGGTTGTCTTAAGTTTCTGGTTGAGGTCTTTCATAAGTTCGAGAATCTGGTCGCCGTTTTTTGAGTCGAGGTTTGCCGTCGGTTCGTCCGCAAGAATTATCGGAGCCTTTGTTACGAGGGCGCGGGCGATTGCGACCCTCTGACGCTGTCCGCCAGAAAGTTCTGAAGGTTTGTGGTTTTTCCAGTCCGTAAGCCCGACTGTCTCAAGCAGGAATGAAACCCAGTCTTTTTTTTCTGAAGCGGAGAGGGAAGAAGCCGGGGAAGTGCCGAGAGTGAGCGGAAATTCGACGTTCTCCCAGACATTGAGAACCGGGATAAGGTTGAAAGTCTGAAAAATGAAGCCCAGATGTGCGCGGCGAAGTTCCGTAAGTTTTGAGTCGATTTTGAAAGGAACTTTTTTTGATTTTTCGAGATCAATTCCTTTGTAGACATCGTTTCCTTCGAGGATAATTGAACCGGAATTAGGAAGGTCAATCAGACCGATTATGTTGAGGAGCGTTGACTTTCCTGAGCCTGAGGGACCTGAAAGGGCTGCGAATTCGCCCTGCTCGATTTTGAAAGATGCGTTGTCAACCGCCTTTACCTGAACTTTTTCCATCTGGTAGATTTTGCTTACGTTTTTCAGTTCAATTACTGCCATTTTTTTCCTCAGTTTTTAGATTTCGTATATTATAGCGGATTTTTAAGGGAAGTTGTAGTGTTTAGGAATGATTTTTCAGAGTTTCCTTATCTATCTTTTAGCGCTTACTTCTTTAACTTTCATTTTTATATTCCGATAATTTAAAAGAATAAGTTTTGTGGGAGAAACTAAATGAAAAAAATCATAATTAAAGCTGTTCATACTTTTCTTATTGCCGTTCTGATTTCCGGATGTGGCAGCGTGATCAGGCAGCCTTCTGTTCAGGAACTCATCGTTGAGGGGCGCTATGATGAGGCTAAGGAAATTTTTAAAACAAAGACAGATATTAATGCAGTTGATGAAAACGGAGACTCTGCGCTTCATGTTGCAGCCCGTGTAAACGAAGCGGATCTTGTAAGCTTTTTAATCATTAAGGGCGCTGACACCGAACTTCGGAACAATGACGGAGATACAGCCCTTCATGTTGCGATTAAAAACGATGCGATTGACGCGGCTAAAGTTCTCGCTATCGTTCACGGTGACATTTTTGCAAAAGATTCTTCTGATAATTCTGCCCTTGAGCTTGCACTTGCAAAGGGTGACGAATGGTATGAGGCGATGATTACACCTCAGACCGGAGAGCTTCGGGATGTTGACGGAGAGTCAATCGTTCATTATTTTGTCAAAACCCGCGATGAGAAGGCGGTAAACCGCTGTATTCAGGTTGGCGTTCCTCTTTCTGTACGTGACAATTATGGTCTGACACCACTTGACCTGGCTTTCAAGTCTGCTGAGAATTCTGCTTCTGTGAGAATTGCGGCAAGGCTCCTTCTTGCAGGCGCAACTCCAGTCCGCGGGGATTTCGCTTATTTTGAGGACGCTGTCCGAACCCACAACATGATTCTTCGTTTTAATGACGGTCAGACTCCGCTCCATATTGCGACTATTGACGGTCATACGGGAGTTGTCGATTACATTCTGAAAGAGCAGAGTTCTGTGAGAACCGCAGATATCCTTGCGGCTCAGGACATAAGCGGAGCGACTCCTCTGCATGAGGCAGTCCGCTACGGCAGGGTGAACATTGCTCGTCTTCTTCTTTCAAGCGGGGCGAAGGTCAATGCGATGGATTCAATCGGAAAAACGCCGATTCTCCTTATAATTCCGAAAGAAGCACAGAATGATTTGTATCCTCTGCTTATAAAAGCCGGAGCCAATGTAAATCAGAAAGATATGTACGGTGACACGGTTCTTCATGTCGCAACTCTCGCAGATTCTCCTGTCTCAACGCTCTCCCTTCTGGTGAGCAACGGCGCTGTCGTGAACGAACGCAACAAGGGTGGTGTTACTCCACTTGCGCTTGCAATCGAAGGAAAACATTCTGCCCAGGTAAAATTTTATTCTCAGAACGGTGCTGATATTTATGCTGAGGATATGGACGGAAACACGCCGCTTTCAAAGGCTCTCGAAAGTGAGACTAGTGAGATGCTTGAAAATCTCGTAACAAAAGAAAATGTCTCTTCTACAGATTCGAGCGGAAATACGGCGCTTCATATTGCAGTCGCAAAAGACGCTCCGATTGATTTTATCAGGTATCTTGTGGAGGCAGGGGCTGATATCAATGCACGCAACAAAAACGGTGACTCAGTTCTCTTCATTACGGTTCAGAAAAACAGGCGGGATGCCGGAGACCTTCTCCTGGAAAAAAATGCTGACATCTTTGCAACTAACACGCAGAACAATTCTCCGTTAAGACTTGCCCTTACACGCGGCGGAGAAGTTCAGGACTGGCTCGTAAATTCAAAGACTCTTAATTCGACCGACGGAAGCGGAAACACGCCTCTTCATTATGCGGCTGAGTGGCATTTGAATGACGCAATTCTTTCCCTGATTCAGAAAGGTGCGAAAATTGATTATCAGAATGCGAACGGTGAGACTGCGGTTTATTCTGCCGTAAAGGGCGGTGATGACAGTCCTTCTACAATCAATCTTCTCGTTACAAATGGTCTTGTCGTTGATTCAAAGGATAAGCTGGGCCGTGATAATCTCGGAAACACGCCGCTTCATTCCGCAGTAAAATGGAGCGCTTTCAACACTGCGAAGACACTTATTGCGCTCGGAGTCGATGTTGATGCGCAGAATTTGAGCGGAAAGACGGCTTTGAGCGATGCATGCCGTTCTGCAAAAAAGGACATGGCCGTTCTTCTTATCAGGAGCGGTGCAGACATAAATGCGACCGACGCAACCGGCCGGACCGTTCTTATGGACGCAATTTCGAGCAATAACGAAGAAATGGTAAGGCTTCTTCTTGGATACAAGGCGAATGTTCAGGTTCAGGAAATGAGCGGCCGGAACGCTTATCATGAGGCGGCCCTTACCGGAAATGTCGGAATCATCAATATGATACGAAAAGCCGGCGGAAATCCGCTTTCACGGGATGCGTCGGGAGATTCTCCGTTCTCTCTCGTTATGAGTTCAAATATTTCAGTTATTCAGGCGGTTCTCGGAAACGATACGACAATCGCAGATTCAGACGGAAACACTCCGATTCACATTGCCGTTGAAAAACGCGCTGACCAGAAGACTCTGACACAGCTTTTGAATATGGGATACCCTGCAAGTCAGAGAAACGGAAAAGGTGAGACAGCACTTAATTCTGCCGTAACGAAAAATCTTAAGAGCCAGGCTCTCGTCCTTCTTGAATACGGAGCAGACCCTTATGTCTCTACTACGACCGGAGAAAATGCGCTCACAAATGTCTTTAAGACAAAAAATATTCCGATTCTCGATGCAATCGTAAAATATGACGCGACGAAAACCGACAGGCAGGGAGACGGAATCCTTCATTATGCTGCGAGAAGCGCTGATCGCGAGATTGTTGAGCATCTTGCATCCCAGAAACTCGACAAGACAGCACGAAACATCTCGGGCGAGACTGCCGCAGAAATGGCAGCCCGCTGGGGAAGAAAAGACATTGCGGAACTTCTGAAGTAGATTTAAAAAACTATTTCTATTTATAAATCAGAAATATTGCGGGCACTTTCTCAAAGGGAAGTGCCTTTTCTTTTTTCCACTGGGCGACTGTTTTAGTTTTGATGAATTCCTGGGCGGTGGTGATTCCTGCAGCAATACAGAGCTTAGTTTCAGGCCGGCAGGTCTTTAAAATTGCCTCCAGCATTTTCTGGTTGCGATAGGGCGTTTCGATAAAAAGCTGTGTCTGGTCGTCTTTGTAGACTTTGTTCTCCAGTTGCTTGATTTTACTCTCACGCTCGCCGTTTTTGACCGGAAGGTAGCCGTTGAACGCAAAGTTCTGTCCGTTAAAACCGCTTGCCATTAAAGCCATAATCATTGAGTTCGGACCGACAAGTGGAACTACAGGAAGGTTCTTTTTTTGTGCGATTTCTACGGCACGGCTTCCCGGGTCTCCGATGCAGGGACAGCCTGCGTCACTGATTACGCCCATGTTTTCTCCCTTTTCGAGAGGCAGAAGAAGATTTGAGAGGTCTGCTTTCTGGTCTGTGTGCTCGCTTAATTCTGTAAAAGTACAGCTGTCAACCGGGAAATCTTTGTCGATGGAGATTAAGAATCTTACTGCGGATTTGCGGCTTTCGACGATAAAATGGCGGATATTTTTTACGATTTCAAGATTATAGGGCGGCAGCACCCTGGAAGAAGGGGTGTCGCCCATCGGGCAGGGAATTAAATAAAGTGCGGCGTTCATGCCGCATATTTTAACGCACCTTAAAGATAATTCCAAGAACTGCGACTGTAATAAGAATCTGAATAATCAGGAATTTCAGAAGAACCTGTGTCGGGCTCCAGCCGTGATTTTTTCTCATGTGGTCGTGGAGCGGAAAGCGGATGTTCGTGAAAATCGAGATTTTAAAGAAGCGCTTGAGGAAGACTTTGACGAGTCCGAGTCCGCCGTTGATGAAGATAAGTGAAGATGTAGCAAGAATTATGAACGGGTTTCTTGTGACCATAACACAGACTCCGATGTAGAAACCGAGTGCGCGGCTTCCGGCGTCTCCCATGAGGACATTGCTCGGGAATGCGTTGTGCCAGAGGTATCCCATAAGGACTCCTGAAAGCGCAAAAGTCATTACTGCCCAGGAAGCTCCGTCAGAAATGTGCGGAACGAGGAGGTATGCTGCGATGTCTTTATGACCGAGAATGAAGTAAAAAATCATTCCCATTGTGAGAAGGGCTACTAGAACAAGTGTTGAGGAAAGACCGTCAACACCGTCAGTGCAGTTTGTTGTGTAGATTGACGCCCAGATTATTACGGTTGAGATAATAACGAAAAGCCATGGAGCGATTTCAATCTCATGCGTGAAGAACGGAATCCAGAAGTAGATTCTGCTGTTCTCTGAAGATTTCGTGAGGTAAAAGGCCAGAAGAACAGATGCGACTACCGCAAGGAAAAGGTCAAGAAGTGCTTTTCTGTATTCGCCCCAGCTGTTGACTGAATGGTCATCGAGGTAGCCTGTGAGCATCATAAGCCAGGTAAGAATCAGAACTGAACATTTAATCCAGTCGAGCGGAACAAAAATCATGCTGAGGATTACGAATGTGCTGACCCAGACCACGCCGGCTCCTGTCGGCTTTCCTTTTGCGGCCTCTGCGTTCACCGTAAATTCCCGCCCCCTGTCGTGAGGAAGGACATTATAAAAAGACGGAAGTGAATACCGCACAACCAGAAAACCCGTGTAGAGGGCGAGTGCGATGAGAATTGTATAAGACTGCAGCAAACGAGCTGGACCAAAATAATCGGTTAGAAACCCACCAAGATAATATAGCATATACTGATTATCGGCAGAGAAAAAGGAAATATTATTTTTTCAGGATACCGTTTTTGAGGTCTTCTTCTGCCTGTTTTTTCATTTCGGACCTCTTTTTTTTGCCTGTCGCGGTGAGCGGAAGAGATTCGACGATTGCAAAATACCTCGGCCGTTTGTAGATTGAGAGAAACTGGTTCTTAGTACAGAAATCAAAAAGTTCATCAGTCGTGAGGCTTTTGTCCTTCGCAACGATGTAGGCCGCCGCTGCCTGTCCGCGTACTTTGTCGCTTACGCTCGTGACGATTGAGTCGGCCACTTTCGGGTGTGAGTTCAGGACTTCTTCGATTTGAGCCGGATAGATATTTTCCCCGCCGGAGACAATCATGTCGTCTTTTCTGCCGCGGATCGTTACTACGAAGTTTTTATCCCAGACTCCGGTGTCGCCGGTATAAAGCCAGCCTTTGTAGAATTTTTCGGCTGTCATTTTGTCATCGTTAAAGTAGGAGCAGGTCGTTTTTCCGGGTGAGCGGATGATTATTTCGCCTTCTGTCTTACCGTCATTTTCAACAGTTTCTTCTGGTTCTGTTCTCTGTCCATCATTAATCTTTATGATACGGACTTCGTCGTCGGTGCAGCTGATTCCGGCTGTACCGGCTTCCATCGGGAGATTGTACGGTCTCAGAAAAGAATTCCAGAAAGTTTCTGTGGTTCCGTAGCCGTTAAAAATATTCGGGGTGAGAATCTCCATATAGCGCATGCAGTCTGTTTTTGAAAGCGGCGCTCCCATTGTTACAAGGCCTTTGAGACTGGACAGTTTTCTTGGAGATTTTTCCTGTGAGCGGGCGAGAAACGAGAGGTTTGACGGACTTCCCGTCAAAAATGTTATTTTATATTTTTCTACCCAGTCGAGGGTGTTTGATGGCTGGAATTTCCTCATGATTACAGCCATGGCTCCTGCATAGAAAGTCGGGCATACGCCGCCTGAGTGGCAGCCGCCTCTGTGAAACCATGGAGTCATATTGAGCGTGACGTCATTCTGATTCATCGGGTAATGCATGATTACGTCGTGAGCGGAAAGAACTTCGTTTATGTCGTTAATCGGGACTGATTTCGGGAGGGCTGTAGTTCCGCTTGTGCAAAGCCTTAAAACCTCATCGTAAATGTGCGGCTTAAAGTCCATAACCGGATTTTCTTTTGGTGCGGATTTTACGAAGTCTTTGTAAGAAATGTGACCTTCCGGGATGCAGGCCTTTTCAATGTTGTCTGCGAGTATGTATTTTTCGACTTTCCAGTGTGAAAGTTTTTCGACTTCTGAAATTATGTCTGCTATGCAGGCGGAATAAATGACGATTTTTGGTTTGTTGTGCTCAATCAAAAGGGCAAATTCCCCGGCCGCAAGGTTGAAATTTGAGGCAAGAAGGATTGCACCAGTTTTTTTGGCGGCAATGTATGAGAACGCAAATTCCGGAGAATTACGCAGGGCTGACATAACGACATCGTTTTTTTTGACTCCGGATGATTTCAGTGAGTGTGCAAGCCGGTTTGCCTCTTCGTTAAGCTCTTTATATGTCCATTTTCCGGAAGTTTCGGGGTCGAGGAGGGCGGGCTTGTTTGAAAAACGCGACACATTCCGTAAAAAGCCGTTGAGCCAGGTATATTCGTGCTCAAAAGTTTCGATGAACATTGTGTCGTCATAAGTTCTCATGAATTTTATTATAACGAAAAAAAAAGACTTTGTCAGTTTTATTATTAAATTAATATTAAAAATAAGAGTCTTTTCAATTTCAGATTTCAGATATATACTCCTTTCATGCTCAAACGCTCAGGCCATGCGGATCTGCCCCTTCATACAGGTGTCGTTCCAAAATGGCTCGCCGACAGAATGAAACTCCTCGGAACTCAGATTATCGAATCCCTTCTTTTAAATTACGGAAAAAAAGAAGTTCTGACACGCCTTTCGGATCCGCTGTGGTTTCAGAGTCTCGGCGCTGTTCTTGGAATGGACTGGCATTCGAGCGGAATCACTACGAGCGTGATGTACGCCCTTAAACGGGGGATTAATGAGAGGGCCCGGGAATTCGGTCTTTGTGTTTGCGGAGGACGCGGAAAGTATTCACGGAAAACGCCGGATGAGCTTCTGTTTCTTGCAGATGCGACGGGGCTCGACGGAAACGCTCTGGTAAATGCGAGTAAGCTCACTGCAAAAGTTGACGGATGTGCAGTTCAGGACGGATTTCAGCTTTACATGCATAATTTTGTTCTGAGCGATGAGGGAGACTGGGTGGTCGTTCAGCAGGGAATGAACACAAAAGAAAAAACTGCCCGGCGCTATCACTGGAGTTCAGAAAACCTGCGTTCTTTTGTTGATGAGCCTCATTCCGGGGTTACCGGCGAAAACCAGGGAAAAATCCTTAATCTTACAGACTCTCAGGCAGACCAGACCAGGGGAAAAATCCTTTCGATAACTCAGGAAAATCCCGACAGAATGATAAAAGAAATTGCAAAAATCTCGAATGATAAATACATCACGTCTTTTGAACTAAGAAATGACCGGAACCTCAGTATGCCTTCTCATCACGAAGTCCGGGCAGAAGACGTTGACTTAAAGCGGCTGGGCTCGGTTCTTGCGACGGCTTATGAAAGCGATAACAAAGATTTTGAGTCTCTCCTGCTTACACCGGGACTTGGGCCCCGCACGCTTCAGAGCCTCACCCTTGTAAGCGAGGTGATTTACGGCACTCCGAGCCGCTTCACGGATCCGGCCCGCTTCAGTTTTGCCCACGGCGGAAAGGACGGCCATCCTTTTCCTGTGGCAACGAAGATTTATGATGAGTCTATCCGTATTCTGGGAGACGCTATCGAAAAATCACGCCTGGGCTACAATGACAAGAGCGACTGTATCCGGCGGCTTAACACAACGGCCCTTCAAATCGAAAAATACTGCGATCCTCTTGCTGATTTTGATGCGGTTATCGCACATGAGAGGAAGCACTCAAAGGAATGGGGCGGCAGAACCTGCTGTGACTGAAAACGATTCTGTCAAACTTTTTGCTGCTGATTGAAAACAGACGCTTTTTTGGTTATAATTTTCTTATCTTTATGAAAAAAAGTTTTTTCCGGCTTGTATTCTTTATTCTCCTTACTGCGCTTTCTCTGCCAGTTCTTTTCTCGTGTTCAAATGCAAATCAGGCCGGTGAAGCTTTTGACGAATCTGACACTCTCCGTTTTACAGCAGAAAAACTTTATTCCGCAACCAGCTGGACTGAAGAACTTGAGACCGACAGGCTTACGACTGGAGCTGGAAGTGTTAAAGGCATTTCTTCAAAACTGAACCTCAGTCCGCTTATTGTCGCCGCAAGCGTTCCTTCTGAAAATTCTGCAGTCTTCCCGCGGCTTGAAAACTTTGGTTCGCTTGACACTTCACTTATTCCTTCATCACTCCGTACTTCACTAAATTCTTTCTGTGAGGCAGTTTCAAACAATAACGATTCTGCTGCCGAGACTTTTTTTAAAAAAGACAGTTTGTATTCCCTTTCACTCTTTTATGTTGATTTCAAAAGAATCTTCGATGAGCCGCTTGGAATTTCAGAATACGAAAAAAAACTTGCTGAATGGCAGAAAGAGCAGGGCGAAACTCAGAAGAAAGAGTCTTCCGAAAAAGAAAACAAAGACGAAAATTCTGACGTAAAAAATGAGTCTACAAAGCCTGAGATTGTTTTTTTTACTGATTATGTTCTCGGCGAGCCTTTCCTTGACGGAATCTATTACGAAGTTCCTGTCCTTCTCACAGGGAAAAAAGCCGGTCTTACACTTTCACTTTTCTGTTTTGAGGAAGCCGGCATCTGGAAAATTGACCAGATTCAGATTGCGGACTGGGAGATTTTTTAAATGGGTCTTTCCGGTGTCGAACGAAAACTTGTTCTTGATTATCTTTCTCAGTCCCAGGAGCCCCTCACTATAAAGGCCGACGGCTCTCTTTTCCCGCTTGCCGTAAAGCGAAATCAGTATGAAATACTTGAGCAGGGGATAATAATTCTCAAAACCCCACAAGAAAACCCGAATAAATTCGAAAATTTTCTGAACAAAAATATCAGCGTGCAGTTTTATTTCAACAAGCTTGCACTTTTTTTTGAAACCACTGCAAAAAATTCATCTGCAGGACTTGCGATTGTAATTCCTGGAGAACTGAGTAAAGTTGAGGATAAAAATACGCAGGAAATAAACGGTTTTTATGCGACGGTTTTCCTTGAAAGCCGTTCCGGTGAAAAATCTGCATCAAGAATAAACATAGACTGCCCTGAAAGCTCCGGATTTTCTGTCTTTGAAAAGCCTGTCTGGGACGAGATAAGCGAAAAAAATCTTGAAAGCGCAAAAAATTATGTATCAGCGTTCCTTTCGTCTTGCAAAAATGAAGATAAGGAAACAGAAACTCTTCGGATGATTCGTATCTGCCGGTATCTTTTTGATGAAACAGGAACAGTTTCTGTCCGTGAGTCCATCGAAAACAGAATTCATGCTCCCGAAGTCATCTATGCCGACTCAAATTCAATTATTTTTGCGTCTAAAAAAAGCGACATGCAGTTTTCAAGCGGTTCTGAGTATGCAGTTCTCCTTCACTTTCCTGTGGAAGGCCCGCTGAAGGAACGAAAGGTTTATCTTTCGTGTGCGGTTGAGTCGATTTTTGAAAGCTATGACTGTACGCGTCTGTGCGTCCTCGCGAAATTCACTCAAATTAAAGAAGAGGACGAGAGATTTTTAAAAGACAGGTTTTAATGCGCCGCTTATTTTACAAGAATTTCAATTCTGTCTTTATCTTCTCCGCAAATCGCTTCGACGGTGTGTTTTCCTCTTTTTAGTTCCAGCTGAACAGTAAAAGGTCTCTCTTTTTCTTCGAGAAATTTCCCGTCAGAAAAGAATCTGACAGTTTTTTCGCTGCCGCCGTTCGCTTCGATTATGAGTTTCTGCTGCCCGGCTGGAATTGACGGGTCGTAATAAAATACGCTTCCGTTCCGTGGGGAGACAATCTTCAATTTTTCGCCGGTATCGTTCATGCTTCCTTTTCTGTTTTTCAGCCGGAACCATGTTGAATATTCTTTTGGGAATAAAATGCTGTTTTGTGTATGCCAGTCACAGGTCTTTTTTTCTCCGGAAACATATTCCTGTACGGTGTCGGGACAGTTTTCTGATGCACAAAGACCAGAAAGTGCGCATATTTTTTCTTTTTTGAACTGCGGAGGTGTTTTAAATTCTTCGTTTTTATTTCCCTGAAGAAGAACCAGTAAGTCTTTCGCAATTTTTGCCGGAATTGAGCTGCCTGTTTTTCCGATTACGGTCTCTCCGCTGAAATTTCCCATCCAGACTCCGACAGTGTAGGAAGGTGTTGCGCCGACAGCGGTTATCGTCTGATACTGGTTTGCGGTTCCGGTCTTAAAAATAGCAGGAAAATCAGTAGCAAACATCTGGCTGTAACCGAATCCGAGGGCACGGCCTTCTTTGTCTGAAAGAATGTCTGCAATTATTCTGGCTGTGTTGATGTCGTAAACAGTGGTGCGTTGAGAATCTGAAGAACCTGAAGAATCAGTGGTAAAATTAAGCGGAATAAAGACTCCGTCACGTGCGAATACTGAAAATGCCCTTGTGAGTTCCAGAAGGGAGATTTCTTCGCTCCCGAGCGCAAGAGAAAGACCGGGAGTTTTATTCTCAAGCGACTGAAATCCGAGAGAACTGAGTTTTTTCAGATATTTGTCGATACCAAGTTCATTAAGAATATAGACAGCAGGAATATTCAGGCTTGAGGCAAGGGCAACGCGAAAACGCACGGGCCCGTTGAAGCGGTTATTGAAGTTCTGCGGTACATAAAGATTCTCAAATCCGAATTCCATAGGCACATCGGGCAGGACGGAAGAAGGGGAGAATCCGTTTTCAAGTGCGAGGGCATACAGAAAAGGTTTCATTGCGGAGCCCGGCTGCTCGACCGAAAGGACTCCGTCAACCTGACCGTTGTGCCTTTCGTCAAAAAAATCTGCGCTTCCGACCCATGAGAGGATGGAGCCTGTTTTCGTTTCAAATATCAGAATGGCGCCGTTCGAAAGCCTGTTCTGAGAATATTGTTCTACCGAAGAAGCAAGTAAATCTTCTGCCGCATGCTGGAGCCGTATGTTAAGCGTCGTGTGAATTTCAGGAAGAAAAGCGTTTTTGTTTTCTGAACTGAAGAAATGCCGTACGAAGTGCGGAAATTCAAACGGATAGGAAAAAGATTCTGCTTTGCGCGCTGTTTTTTCAAAGTCTGAAAGCGTGAATTCCCTGGTTTTCGGGGAATTTTGAAGTGAACTGTAGAGTTCAAAAGCAGATTTGGCGCAGTTTTCAGGATTTGTCAGCGGGTTGTAGAGGGAAGGTCTTCTCGGAATAACCGAAAGACAGACCATTTCTTCCTCTGAAAGACTTGAGATGTTTTTTGCGAAAAAGGTTTTAGAGGCTGTGGCAACGCCTTCCGTGTTGAATCCGAAAGGAACTGAATTTAAGTACAGCTCAAGAATTTCAGATTTCGTAAGCCTTGCTTCGAGACGCAGTGCATCATAAGTTTCGAGAATTTTTGAAAGGAGATTCCGTTTTCTGTTCGGTTTTATGATTCTTGCAAGCTGCATTGTGATTGTGGAAGCACCGCTGACTGTGCGCATCTCACTTGCATTTTGAAAAATCGCCCTTAAAATTGCGGAAAAATCGATTCCGCAGTGACGGTAGAAATTTCTGTCCTCGGACTGAAGAAAATAAAACTGGAGCTTTTCAGGAATCTCGCCAAGGGGAACATATTCCCGCCTGATTCCGTTTTCAAGTGCCGTAACCTGGATAAGCTGTCCTTCTGAATCGTAAATCCTTGTGGAAACAGGCCGATTCTGGAATTCTGAAAGCCGGGGATAAGGCAGAAAAAAGACAGAAAGAATAAAAACTGCGGAAAGAGAGAGAAAAATTGCAAAAAAGGCGAGTAATTTTTTTTTCATAAATCAAAGCTGGAGAACTAAGGAAAACACTGATTAATTCAATCGGGAATCAATCAGTGCTCTCATTGAATTATAGCAATAATTCTGAAAAAGCACTATTATTTAAATTCTATGAAATTCGGCATTGACACTTTTGGATGTGAACACGGACGGAGCGGACTTGGTTCTTATCTTACTTCGATTTCTCAGAATTTTCAGAATTCAGAAGACTTCGAGTTTGAGTTTTTTGGTGCGGAAATCGACCGTTATACTTATGGCGGTGAGTCAAACATTAGTTTTGAAAGTGTCCTTCTGCCTGAAAATGACCGTGCTGAAAAATTCTGGCATTATTTTGTCTGCAATCATTTTGCCAGAAAACAGAAATACGATGCGATTCTTTTTCCGGCCTCTTCTTATGCTCTTCCGCTTGTCTTTTCACCTCCTTCTGTCGCTTTAGTCAATGAAATTATTTCAGAATTGTTCGCTACGAAAACTTTTTCTGAAAAACTCAGGATAAAAAGCGGCTTAAAGCGGGTTGATAAAATTATTGTGCCGTCATATTTTGTAAAAAAAGATTTAAAGCGTATCGGAATCAATCAGGAGAAAATTATCGTCGTACACAGCGGGGTAAACCATTCTCTTTTTTATCCGCGGGAGGTCATAACTGCCGAAACTGAGATGATTAAGCCTTTCGCAATCCGCCGGCCGTATTTTCTGTACGCTTCAACGATGTCCTCACCTTTTAAAAGACATATAGAACTCATAAAGGCTTTCGAGATTTTCAAAAAAAAGACCGCTCTTCCTCACAGACTTGTTCTTGCTGGCAATGAAGGAGCCTGCTCTGAATCGATAAAAAAAGTTGCTGTGTCGTCTGCCTTTGCGTCAGATATTTTTATTACAGGCTATTTTCCTCACGAAAGTTTTCCGTCTCTTTATGCCGGAAGCGAGGGCTGTCTTTTTCCTTCTGAAATTGAGGGCGTCGGGCTTCCTGTCCTGGAGGCAATGGCTACAGGAATTCCCGTCGCCTGCTCAAAATCCGGTGCCCTGCAGGAACTTGCCGGTGAGAAAGCGATTCTGTTTGACAGCACGAACATCGAAGATATGGCCACAGCCATCGAAAAAATTGCCGTGGATACAAATCTGCGCAAAAAAATGATAAAAGAAGGCATAAACTGGGCGAAAAAAATCAGCTGGGAGCAGACTGCACGCGAAACGATAGATGTTCTGAAGTCTGTGGCAGAAAAATAACTCTTCTGTCCTCTATATTAAAGATTTTATTGACATTTGGTTTTTTCGTGCTAGACTTTTAAAAGTTATTCGCAAATCAATTGCAAAAAACTGTATTACAAAAATTTTTCATAAAAAAAGGAGGATTATTTTATGAAAAAGGTAGTATGCTCAGCTGTCGCACTTGCACTCACAGCGGGAATGTTCATGAGCTGTAATGGCGGAAATGGTTCTAAAGTTCTGAATAAAGACAAACCATTGGTATTTTTTAACCGGCAGCCATCTGATCCAAATTCTGGCAGCATTGATATGAATTCAATGAACTGGAACGACAAAACTTATTATGTAGGATTTGACGCAGCTGGCGGCGGTGCTGTTCAGGGAAAACTCATCACTGATTTCCTTGCAGCTTCTGACCCTGCAAAAATCGACCGCAACGGTGACGGAACAATCGGTTACGTCCTCTGTATTGGTGACGTCGGACATAATGACTCAAAAGCACGAACAGAAGGCATCCGAAAAGCACTCGGAACCTGGGATGGCTCTACAGATCCTGGAAAAGTAAAAGAGGGCAGCATCACAATCGGTGAAAAAGAATTCAAAGTCGTTGAGCTTGAAGGAAAAGCAATGACTGGTACTGACGGTTCAACCTGGAACGCAAATGCAGCTACAGAAGCAATGGGCGGATGGGCTACAAAATTCGGTACATCAATTGATATGGTCGTTTCAAACAATGATGGTATGGCAATGGGCTGTCTTCAGGCTTCAAACTATCCGGCAGGCGTTCCAATCTTCGGTTATGACGCAAACGCAGACGCAATCGAAGCAATCGGCGCTGGAAAACTCACAGGAACTGTATCACAGAATGTTGACGCTCAGGCTACAGCAACACTGCAGGTTCTCCGAAACCTTCTTGACGGTCTCACAGGCAGCGATGTCGTCGAAGCTGGTATCACAAAAGAAGACAAATATGGCAACAAGATTTCTGCTGCAATCGACTACATCCCGGCAACAAAAGCCCTGCTCGCTCAGAATACAGGCGTAAACAGCTCTAACTGGCAGCTTTACACAGCAGGTCAGCGCGATCCTCTCGTAAAACAGTCAGAAGCTCCAAAAAAGAAGGTTCTTCTTACAATCTACAACTCTGCTGATAACTTCCTTTCTTCTTCTTATGTTCCAGCCCTCAACTACTACGCACCTCTCCTCGGACTCGAACTTAACATTGTTCAGGGTGACGGACAGAACGAATCAAGCTGTATCGACAAATTCACAAACCTCGGCAACTACGATGCGTTCGCAATCAACATGGTCAAAACAAATTCTGGCCGTGATTACACTGACAAACTTAAGTACTAAGTTCAGCTGACACAATGCCCTGTGTTTTTTCACAGGGCTCTTTTTTATTTTTTTAGGGAATCATATGGGTGATTTAGTTTTACAGATTAAAAACCTGTCTAAATCGTTCGGCAAAAACAAGGTTCTTGACGGAATCAACCTGACTGTCGGCGAAGGCTCTGTTTTGGGGCTGATGGGTGAGAACGGGGCAGGAAAGTCCACTATGATGAAGTGTCTTTTCGGCATCTATGCAAAAGATGAAGGGCAGTTTCTTTTATGCGGAAAGCCCGTTAATTTTAAGAATCCAAAAGAAGCTCTTGAAAGCGGCGTTGCTATGGTTCATCAGGAATTGAATCAGTGTCTCGACCGTTCTGTGGCTGATAATCTTTATCTTGGCCGTTATCCAAAGAAATTCGGCGTTATTGACGAGGCAAAAATGCTCAAAGACAGCATAAATCTTTTTGCCTCTTTGAACATGAATGTAAACCCGCGCACAATTATGCGTACAATGTCTGTCTCCCAGAGACAGATGGTTGAAATTGCGAAGGCTGTCTCTTATGATGCAAAAATCATCGTTCTTGACGAGCCGACTTCTTCTTTAACAGAAAATGAAGTTCAGAAACTCTTCTCAATCGTCAATGATTTAAAGAAAAAGGGAGTTTCATTTGTCTATATTTCACACAAAATGGACGAGATTTTCCAGGTCTGTGATCAGGTAGCTGTCCTCCGGGACGGAAAGATGATTATGCAGAAAGCGTCAAAGGAAACTGAGATGGGCGAGCTTATCACTGCGATGGTCGGCCGTTCCCTCGACAAACGTTTCCCTGATGTTGACAATACTCCAGGCGATTACTGCCTTGAAATCAACAATCTTTCTACAAAATACAATCCTGTCCTTGAAGATATTTCTTTCAAAGTCAAAAAAGGCGAGATTTTTGGTCTCTATGGTCTTGTCGGAGCTGGCCGTTCAGAATTGCTTGAAGCACTTTTCGGAGTCCGCACAATCGCAACCGGTACAATTTCATACGCTGGAAAGAAACTTCACTTTTCCAGCAGCAAAGATGCAATGGAGCGCGGTTTCGCACTTGTCACGGAGGAACGAAAACTTAACGGAATGTTCGGAAAGGAAACAATCAAGTTCAATACCGTCATCACAAATCTTGACAGCTATAAGACAGGCGGAATTCTTTCAAACCAGAAAATGTCTGAAGCTGCCGAGCGAGAAATCAAGCAGATGCACACAAAATGCGTATCTTATGACGAGCTTATATCATCTCTGTCGGGCGGAAACCAGCAGAAGGTCATCATTGGAAAATGGATGGAGAGAAGCCCTGAAGTTTTCCTTCTTGACGAGCCGACCCGCGGTATCGATGTCGGTGCAAAATACGAGATTTACCAGCTGATTATAAATATGGCAAAGCAGGGAAAGACCATCATCGTCGTTTCAAGCGAAATGCCAGAAATTCTGGGTATCACGAACCGGATTGCTGTCATGTCAAACCATCGTCTGGCAGGAATCGTAGACACAAAATCAACAGATCAGGAAGCACTTTTGCGACTTTCTGCAATGTATCTGTGATTTCTATCACAAGGAGTTAACAAATGGAAGATAAAGTCCTTAATGAATATACTGAGCGCCTTTTTGCCCTCAGAAAAGACGGCGTAAACCTCATTTCCACACTCAGACAGGAAAATGCAGCCGCAAAACGAAATAAACTGCTTTCGGCTGAAGAGCGTGAAAAAATCATCAGCGGAAACAACAAAAAAATCGCAGGGGCAAAGGAAGTCGCCGCTAAAAACAAGGCTGAGATTGCAAAAATCGTAAAAGAAGCCGTTGCAAGAAACAATGAACTTTCAAAACCTGAGATTGCAAAGGTTACGGCTGAACAGAATGCTGTAATCGCAAAGCTTAAGGAAGAATATGCGGCGAATGTCTCTAAAATCAACGAAGATACATTCAACCGCAAAAAGGAAATCGTTGCTTCGTATGCAGGAAAAACCTCACAGAAAGACAACGAAGACTGCAAGGAAGACCTCCGGGTTGCTGAATACGAGCACAATTCTGCTCTTTTTGATGCAAAAAACAAATTCGTTTCTGCAGTAGATGCGGCTAAGGCTGTCAAAAACCAGGCTTATGTCGATTTCGTTCAGAAAAACCGCGCACTCCGAAACGGTCAGACTAACTTCAAGGAAGACCTCACTCTTTCATTCCAGAACTATATCAATAAGTTCAAGATGTCAAAATTCCTGCTCGACAACGGCTTGTATCTTGCAATTCTGGTATTCTTCATCGTCTGTATTATTCTGGCACCGCTTTCTGGCAACGGAAACCTTCTGTCACTTCCGAACATCTTTACGATTCTGGAACAGTCTTCCGTCCGAATGTTCTACGCTTTGGGGGTCGCAGGCTTAATTTTGCTTGCTGGTACAGATTTGAGTGTTGGCCGAATGGTCGCTATGGGTGCTGTAGTCACAGGTCTCATCCTTCATCCTGGTCAGAATATCGTAACTGTATTCGGTCTTGGTCCCTGGGATTTCACGGGAAGCGCAATGTTCATCCGTCTTGCGATGGCTCTTTTCCTCTCAATCTTCTTGTGTGTGGCATTCTCTGCTTTTGCGGGCGTTTTCTCTGCAAAACTCAAAATCCATCCGTTCATCTCAACTCTGGCGACTCAGCTCATCATCTACGGTTTGCTCTTCTTCGGAACAAGCGGAACTCCGGTCGGCTCTATCGATGCTGATGTAAAAGACCTGATTGGCGGCCGCTGGATTCTCGGTGTTTTAAATGGTGAATTGATTACATTCCCTAAACTCATTATACCTGCAATCATAGCAATCTTTGTCGCATGGTTCATCTGGAACAAAACAACCTTCGGAAAAAATATGTATGCTGTCGGTGGAAATGCCGAGGCTGCAAGTGTTTCCGGAATCAGCGTATTCTGGGTAACAATGGGCGTATTCGTTATGGCGGGTATTTTCTACGGCTGCGGTGCATTCCTTGAGGCATTCAAGGCAAACGCATCTGCAGGAACAGGGCAGGGCTATGAGCTTGATGCAATCGCGGCTTGTGTTGTCGGCGGAATCTCGTTCAACGGCGGTATCGGTAAAATCGGCGGTGCGGTAATCGGTGTAATCATCTTTACCAGCCTCACATACTGTCTTACCTTCCTTGGAATCGATACAAACTTGCAGTTCGTCTTCAAGGGCCTGATTATCATCGCCGCTGTCGCACTTGATAGCGTAAAATACTTGAAACGAAAATAAAAAATATCTTTTAGAGATATACACGGGCTGTCCAAAGATAAACGGACAGCCTTTTTTTTGTCCGGCCCGCCTTAGGTAAAATAACGGATTTTGCAATTTACGGACAGAAAATGTTTAATCTGTAGTTTATAAAAAAATTGCTTTTCGCTATAATTACTATGTATGGAAACAAAAAACACTCCTCACGGAACAATTACCGATAACAATCACGCGGCTCTCTGGCACGGCCGGTTTCAAGAAGGCCCGGATGCCGCCGCAGTTGAGTTTGAGACTTCGATTCATGTTGATGAGCGCATGGCTCTGGACGATATTCACGTCTCAAAGGCTCATGCCGCAATGCTTTGTAAGCAGGGAATTATTTCAGCCGAGGAGAACAAGGCGATTCAGGATGGTCTTTCTTCTATAGAAAATGATTTAGAGTCTGGCGCTCTTTCAATCGATTATTCAGCCGAGGACATTCATTCTTTTGTCGAGGCCACTTTGACTGACCGAATCGGAGACCCTGGCAGAAAACTTCACACAGGCCGAAGCCGAAACGACCAGATTGCCCTCGATGAGCGGCTTTATCTTCGCCGTGTAATTCCAGATTTACAAAACGCAGTCAAAGCTCTTATAAAAACTCTGACCGACATTGCAGAAAAGCACAAAAACTCACTTTTGACAGGCTATACTCACATGCAGCACGCCCAGCCGGGAAGTCTTGCCCAGCATTTGTGCGCATGGGGCTTCATGCTCGCTCGTGACCTGGAGCGTCTTTCCGATTCATTAAAGCGTGTCGCTCTCTCTCCTTTGGGAAGCGGTGCTCTTATGGGCTCAACCTTGCCTCTCGACCGTGAATTTGTCGCTAAGGAACTTGGTTTTGAGGGAGCGACTTACAATTCTTTGGATTCTGTCTCAGACCGTGACTACTGCATTGAGTTTACTTCTGATTTTGCGATTTTACAGCAGCATTTAAGCCGAATGTGCGAGGAAGTCGTTTTGTGGTCTACAACTGAATTCGGCTTTATCAATTTGAGCGAAAAATGGTCTACAGGCTCTTCAATCATGCCGCAAAAGAAGAATCCTGACTTCGCAGAGCTTATTCGTGGAAGAACAGGCAAGGTTTACGGAGACTTAATCAATCTTCTGGTTATGATGAAGGGGCTGCCCCTCGCTTACGACCGTGACATGCAGGAAGACAAGGCTCCTCTTTTTGAGGCCTTGGACACGGTTTTAGGCAATGTAATAGTTTTTGAGGCGATGATAAAATCTGCAGAGTGGAATCTTCCAAAAATGAAAGAAAGCTGCTTCGGAGGATTTGCAAACGCTACCGATGTCGCAGATTATCTTGTAAGGAAAGGGCTTCCCTTCCGCCTGGCTCATGGAGTCAGCGCAAAATGCGTTCGTCTTGCCATAGATTCGGGACTTTCTGCAATCGAAGAGCTTAAGCTTTCGGATATGAAAAAAATATCAGAGCTTTTTGAAGAAGATATTTTTGATTTCATTACGCCAAAAGCGTGTATGGAAGGAAGAAAAACAACAGGTGGACCCGGAGCCATCGATAAGCAAATTGAAGTTCTAAGAAATTTTGCAAAGTAAAATAACTGTCATTTTAATGTGGCAATAAGCGGGAGATTTTATATGAAAATACGAAAACACATGTCGTTAATGACGGAACTTTTAATTGGTACTATAGGCTCCATTTTGGTCGTAGCACTGTTTTTAAGCATTTCTTACACGCTTGTAATTATGCACAATGTAAGGAAGTCTACTACCGGTGCTGTAAGCCAGACTATGGAAACCTTGAACGAAGAGGTTTCCTGTATTTTGGGTGAATATAATGATATGGTAATCAACCTGTCAAAGGTTATTCCTGTTCTTGAAGACCGTGAGCAGATGAAGACAGTGATTCAGAGTCTTGGAAAGGGCTTGCCTCAGGAAACTCTCCTTTACTATGCGACTGCCGAGCAGATTTGGGACGGCGGAACCCTTATTTCTCATTCTGGCTGGGAGGCACCCGGTGATTTTGACATGCAAAGCCGTCTCTGGCACAAAAATGCGGTTAACAACAGAAACAAGCTTTGTTATACAGAGCCATTCAATGATGTGAACACGGGAAAGCTTATCGTCACAATCAGCTACAATGTTCTTGATGACAGGGGAAATCTGCTCGGAGTTTCGGCCTTTGATATCGTTCTGGACGAATTGACGGAGGCTGTAAAAAACATCACTCTTTCAGAAAATAGCAAAATCCATATCGTAACAAAAGATGGCCTTTATCTTACAAATAAGGATTCTTCTGCGATTATGAGTAAAAATTATTTTGACACAGCAGATATAAAATCCTTCACAAAAACTGCATATTTTGACGGACAGAAAAAAGTGTTCATCGAAGGAAGCTCTTATTATGGCGTTCGCAAAATCGAGGGCACGGACTGGTTTATAGTTGCGGATGGTCCTGTTTCCGATTTTGCCGCTGAGCAAATGCAGCTTGTTTCTTATGTAACTGTGGCACTTTTATTTATTATTTTATTCATGCTTGTCATTGACATTTTCCTTTCAAAGAAGGTTTCAAAATGTTTCAATTACATGGCGGCGGGCTGTGCCTATATCGCGAAGGGTGATTTTTCTAAAAAATATCCTGATTATTTTACGAAAGAAGCGTCCCTGCTTGCAAAAGGCTTTAACGATTTATCAGAAAGCCTGCACGACATCGTAGAGAGCATGAAGCAGTCTCGTACTTCACTTGGAAGAGCGGGAGATGAGCTTAAAAACGGAACTCTTGATACTCAGGCGGCAATTTCTCAGATTATCTCAAGCACAAAGGAAATGGAAGGAAATCTTGTTTCTCAGAATTCAAGCGTAGAGCAGACCTCTTCAAGCGTAAACAAGATTCTAAAAAATATCACCTCTCTCGAAGGGCTTGTCCAGAATCAGGCTCAATCTGTTCAGGGAGCATCTTCTGCCGTAGAAGAGATGATTGGAAATATCGGCGAGGTAAATCGTCATGTCGACCAGATGGCACTTTCCTTCACACGGCTTGCTCACGATGCTGATGAAGGAGCCAAAACCCAGAATGAATTGCAGAATCAGATTTCAGAAATTGAAAATCAGTCAAAACTTTTGAGCGAGGCCAACACGGTAATTGCTTCTATTGCAGAGCAGACAAATCTTCTTGCTATGAATGCGGCGATTGAGGCGGCTCATGCCGGCGAGGCTGGAAAAGGCTTTGCTGTTGTCGCTGATGAAATCCGTAAGCTTTCAGAAACCTCATCTTCTCAAAGTAAGACAATCGGTGAGCAGCTGAAAAATATTCAGAATACAATTGAGACTGTAGTAAAAGCGACTCAAAAGGGCGTTCAGGGCTACACTCATCTGGCTTCTGAAATTAACGAAACTGACAATCTTGTTCAGCAGATTAAGGCGGCTATGGGTGAGCAGCAGGAAGGCTCTGTTCAGATTACCCAGTCTTTGAGCGAGATGAATGACAGCACTCACAGCGTTCAGAAGGCAAGTCAGGAAATGACGGCCGGAAGCCGCACGATTATGGATGAGCTTGCGACCTTGCAGAAGGAGACTTCTGCAATGCAAAATGGCATGGGTGAAATGAATGCCAGCGCCGACAAAATTTCAACGACGGGCACGGCTCTTACAGAAATTTCAGAAATTATGGAAAAATCAATCATTGAGATTGGCAAACAAATCGACAGATTTGAAAATTAACAAATATAAGGGGTATTTTATGAAAATTACAAAAGTTTTGGCAGGGGCTTTGGCTGCCCTCATGGTATTCGGAATGGCTTCTTGTTCGAAAGCTGCGAACGAATTCGTTCTTGGTCTTGATGACTCTTTCCCGCCTATGGGATTCCGTGACGACAACAACGAAATCGTGGGCTATGACATCGACCTTGCAAAAGAAGTCGCAAACCGTCTCGGACTCAAATTCCGTGCTCAGCCAATCTCTTGGTCTGCAAAAGAGCAGGAACTTAACACTGGCAAAATCGACTGTATCTGGAACGGTCTGTCAATCACACCAGAGCGACTTGAAGCTCTTGCTTTCACAAAGGCATATCTCAACAACTCTCAGGCAGTAATCGTCCGTGCCGACAGCGGAATCAAATCACTCGCTGACTTGAGCGGAAAAATCCTCGGCGTTCAGGCAGGAAGCTCAGCCGCTGACGCAATCGATGAAAAACCGGAATTCAAGGCAAGCCTCAAATCAATCGTTGACTTCAACGACAATATCATGGCTTTGAATGACCTCGAAATCGGCGGTCTTGACGGTGTTGCAATGGACAGCGTTGTCGCTGAATACAGCCTCAAAGTTACAGGAAAGCCTTTCGTAATCCTTTCTGAAACTCTTGCTCCAGAGCAGTATGGTATCGCATTCAAAAAAGACAACACTGAATTGCGAGACAAAGTTCAGAAAACACTCGAAGAAATGGCAGCCGACGGCACAGTAGCAAAAATCAGCGAAAAGTGGTTCGGTTCAGATATTTCAATTATTGGAAAATAAAAATCCACAGATTAGCACAGATTTCCACAGATTAGAATTTTTCAGTTACGAAAATTATTTGTTTTTTTCGAAGAACTTACAATAATGAACTATATAATCTGTGCTCATCTGTGTGGATCTGTGGATAAAAAGGGGAAACAGCGGTGACTAAAATAATTCTTCCAATGCTTTCGGCCTCGGTGGTTTCTATCGAAGTTTTTTTTCTCACTTTGCTTTTCTCCGTGCCGCTGGGGTTTCCTCTGGTGGCGGGGAGAATGTCCCGTTTTAAGCCGCTTTCTTACCTTGTGAACGCTTTTCTCCTTGTGATTCGCGGAACTCCGCTTATTTTGCAGCTGATTGCGGTTTATTTTGGCCCGGCTTACATTTTTAAGGTTTCCTATGACCGTTTTGTGGCGGCGATTATCGCCCTTAGCGTGAACTATGCATGTTATTTTGCAGAGATTTACCGTGGCGGCATTCAGTCTATTCCGAAAGGACAGTATGAGGCTGCGAAAGTCCTTGGCTACACCAGAATGCAGACCTTCTTCAGAATCGTGCTTCCTCAGGTAGTCAAGCGAATCATTCCAGCAATGGGAAACGAGGTTATAACTCTCGTAAAGGACACAGCTTTGGTCTCGGTTCTGGGAGTTGCAGAACTATTCCGAACCGCACAGACGACCTCAAGCCGTCTTTTCTCAACTGCACCGATTTTTATAGCAGGTGCTTTCTATTTCATCATGAACTGGGCGGTCTCATCGGGCTTCATCGTGATTGAAAAGAAACTGGATTATTATAAATAGGAATCGACACAGCATGGCAATCATCAGCGTTAAGAACATAAAAAAATCTTTCTCGGACGGCGTTCAGGTTTTAAAAGACATTTCTTTTGATGTGGAGCAGGGGGAGATTCTTGGAATTATCGGACCAAGCGGAAGCGGAAAGTCTACCATGCTCCGTTGTATCGCCCAGCTTGAAAGTGTTGATGACGGCTCGATTTATGTATGCGGAAGTCCAATCGTAGAGGACGGAAAATACGCCCAAAGAGATGAACTTCGAAAAGCCGGGCTTAACCTCGGTTTTGTTTTTCAGAATTTCAATCTTTTTCCGCATATGAGCGTTCTGCAGAACATAACCGACGCTCAGATTCATGTTTTGAAAACTCCGAAGGATGAGGCAGTTGAGATTGCACGAAAGTTGCTCGCTGATGTCGGTCTTTCTGACAAAGAAAATGCTTATCCGTGCGAATTGAGTGGCGGCCAGCAACAGCGAGTCTCAATCGCCCGAAGCCTTGCCTTAAAGCCGAAAGTCCTTTTGTTCGACGAGCCGACGAGCGCGCTTGACCCTGAACTTACCGGGGAAATTTTAGCCGTAATCAAAAAACTTGCCCTCGAAAAGATGACGATGATTGTCGTAACTCACGAAATGGCGTTTGCGCGCGATATCTCCGACAAAATAATCTTCATGGCGGACGGATTTATAGTAGAGCAGGGCGAGCCAAAGTCTGTAATCTCAAACCCTCAGACAGACAGACTCAGAGACTTTCTGAAAAGATTTAACCAGTAGCGGGCGTTGATGGACTTTTCCTTTAAGAGTTCAATCATAGTCTGAAAGCCTGTTCCTCCACGCTCCATTAGATTCGCAATGACTCCGTCATCCTCGCGACAGCATGGCAAACGCATTATAGATTTTGCAAAGCGTAAAGCAGACATTTTTCGTTTTTTTTGAGCAGAGTTGTTTTTCCTGACAATTTTAAATACTATTCTTGTCACGAATTCTTATGTCTAGTGGTTATAATGCGGAATCCCTGACTTACATACACATTCCACTTTCAATTTTCTTAGAAATTCAATATAATATTCCCCAAAAATCTTAACTTTCACGAGGAATATTGTGTATAAGTCAGTTGATGCTAAGGTAGATTTTCCAAAGCAGGAAGAAGAAGTTTTAGAGTTCTGGAAGAAGAACGACACTTTCAAAAAGTCGGTTTCACAGCGAGAAGGCTGTGAGGAATTCATTTTCTTTGACGGACCACCGTTTGCTACGGGTCTTCCACACTTCGGTCATTTCATTCCATCTACAATTAAAGACATTATTCCGCGTTACCAGACAATGAAAGGCAAAAAGGTCGAGCGTCGTTTCGGCTGGGACTGCCATGGTCTGCCTGTTGAGAACCTTATCGAAAAAGAGCTTGGAATCAACTCTAAGCACGAGATTGAAGAATACGGTGTCGCAAATTTCAACGATAAGTGTCGTGCTTCAGTCCTCAAATACACTGGTGAATGGCGAAAAACCATCACACGAATGGGCCGCTGGGTCGATTTCGACAACGACTACAAAACCATGAACCCTGACTTCATGGAGACAATCTGGTGGGTTGCCAAGTCTTTGTGGGACAAGGGACTTATTTATGAGGGAAAATACATCCTTCCATACTGCCCTCGCTGTGCAACAGTCCTTTCAACTCACGAGCTTGCTCAGGGATACAAAGAAAAGCAGGATCCTGCAATCACAATCCGTTTCAAGGTCACAAAAGCGCCAATCGCATTTAAAGACGATGACATGACCAACGGAAAAACATATTTCCTTGCATGGACAACAACTCCATGGACTTTGCCCTCAAACCTCGGTCTTTGTATGGGACCTGAGATTGACTATGTAAAGATTCTCGATAAATCAAGCGGTGACTATTACATCCTCGCTGAAAGCCGTCTTGCTTCTTATTACAAGAATGCCGAAGATTACGAGATTATTTACCGCCATAAGGGAGCAGAATTCCTGGGCGCTGAATACGAGCCTCTTTTCCCGTATTTCGCTTCTCTCAAAGATGCTGCCGAGTGTGAAAAACAGAGCGGCCAGAAGTGCGAGAAGGGCGCTTTCCGCCTCATGAACGCAGATTATGTATCAACTGAAGACGGTACCGGTATCGTACATATCGCTCCGGCCTTTGGTGAAGACGACTCTAAGGTTTTCGCAGGTTCTGGAGTTCCTTTCGTTGAGCCAATCGACGCTGAATGTCGCTTCACAAAAGAAGTTACTGACTATGCCGGTGTTTTCGTAAAAGATGCCGACAAGGACATCATGGACCGCCTCAAAAAAGAGGGCAAACTCGTCAAACGGGAGACTGTCAACCACCAGTACCCGCACTGCTGGCGATGTGGTTCTCCACTCATTTACCGGGGAATCGGCTCTTGGTTCGTAAAGGTTGCCGACCAGCACGACCGCCTGCTCAAAGCAAACAGCCAGATTAAATGGCAGCCAGCCCACATCAAGGAAGGCCGCTTCGGAAAATGGCTCGCAGGAAGCCGTGATTGGGCAATCAGCCGTAACCGCTACTGGGGAAACCCGATTCCAATCTGGAGGTGCGACGACTGTGGCGAGAAAATCTGTATCGGAAGCCGTGCCGAGCTCAAAGAAAAGAGTGGCGTTGACTTGAACGACCTTCACAAGCAGTTCGTTGATAAAGTAACAATCAAATGTAAGTGCGGCGGAACAATGCACCGAATCCCGGAGGTCTTTGACTGCTGGTTTGAGTCTGGTTCTATGCCTTATGCACAGCAGCACTATCCGTTTGAGAATAAAGAATATTTTGAAAAACATTTCCCTGCTGACTTCATCTCTGAGGGCCTGGATCAGACACGAGGCTGGTTCTACACTCTTACAATTCTTGCCGCTGAGCTTTTTGACGCTCCAGCCTTCAAGAACTGTATCGTAAACGGTCTTGTTCTCGCAGAAGACGGACGAAAGATGTCAAAATCTCTCCGAAACTACACTGACCCTGTTGAGGCAATCAATCAGTTTGGTGCAGACGCTCTCCGTCTCTTCCTTACTCACTCAGCCGTAGTTAAGGCAGATGATCTTCGCTACAGCGACAACGGAGTCCGTGAAGTCCTCAAAAATATCCTCATTCCTCTCTGGAGCGGATACAGTTTCTTCGTAACTTACGCAAATATCGACAATTATACAGCCAAAGGCAGCGTTTTCGAGGGCCTTAAGCCGTCAAATCCTCTGGATGCATGGATTGTCTCTATCACACAGAAGATGATTAAGGATGTAACGGCCGCTTTGGATGACTACGACCTTAGCTCTGCAATCGATCCTCTTATCAACTTCATCGACCAGCTCAATAACTGGTACATCCGCCGCTCTCGACGCCGATTCTGGAAGAGCGAGAACGACAGCGACAAGGCAGAAGCATATGAGTCGCTTTACTACGCGCTCAAATCATTCTCAATGGTTGCGGCTCCTTTCATT
>JAFPUF010000080.1 GCA_017395545.1 Treponema sp. | reverse complement strand
TTTGTGTGTAAGAGACCGGAGTGACTTTTGTGATAGAAGAAGTTGCAGAACGGGAAGATGATTCTTCGATTTGTGGAAGTGCGTCTGTCAGAGAAAGTGAGATACAGTGACGGGGGCCGGATGTGCCCGGAAAAGTTGGTGAAGATGAGCTTCCTGATGATGAAGATGATGATGTAATGTCTCCCGAAGAAAGTGAGATTCCGCTTGCGCCTGTGACATATCTTGTGTAAGAAGAAGAAATTGCTGAGCTTGTCGGATTCGTTTTTGTGAGGTAGATTGTCTTTCCGCTTGAAAGACCCTCGATTGTCACGCTTGAAACAGATGATGAAATTTCAAAAATGTTTGAGTCTTCTGAATAGGTGACTGTCGTGCTACTTGAACTTGTCGTGGTCGTTCCAGAAGTCGAAGTGCCGGATGTGCTTGTTCCCGATAAGGTCGTCCCGGAATTTCCGCTTTTCCATGTCGTGCTTGTCCCCGAGGAAGAAGAGCTTGAAGAATCAGATTCGGTGCTTGCAATCTGATTGTCGCATGCCGTAAGAAGAAAAATTGCCGTGCTTATCGCAAAAATCGTCTTTTTCATAAAAATACCTCGCTTCGTAAGATAGAATAAGTATAAATTGAAGCGAGGTCTGGAACTTGTGAGGGCTGTTAGAAGTCGATAAGAGATTTTTAAAGACTTACAAAGAATTCCTTATTTTCTTACTGCGTATAAGTTTAACAATTGTAAGAAGAAGCATGATTCCGAGAGCGACAGCAATTGCGCTGATTCCGGTCTCAACACCGTAGCGTCCATTTAATTTGAAAAACTTTGTGTTAAAATCTTTCTATTCAATAAGCCGCTTTCGTGCTATAATTACAGTATGATTGAGAGACGAAACTTACCGATTGGCATACAGACATTTGAAGAGCTTCGAGAGAAAAACTGTGTTTACATCGATAAGACGCAGTATATCAATAATCTGACCAGCATGGGAAAGCCTTATTTCTTAAGCCGTCCTCGTCGTTTCGGTAAGTCTCTTTTTCTCTCGACATTGAAGAGCTATTTTGAAGGGCGAAAGGATTTGTTCGATGGGCTTGAAATCTCCAAGACTGAGACTGAATGGAAAAAATATCCGGTCATTTATTTTGACTTCAATATTGGTGATTTTAAGACAGAGGAAGAGTTCATAAAAACCCTTGGGGTCAAACTTGATGACTACGAAAAAATATACGGACTCAGAAACAAAGACGCAACAACTCCTGTTAACCGTTTTAGTAGTCTTCTGCAGCAGGTGCACGAAAAAACAGGCTTGCAGGCGGTCGTTCTTGTGGACGAGTACGATAAGCCTCTCCTGAATGTAATCGGGAATCCGAAACTTGTCGATACATTCCGCTCGATTTTAAAGTCATTCTACGGAGTCATAAAAGGCGAGGATGCACACATTAAGTTTGCGCTCATCACAGGAGTTACAAGGTTTGACAAGGTTAGCATTTTCTCTGATTTGAACAATCTGCGTGATATTTCGCTTTCCGAGGAATATGCGGCAATATGCGGAATCACTCAGGAGGAAATCGAAAGATTTTTAAAGCCTGAAATCAAAATGTTGGCTGAAAAAAATACTATTTCAGAGGAAGAATGTCTGGCACAGCTCAAAAAGAATTATGACGGCTATCACTTTTCGCAGGATACTTCTGTTGATGTTTACAATCCCTTTAGTCTTTTGAATGCTTTCGCAGATT
>JAFPUF010000013.1 GCA_017395545.1 Treponema sp. | reverse complement strand
TGTAGTCGATTTTTGTGACTGTGACTCCGATATCAGCACAAGGATATCCGTATTTGATTCCAGAAGCGAATGAATTTTCGATTCCAGACTTGATTGCGTCGTAAATTTCTTCCGGGATATTGTTGTCGTGAACTTCGCAAGAGTAAGTGTTTCCAACGCCCTGCTCGTTCTGACGGATTTTGATTGTGAGACCTGCGGTGTTGTCCTTTCCGGCAAGGTTCTTCTCCCAAGTTGTTGTTACCTCTGCCTCGTTTGTGACAGACTCACGGTAAGTTACCTGTGGAGCGCCGACATTTGCCTTTACGCCAAAATCGTCCTTCATGCGGGTAACGAGAACATCAAGGTGAAGCTCGCCCATTCCGCTGATGATGAGCTGACCAGTCTCAGCGTCCTCATGGCTTGTGAATGTCGGGTCCTCCCGGCTCATGATTGCAAGAGTCTCAACGAGTTTATCCTTGTCGCTCAAAGTCTCAGGCTCGATTGCGATTGAGATTACAGGCTCCGGGAATTTAAGGCTTTCAAGAAGAATTGGCATTCCCTCGCTGCCCAAAGTGTCGCCTGTCTGAGAGATTTTAAGGCCTACGAAAACTGCGATGTCGCCAGCCTGAACACTGTCCATCTGCTCCATGTGGTTTGCGTTCACACGAAGGATGCGGTTGATTCTCTCACGCTTTTTCTTTCCGACATTGAGGCACTGACTTCCCGTGGTGAATTTTCCTGAGTAGACACGGACAAAGGCAAGGGAACCCATTTCGCGGTCCTGCTGGATTTTAAAGACAAGGCCCAGAGGCATTTTCTTTTCGTCGCATGGAATTTCAACAGGTTCTTCCTTGTCTTTTTTAACATGAAGACCTTTTGCAGGAGGAACATCCGTAGGACATGGCAGGTAGTCGATTACGGCATCAATCAAAGGCTGAACGCCCTTGTTTCGGCGGGCAGTTCCACAAAGACAGGGAACGAGGGTTCGGTTAATCGTGAGTGTACGGAGAGCTTTTTTAAGCTGCCCGTTTGTGATTTCTCCGCCCTCAAGGTAAATCATTCCAAGCTCGTCGTCATTTGAAGCAATGGTGTCGATGAGCTTTTCCCGCCATTCATTTGCCAGGTCTTTGTATTTGTCGGAAATGTCGCTTTCAGTGAAAGTCTCTCCCTCGTCCTCTTCGTTCCAGCGGATTTCTTTCATGGTGAGAAGGTCGATTACGCCCTCAAAATCCTCGCCCTGCCCCATCGGAACCTGAAGGGCGACTGTGGTGACTCCGAATTTTTCGTGAACATCGTTGATTGAATAGAAGAAGTCGGCACCGATTCGGTCCATCTTGTTGACGAAACAGAGTCGTGGAACAGAGAATTCGTCAGCCTGCTTCCAGACAGTCTCGGTCTGTGGCTGAACTCCGTCAACGGCACAGATTACGGCAACCGCTCCGTCAAGAACACGAAGGCTTCGCTCTACCTCGGCAGTGAAGTCAACATGACCCGGAGTGTCGATGATATTGATTGTGTAGCCTTTCCAGTCAGTTGTGATTGCGGCAGAAGCGATTGTGATTCCCCGTTCCTGCTCCTGCTTCATAAAGTCCATTGTTGCCGCACCGTCGTCGATTTCGCCGATTCGGTGGATTTTACCTGTATAATAGAGAATTCGCTCAGTTGTGGTTGTTTTTCCAGCATCAATATGCGCCATGATTCCGATATTGCGCATTTTCTGTAAGTTAATCGCCATAATTTTCTCCAAATAAAAAAAAAGGAACATCGAGCAGATGTTCCTTATGTGAGCTATGATGGATTCGAACCATCGACAGCCGCCTTAAAAGGGCGGTGCTCTACCTACTGAGCTAATAGCCCAACTCCAACAAAAGAACTTTAATGAGCTATGATGGATTCGAACCATCGACAGCCGCCTTAAAAGGGCGGTGCTCTACCTACTGAGCTAATAGCCCATGTGTTCATTGCTGAATGTTTTAAGAGTTTAGAAAAAATCAGATTTTTAGTCAAGTGTCAGAACCTGAATTTTTTAATTTTTTTTATTTTTTTTTCGGTTAGACTAGGCTAATTCGTATTAAACGGTCTTGTTTTTTGAGAATTTCAGTGTTAGATTATTACTATCATCTTTATATTAAATGAGGTATTAATTATGGCAATGAAAATCGATCCAAGCGTTTGCGTTAACTGCGGAACTTGTGAACCAGACTGCCCGGTCGGCGCTATCAGCGAGAACGGCGGACACCGCGAAATCGACGCAGGAAAATGCGTAAGCTGCGGAACATGTGCTTCTGAATGTCCTGCAAGCGCAATCAGCGAAGCATAAGTTTTTTTTATTTAAGGCCGCTCCACTCAGGGGCGGTTTTTTTTTCTTCAAAAATTCAGTTTTTGCCTTCTATTTGTAAATAATTGACAGTACAGCCCTACAGTGATAAAATATCCGTCACTATTATTTTAAAAATCTAAGGAATACTTCTATGAAAAACAAGATGCTTTGGGTTGGTTCAGTAATCATCCTTATTCTTTCAGTAATTTGTTTCGTCGTTTTCGGAGTCGGCACAGAACTTATCCGCGCCTTCACCGGGGATGCCGGCAAAATTTCTTTCGGAAAATACAACGGCAAAGACATTGTTCTCGAACCTGGTACAGACTTCGCAAATGCAGTTCAGAACTATCAGAACTACTACCAGAATCAGGGGCAGCAGCTCGATCAGTCAGCATATTTCTACATCTACAACTATGCTTTCAATGCTGCAGTTCAGTCTATGGCTTATAAAGAAGCTGTCAAAGAATCAGGCTACAAGCCAAGCGGAAAAGCAATTTCCCGCACTATGCTTCCTTACTTCCTCGATTCTGAAGGAAAATACGATCCGAAACTTTACAATCAGGTTTCTGCAAAAGACAAGGAATCCCTTAAAGCAAATATTTCACGACAGTTAGTCTGGGAACGATTCAATTCCGACCTTTTCGGTTCTGCAAACAAGCTCGGAAAAGACGAAGAAGCATACGCCCTCTACGGAATCAAGTCTTCACAGAAAGAAATCGACTTTTTGTCTTCAATCGGTGCAGAAAAGCGCTCGTTCGACATCGTTTCTTTTGACAAGGCAGATTATCCGGAGTCTGAAATCAAGGCTTACGGTGTAAAGAATATCAGTCTCTTCAACACCTATTCACTCTCAATGCTCACGGTAAAAGAAGAGGCTCAGGCAAAAAAACTTCTCGGCCAACTGACAAACGGCGAAATCACATTTGAAGATGCGATTACCGAATATTCTGAAAAATACTACACAGACGGCGACGGAAAAGTAACTTCAAACTTCGCATACCAAATCAAAGAAAACCTTGAGAATGACAGCGACCTCGAAAAAATCACTTCCCTCGCAAAGGATTCTCTGAGCGAAGTAATCAAGACAAACACAGGTTACTCAATCTACAAATGCACAGGTGACTCAACCGAAGCAAATATCGAAGAAAGCGCAACTTTTGATGCAGTAAAGAATTACGTCAATACAAACGAAAAAGCAATGATTGACGAATACTTCACAACAAAAGCTAAGGCATTCGTTGAAAGTGCAAAAGCAGGAACTTTTGACAAAGCTGCAAAAGAAAGCGGCGTTGAAGTTGTTTCTGTCCCTGCATTCCCGCTCAACTATGGTGATGTCTCAATCGCAGACACACTTTCTTCCGGCGATGTCAAGGCACTTGCAAATGCAAGCACAAACGAAGATTTCCTTAAGACTGCATTCACTATGAAACTTCAGGACATTTCTGAGCCGCTTACTCTCGGAAACTATGTTTCTGTAATCACACTTACAGGAATTCAGAATGACAAGGCTACTGATGAACAGGTTAAAAAAGTCAGGGATTCTATTTCTGATTACGATGAAAACGAAGCTCAGACAACCCTTCTTCAGAGCAAAAAAGTCGTAAATAATGTTGCTGACACTTACTTCAACAAGTATATTTCACGCTAATAAATGAACGAAAATACAAGTGAAAAGCCCTGTCTGGTGGAAGCCGGGCGGGGCTTTTCCGTTTCTTACAGACAAAGGTTTCTCTACTCAAAATACGCTCCGGACCGGGCGATAAACGGAATAATCGAGAATCTTACGATTCTTCCGGGCACACTCATTATTGCAGCATCTCCCTGCCTCTGGCTTGGGCTCGATTCCCTTTTAAAAAAACTTCCTGAAGACTGTTTTATTCTCGGAGTCGAGACTGATAAAAATCTTTATGAACTCGCAAATGAATATCTGACCAGAGAAAAAGAAAAAAAAGCTTCTTCAGCGCTCCCAGAAAATGACATTTTTTCAAGTACGGCTCTTCTTCCTTTTTCTGAAAATGACTACATCGTAAACATTCTTTGCGGGGAAAAAACCGTCGAAGGGCTTAAAATTCCGCATATTTCTACTTTCAGACGCGCAATCATGCTTGAAATGAGCGCCGGAACTCAGTTTGACAAAGATTCTTACGCAAAACTCGCCTCACTTTCACAAAACACAATTGCATCATTCTGGAAAAACAGAATCACACTGACTCGTCTTGGACGCCTTTATTCACGCAATCTTTTTAAGAATCTGGCGAACCTCCCCTCCTCTGTTGATTTCAGATCTATTGCGCATACCGTTGAACGGCCTCTTTTTGTTTTTGGAGCAGGAGAAAGTTCAGAAAAAACAATAAAACGTTTCGGAAAAGAAAAACTTGAAAAATGCTTCGTTATCTGTGTCGATGCCGCAGTTCCTTCGCTAAAATCTTATGGAATCAGAATAGATGCAGTGGCAGCAGTTGAAGGCCAGCTCGCAATTGAAAAAGCGTATATCGGAGGAGGAGCAAAGAAAGCGCTTTTAATAGCTGACATTCTTTCAAGGCCGGCCGTAACACGTCACACGGACTGTGCAATCACTTTTTTCACCTCAAAATACACGGATGCAGAATTTCTGAACAATCTTTCAAAAATGGATTTTTTTCCGCCATTTGTGCCTCCCCTTGGTTCCGTCGGGCTTACGGCTACATTCATAGCGCTTCTTCTGAGAAAAAACACTGAAATACCAGTTTACCTTAGCGGACTGGACTTTTCATTTTCCCTCGGACGGACTCATGCAAAAAACACTCCGGCACATATAGCAAGACTTCTTCAGGCAGACAGATTTTCACCGGTAGAAAATTACGGTGCTGCTTTCCGGAACGGGGCAAAAAAAGTCTGCGGAAAGAACGGAATCGAAGTGTACACTGATACGGCTCTCGAAAACTACGCAAAAAGCTTTCAGGACGCTTTCTGGAACACAACAAACCTTTTTGATGCCGGGGAACAGGGAATAGAGATAACGGGAAATAAACTTCAGATAAATGCTTCCGTGGATGAAGAAGGCTTTACCGGCGGACAAAACGGCGAAAATTTTACCTTCGATGACGAATTCTCTGTTTGCAGCAATGCTGACTCAATAAAGTCTTATCTCGAAGGTGAAGAGAAGGCACTTAACAGGATTAAGGAACTTCTGATGTTCGGAAAGGATGTCGCAAGCTGCTCAATGTCCCTTGACGATGAACTTTTCTCGCTTATTTCAGTGCGCGAATACCTTTTTCTGCACTTTCCTGACGGTTATAAATGCAAAACTTCGGATTTAAGTTTTCTTAAGCGCGTCAGAAGTCAGATTGATTTTTTTCTGAAAGACATAAAATCGGCATTAAAGAATCTTTCCAAATAAAAAAACTGAGCCGGTGCTTAAAACCAGCTCAGTTTAATTTCGTCAACTGTTAATCAGAACTTCCCAGATTTATCTGATTTTTCTTACGAATGAATCCTTAAATCCATACGCTTTGAATTTTTCATCCACGGAACCGTATTCGTCGATATTCAGAGGACCAACCATTACCTGGTAGGCAGTTTTTGCGGCATTCTGGACAAGAACAAGCGGGTACTTGGCTGAATATTTATCCACCAGAGTTTTAATGTTCTCGGGATTTCCCAGGGAAGCGACCTGAACATAGTAATAACCGCTTCTGAGGTTTCTAACTGACGGTACAACATAATTCGTCCAGTCATTTGAAACAACAGGCTTTTCTTCTGGAATTGCTTTTTCCGGCTCAATTTTTGCAACTTCCTCAGTTTCTTCTTCAAAAGGCTCCGGAGGATTCATCTCAGCCGGAACGAGAACAATCGGCTGATAAGCATCGGCTTCGGCATTTTCTTCTGCAACAACCGCCGGCTCACTTTCAACGCCTTCTGGAAGTTCTTCATAGACCTGCTCAGTTTCATTTTCTGCAATGACCG
>JAFPUF010000079.1 GCA_017395545.1 Treponema sp. | reverse complement strand
TGATTAATTTGTCCGGTCAACCTGCAACACAGTGCGAACAGCTAGGAAGTTCAGGAAAATTATAACTGATTAATTTGTCCGGTCAACCTGCAACACAAGAAAAATGTGGGTCGATTTTGGCGTAATTATAACTGATTAATTTGTCCGGTCAACCTGCAACGACATTCGATTAAGAGTTCATACATAGCAATAAAAATTCTTTTTTATTGCCATAAGTGATACCAAAAAAAATGGCTGCCCAGTTCATTTTGGGCAGCCCCTTAGTTGTTTAGTCAATCGCTGTCATATCAGTGATTTCTTTTTCGTAATCAACGCCGTCAACTGCGAAACCGTTGATGTTCAGGAAGTCTTTTCGGATTCCTTCGATATCGATGTGCTCAAGAACATTGTCTTCGTTGATTGCTTCCATGTGCTTGTCGAGTTCTGCCTGAATTTTCGGGTCGAGCTCGAGGTCGTCGATTCGAATTCGGCCTTCTGAATCAACAGGAACATTTTTATCGTCACGGTAGAGACGCTCACGGAAGAGTCGGTCAATCTGCTCTTTGCAGCCTTCGTGTGTACCGGCAGCTTTCTGAACCTTGAAAAGACATCCGAGGTAGAGCATGATGATTGGGATAACTGAGCTTGAGCGTGTGACGAGAGCTTTGTTTACAGAAACCCATGCGCCGCCGCCAATCTTTTTGAGTGAAGCGTCGATGTTTTTTGCCCGTGCTTCGAGGTCTTTTTTTGCAGCACCGATTGTTCCGTCGCGGTAAACCGGCTGTGAATATTTTGGTCCAATGTAAGAATAAGCTACGCTTTTGCAGCCTTCAGCGAGAACATCTGCCTCACCGAGCATTTTAATCCAGCGCTCCCAGTCTTCGCCGCCCATAACTTTTACAGTGTTTGCGATGTCGTCGCCTTCTGCAGGCTGAGCTTCGAGTTTTGAGAGTTTTTCGGTAATCATATCGATTGCCCATCCGCCGTATGGCTTACCGACCGGCTTGATGACTGAACGGTACATTACTTTTGTGTCAGGGTCTGTTCGGACTGGTGAAGCAAGAGAATATACGATGAGGTCGAATTTTACTCCCCATTTTTTTGCTTCGTCGATTACAGCCTGTCGGCACTCGTCACTGAAAGCGTCCATGTTGAAAGTTGTTGATTTGAGGCCGGCTTTTGCAGCAGCACGGTCAAATGCCTTGTTGTTGTACCAGCCCGGTGTTCCGCCCTTTGTGACGGTCGGCTCTTTTTCAAAAGAAACGCCGATTGTGTCGGCACCGTATTCAAATGCCGCTGTGATTCGGCTTGAAAGACCGTATCCTGTTGAGCAGCCGAGAACCAGTACATTCTTCGGTGCATATCCGCCTTCTTTTGCGGTTTTGATTCCTTTATTTGCTTTCTGTGCAACTGCGAATTCAATCTGATTTTCTGTATCTTTTGCACATCCGACCGGATGAGCGTTGATACAAATGTTTGAGCGAATCATCGGTTTAATTACAGCCATTTTTAATCTCCTATGGTAATAGACTGCCATGTATGCGTATGGCAATGACAGAATAGTACAATCTTAGCGAGTTTGACAAAAATAGTCAATTTGTCAAAATAAAATGCAGGATTCTTCCCGAATCTAAATTTCTTGTGAAATTCAAGATTCTACTATAAAATTACCAGAATATGAAAAAAATATTTGGAGCGGCGCTTCTGTTTTCTTCCCTGGTTTTACTGACAGCACAGGAGCAGTCAGCACATTTCAGCAGCAGAATCAGGGCAGAATCTGCAAAAGAAACTTATGACGAGACAAAACGCGCTGAAAAACAAACTGAAACGGAAACTGAACAGAATGAATTCTCCGGCTCAAAAATCGAAATTGACGGAAACCTTACAATTACAAAAATAAATTTCACCGGACTGAAGAAAACACGAAAGTCTTACATGCAGTCACGGGTCAAAAAATTTATCGGAGAACCGCTTTCCGAAGAAAACATGCACGACCTTGAGACCGCTCTTCAGTGCGAAGGGCTTTTCAACGATATTCATATTCAGACTGAAAAAACAAGCGATACAGAATCAGAAATCAACATCTCCGTAAAAGAAAAAATAACCTTCATTCCTGTTCCGTTCGCAATGTATTCAAACTCAGCATTCACAGCCGGCGGAATCGTAATGGATACAAACGCCTTCGGCCGGAAAGACATGTTTATGGTCGGAGGATTTTTCTCAAAGAACAATAAATCAGGTCTCGCTGCTTTTTCAAAAAATCCAGGAGAGCACGGAATTCCCGGTGTCGCCCTTTTTTTTATGGGCTCAAAAAAATCTCCTGAATACAACAACCTTTCGGATGACACAGTCGTAAAATTTGATGCACTCGCTTTCAATGTGAGCATTTCCCTTTCAGAAAAACTTTCCGAGAACATCACTTTTTCTCACGGAATCGGCCTTAAAACCAGCTCAACAGAAGAAATGTCAGATTACAAAGGTCTCTGCCCTGAATCTATAAAAATAGGCTCGACTTCCCTTTCGCTCGGCTATTCAAAATCTGACTGGAACGGTATTTTTATGTCTACAAATTCGGCCGCAATCTCCGCAGATTTCGGATTTTCAAATTCTGACAATAAAGACTTACGCTATCCTATGGGATTTTCATTTTCCATCGGAGAGCAGCACCCGATTATCTGGGACAGATTGAGAATGTACCAGAAGATTGCAGGTTTTTATGGCATCAATAATCACATCATCTCATATCAGTCGCAGAGTGCCGGTGCGGTCACTATTCTTCCGGGAGATTTATCAACGAATCGGATTATCGGTGGAAACGCTGGTTTTGAATTCGCAATTCATAAGTTTAAATGGGGAATGATTTCGGTTTACGGTGATTATCAGGCAGTTTATGTCCAGGATTTTACAGCGTCTAATGACGGAGATTATGAGTTCGAACAGGGACTTAACGGCGGAATGAGGGTCTATCTTGCGAAAATAGCTTTCCCGGCTCTTGCAATGGGAGTCGCCTATAATGCCACACAAAACCGGGCGCAATTTTCCGCTTCAATAGGAATCAGTTATTAAAAAGTGTTGAGTACCCTTCACGCAAAGTTCTGACAGGTGCCGCGGTTAGTTCAAAATTCCTTTTATTACCAGATCGATGCTGTCTTTCACTTCGCTGACATCTTTTTTGTTGAGGACTGCAATCTCAAAAATCGCTGACTCTACGAGAGAGTAGAGCATATTGTTCACGGTTTTGACCTGCAGTTTTCGGAATTCACCGCGTTTCTGACCTTCGATGATAATCATGCTCAGAAGGTGCTTGATTCTGATTACACGTCGGTTAACACGCTCTTCGGCACTTGCTCCTGTCTTCTGCAAGTTAATAAGGTAAATCAGCAGGACATTGAAAAGAGGGCGGTTCTCGTCGCAGGTATCGATAATCCAGTACATGATTCTCCGCAGACATTCGTCAGCGGAAAGCGTTTTGTCGGCTAAAATTTCCATAAGCTTCACTTCAAGCTCACCCGTCATCTGTTTGATACTCCAGGTGAAGATTTCTTTTTTGTTCTTGAAGTAAATGTAGAGGGTAGTGCGCGTGATTCCGCAGGCGTCGGCGATTTTCTGGAAAGTTACATCGTCGTAACCTTCGCGGGTAAAAAGCTCGAGCGATTTTTCGAGAATCTCATGCTTTCGTTTGTCGTGCTCAACTACGATTGCCATTATCTTCTGCCCCGGTTAGAGTTGAACTTGCTGCGAGCCGGCTTTCTGTTCCATTCGTTACTTCGACTTCTCTCAGAAACCGCACCATTTCCCGTCCGGCCTTTTTTTTCTTTTTCGCTTCCGTTGTACATGTAGAAAGTTGTGTCGAGATTTCCGGCCTTGAGGTCTTTAAGCGTGCTTGCGTAGTGCGCGATACACTCCTGGAAATGCTTGTTCGATGTGATTACGCCGATTTCCCAGTTCGGGAAGTCCGTAAAAAGTGAAGCCATTTCGCGGTAAAGCTGTTTTGCCTGCTCTTCTTCGCCAAGACGCTCACCATACGGCGGATTACAGATAATGAGACCACTTTCGTAAGGAGCGTGAAGGTCTTTAAAATCAGAGACTTCAAAATCCGGGCGTTCGATTCGTGCGTCGCTGCCAATCATCTGGAGAGCCCGGCCTGCCATGACACATGCGTGCTCAGCGTTCAACCGTGCGCGCTGAACGGCAGCAGGATCAATGTCCGTTCCTGTGATTCTGCATTCGACATCGGTGCGGATTTTCTCGGCTTCAGCGCATTTGATTTCACGGGCACGGTTTGCATTAAAAATCGGAAGGTTTTCGAGTGCGAAACGGCGGCCAAATCCCGGCGCAACATTGTGGGCATAAAGACATGCTTCGATAGGGAGCGTTCCTGAACCGCAGAATGGGTCGTGTAGCGGAGTTTTTCGTCTCCAGAGCATGAGCTGGAGCATTACGCTTGCCGTTGTTTCGCGCAATGGTGCAACACCGCCGTCAGTTCTGTAGCCGCGCTTGTGAAGCGGGAGTCCGCTCAAATCAAGACAAATCTGAGCTTCGTCTTCGGTGATGAAAACACGAATATCGCTCTCTTCGCCAGATTCCGGAAGGCTTGACATATGCCATACATCACCAAGCTTTTTGTAAATCGCCTTCTGGACGATTCCCTGAACGGCGTGCTCTGAATTCAATTTTGATTTGTATGTACGAACTTTATCAACAGTGACTTTTGAATCTTTTTTGAGGAAATCCGGCCATGAAACTGAGTAAACGCCGTCAAAAAGCTGGTCAAAGTCTTCGGCGTGATAGCGAGCCATTTCGAGATAAACACGGTCAGCTGTGCGGAGGCAGAGGTTAGCACGGAAAAGAGCGTCGTCGTCACCAGTAAAAAAAACACGGCCCGGTGCATTTCCTGCAAGTTTGTAACCAAGAAGTTTGATTTCGTTACCTAAAATTTTTTCGGCGCCCACAGCGCACAATGCTACGAGATTATTCATTCTGACAGTGTATATTATTTTGACATTTTTGTCAAAAGTGTCAAAATAAAAATTGGATTCGCAATAATACAGATTCTGTGCTATGATGAATTGAATTTCTGGATTTCAATATGAAACTATTTTTCAGATTTCTGCTTGTTACATTAGCTTCCGTTCTCATGGCCGTGAATTTAAACACATTCGTTCATACGGCAGGTCTTTTACCCGGAGGTTTTACCGGTATCACGCTCCTTCTTCAGGAAGTTTTCTTAAAATTCTTCGGAATTAAAATTCCTTTCGCCGTTTTCTACTGGGGACTGAACATTATCCCTGCGATAATCTGCTTCAAATATGTCGGAAAAAGATTCACTCTTCTGTCAATCTGGATGATTATCGCCTCCGGTTTTCTTACGGATATTCTCCCCGGCCTCGATTTAACGAACGATATTCTTCTCTGCACGGTTTTCGGCGGAATCGTAAACGGCATGTCAATCAGCATGTGTCTTCTGGCGGGCGCTACCAGTGGCGGAACCGACTTCATCTCGATTTATGTCTCAGAAAAAACAGGCCGCAGTATCTGGAATCATATTTTTATCGGGAACGTAATCGTACTTGCAGTTTTCGGGCTCTTATTCGGCTGGAGCCGTGCCCTCTATTCGATAATTTTCCAGTTCGCCAGCACTCAGATTCTGAATTTCCTCTACAGACGCTACCAGAAATCCACGCTGCTTATAATCACAAACAAGCCTTATGAACTTGTCAAAACAATCCGGGAAACAACGGGACACGACGCAACGCTTTTCAAGGGTGAAGGCTGCTACACCGGTCTCGAACGGGATATGCTCTACACTGTAATTTCCAGCGACACCGAAGAAAAACTCATCCGTGAAGTCAAAAAAACAGACCCAATGGCGTTCGTGAATATCCTCCAGACAAAAATGCTCAAAGGCAATTTCATCATGAAAAAACAGGACTAGACAGAAAGATGGCTCCGCAAAAAATCAACTATCAGAAAGAACTCGAAAAAATTATTGCTAAAATTGAAGAATCAAAGAAGACTCAAAAACCGTCGCTTCTTCTTCATGCCTGCTGCGGTCCATGTTCATCTTATGTAATAGAATATCTTTCCGGAATTTTTGACATCACGATTTATTATTACAACCCTAACATCCATCCGAAAGAAGAATATTTCCGCCGTCTCGAAGAATTAAAAAAGTTTCTCGAAAGATTTCCAGATGCCGTAAAAAATCAGGTCAAACTCGTCGTCGATGAATACAATCCCGAAGAATATTTTAAGGCGACAAAGGTCCGCGAAGAACCTGAGCTTCAGACAGAAGGCGAAAAAGGCGAACGCTGCAGAAGATGCTACGAATTCCGCATGAAAAGAGCATGGGAATACGCCAGAAAAAACAATTTCGACTGGTTCACGACAACGCTCAGCATAAGCCCGCACAAGGACAGCGAAAAAATAAACACGATTGGAAAAGAACTTGAAAACACATCTTTTTCTGAAGAAAAACCAGAAACTGACGGGAATTTATTTTCTCCGGGCACAAAATTCCTCCCGTCAGATTTCAAGAAAAAAGGCGGATTTTTACGGAGCACTCAGCTTTCTGATGAATACGGACTGTGGCGTCAGGATTACTGCGGGTGCGTATTTTCCCAAAGATAAAAAACGCTGAAAAACCCAAAATTGCAGAATCCGCATTTCTATACTATAATCTTTCAATGAAAATTTTTTCCCGCTATTACAAATCTGTCCTTATTTCAGTAATTTTCTCGCTTTTACAAGGAGTTACGGCACAGGAAAAAACAGATTTTCCGCCGCTTGAACCGCTTTTCGTCTATGAAAATGAAGGCGAACTTTCCGGCGAAGACATAATCCGCGCCGCCCTCGAATTTTCTCTCTGCAAACAGGATTCTGAAGAAGGAAAAACCGTTCTGAATCAATTTTCGCTTCTTGAAAATGAAGTCACCTCAGAAAATTTTCTTTCTCTCCCTGAAGAACAGCGCGCCGAAAAAATTCTTACGCTGATGTATGAAAAACTCCTCAAAAAATACAGCTTCAACCAGACCTATATCGACCTGATGTTTCAGAGAGGAACTTACAACTGCGTTTCCTCAAGCGTTCTGTATTATGCACTCGCAAAATCAGCCGGAATAACTGTCCACGGAAATGAAACTCCTAACCACGCGTTCTGTACGGTTTATCTTTCTGACGGACGAAAAATCGACGTCGAGACGACAAATCCGAACGGATTCAATCCCGGAACTAAAAAAAATCTGGGTTCTTCGGGAAATTCCCAGAAATACTATGTCGTCCCCAAAAAATCTTACAACAACCGGAAAGAAGTCGGGGAAAGAAAATTCATCAGTCTGATTGGAAAAAATGTCACTGCCCTTTTCGATGAAAAAAAAGACTACAAAACGACCGTCCCGCTGTCGGCCGCAAGAATTGTTTTTGTCGGACAGACTTCTGAATCTGACGAAAAAAGTGTCCGCGAGAGTTTTGAGATAGCCGCTACAAATTACGCAGTCTCTCTGGACAGACAGAAAAAATCGGACCTGGCGCTCGACTGGATGGATGCGGTAGAAAATCGCTGGGGAAATTTCTGGAATCCGAAGTACCGTAAACTTTATGACGATATTGCTTATAATATGGCCGTAAATCTCACAAACAAAAACATGGCAGAGCGTGCACAGGAAATTTTTGATTCAAAAAAAGAGAAAATAAGTGAGAAAAACCGGATTACAATTCAGACCACGATTTTTTACGCATACATAAATGAAAAGACACACAAGATGTCTCCGGACGAAGCGATTTCTTTCATTCACGAAATGAAAAATGATGAAAATGCGAAAGACAAGTCCGTTGCAGCAAAACTTTTTTCTCTCGAAGAATATTACTGGTCAGAAAAATCAAAACCGCTGGCAAAGGCAAAAAAACATCTTGAAGCTGCGGCCGTTATGGAAGAAGGACTGAAATACCTTCCGAACAGCAAAAATTTGAAAAATATCAGAATTCAGCATCTTAACAATTATATTGTCGAAGTTCACAACAAATTCGTAGATTTCTACAATAAAAAAGATTATGAGAATGCGGAGAAGATTATAAAGGACGCCATTGCAATCCTTCCTGAAAGCGGAACTTTGAAGCAGGATTTGAAAATGGTTCAAGGAAAAAAATAAATGGAAAATCTTCCGGAGCGCATTCATTTCTCAAAATCAAGTAAGATTCTGGTTCTCATAGTCTGTCTCGGTCTTCTTCTGGGATTTTTTCTCAAACTTTTTGTCTTTGAAATCCTTACGGTCTCAGGAGACTCTATGTTTCCCGCAATTCAGAACGGAGACAGACTTTTTGTCTCAAAACTTTCTTATGGTATCGTAAAGCCATATTCAGATTCACTTTTATGCCAGTGGAAAAAGCCCGGGAAGGGAGATGTCGTCATTTATCTGTATGACAATAAAATCGTAGTAAAGCGCTGCGTTGCGACAGGCGGCGAAAAACTGGAATTTTACCACAGTACCGGGGATAACTTCACATTAAAGGCGGGAAATCAGGAAATTCCTCTGACAACTCTTCAATACCTGAACCTCAAGAATTCAGAAACAGTGCCTCAGGGCTTCATTCTTGCAGTCGGTGACAATTACGAAGTTTCCGTAGATTCCCGCACCTATGGTTTTGTTTCAGAAAAGAATATTCTGGGGAAAGTTATCGGAAAATGAAAACTAGATAAGTTTCACAATTGGAAGCAGAACCCGACTCCCCTTCTTAAAACTTTCTAATTTTCATATAAATATTTTTGTGCTATAATATCCCTGGTGAAAAACATACAGGTAAACGGCTATATTAAAAAAGCGCCTCTTATTTTTCTGATTGTCTGCGCGGTTCTCTTTTCGGCTTATGTCATCGTTGAGTATGGTTTTTTTGCGTTTACTGAGCCGCCTGCACCTCCTGTCGAAAAAGAAGAGATTCAGCGAGGCTCGATTCTTGACCGTAACGGAAAGGCGCTTGCCGTGCCGTCTGCATTCTACGATTTCGGAGCTTCTCCACAATCAATCAAAAATAAAGAACTTTTTGCGAATCTTGTCGCTCCGATTATCAATGAGAGCGAGGGCGACATCTTAAATCTTCTCGAAAAGTCTGAGAATCCTCAGTTCGTTTACCTCAAAAAGAAAATTGACTCAAATACTTACGAAGAACTTCGAAAAGCCTGCTCACGGAACGGTTTTTCTGCGGTTGTAAAATTCGACAAGCTTCAGGGACGTGTCTATCCGGAAAATGAGCTTGCTTCCCAGCTGATTGGTTTTGTCGGAAAAGAGGGCCGGGGTCTTGCCGGCATCGAGTATTCAATGGAAAGCGTGCTTTTCCCGCCGCCACAGGAACCACCTCAGCCGCAGGAAGGTGAAGAGACTCCTCCTGCCCCGCCTTCAGTCCAGGGAAAAAACATTTACCTTACGATTGACGCAAACCTTCAGTCAAACCTTGAGAAAATCGCGCATGAAGCGATGGAAACAACTCAGGCCGAGTCGATGATGCTTATCGCAGCAGAGGCAAGAACCGGCGAAATTCTTTCTTACATCAGCCTGCCGTCTGCGAACCTCAACGACTATTCCAGCGCTTCTCAAACCGAACTCAAAAACAAGCCGGCAAGCGACAGCTATGAACCGGGTTCCGTCTTCAAAATCTTTTCGGTCGCCTCTTTTCTTGATACGAATTCAATCACAACTAAGGATATTTTCCTCTGCGACGGAATCTATTCTAAAAAAAGCGGCCGCGAAACAATCAAAATCACCTGTCTTGATCATCACGGCTGGGAAACTGCCCGTGAAGCGCTCAAATATTCCTGCAACGATGCGCTTGCACAGATGAGCGACAAAATCGATTCAGAGCCGTTCCTTGCAAAAATTCATCAGCTTGGATTCGGGGAACGCCCTGGAACTGAAATCGCCGGTGAGACAACAGGAATTTTACGAAGCCCTAACGACAGGCTGTGGTCAGGGCGCTCAAAACCTTCAATCGCTATCGGTCAGGAAATTTCAGTAAGCGCGCTTCAAATGGTTCAGGCTGCAACTGCAATCGCAAATGACGGTGTTCCCGTTCAGCTCACATTCGTCAGCAAAATCACTGATAACGAAGGCCGTGAAGAATTTGTTCATGCTCCGGTCTTAAAAGACAGGGTTTTCAAGAAGTCTACCACAGATTACATTCTTGAATGTATGGAAACCGTCGCTACGACTGGAACCGGTTCTCGCAGTAAGGTCAAGGGCATTTCAATGGGCGTAAAAACAGGAACCGCACAGATGGCCGATCCCGTAACCGGCGGATATTCGAAAACTGACTTCGTTTCGAACTGTATTTCGATTTTCCCGATTGAAGATCCGAAAATCATTCTCTACATCGTAATCGAAAAGGCAAAAGGCGAGCAGTACGCAGGCCGAATCGTAGCTCCTGTCATCGGAAAGGCGGCAGACATTATCGTTGACCACCTCGGAATGAACCGCGAGAATGCCTCAAGTCTCGCCCACTCAGGAAAAATTTCAATCGCAGGGTCGGCACCTATCGTCATTGAAGAAACTCTTCCTGATTTCAGGGGGGTCTCAAAAAGGGAACTTCTTCCTCTTCTCGAATACAAAAATCTCAGAATCAAAATAAACGGTGACGGATGGGTAAAATCCCAGGAACCAGCGCCGGGAACGCCTGTCACGGAGAACATGGAAATTGAACTCTATCTGGAATAAAAATCTTGCCCTCTTTATGCGGCGTTTTCCACAGCTCGCAAAAATGTTCTCGCTCGAAAAACAAAGCGACATTCCTGAAGACCTTCCTGAACATCTTAAAGCACCGCTCGAAATTCTCCCTTCAAAAGCTGGAGTTCCGACAGCAAAAGACGGCGGAAAATTCCTTCACAGTTCGTATAATCCGCTCCGTGAAGCAGAAACTGCGGCAATTTCCGCAAAAAAATCAGTTTCTGAATGCGACGGTGCTGTTTTTTTTTCGTGCGGACTTGGTTACGCCGCAATTTCTTACGCAAAACTCTATCCAAACGACACAATCATAATCGTTGAGAGTGATCCGGCCTATTTTTTTACGGCTCTGTCCCTCGTTGACTGGAGCGGCCTTTTTTCCCACAAGAATTTTATCATTGCGCTGGGAACGGGAATTGAGAGCGTCGTGGCACTGATTGAGCAGACAAGCGGTCTTAAGCACACGGCGATTTCTGAGAACGCTTCACAGTCTGCGCACTCGGCGGACTATTTTAACGCCCTGCGCGAACTTATCGAGCGGAACAGACGGAAAGTCGAGATTAACGCATCGACCCTCGAAAAATTCTCAAAGCTCTGGCTCAAGAACACCTGCAAAAACCTTCACTATCTCAGAGACCTGGACGGAATCAACATTTTTAAGGATTCCTGTCCAGAAGATTTGCCAGCCGTTATTCTGGCGGCAGGGCCTACGCTCGAAGAAATCCTCCCGGAACTGGCTGAAATAAAAAAGCACGCCATTCTGATTGCTGTTGACACGGCTCTCCGCGCATGTCTCCGCGCGGGAGTTGAGCCGCATTTTATCGTTCTGACCGACCCGCAGTATTACGCATGGCGGCACATTGCGGGTCTTTCCTCGCCTTCAAGCATTCTGATTACGGAGAGCGCGGCATATCCTGCGGTTTTTCGTTTTAAATGCAAAAAAATCGTTATGTGCGCGTCGCTTTTCCCCCTGGGTCAGTACATCGAAAGAAAAATCGGAAACAAAGGACAGCTCGTTGCAGGCGGCTCAGTCTCGACGACTGCCTGGGATTTCGCGCGCTTTATCGGGGCAAAAAACATCTATTTTTCCGGGCTTGATTTAGGCTATCCTGATTTCCAGACACACATCCGCGGCTCCACCTTTGAGGAAGCGATTCATACAAAATCCGGCCGATTCGCTCCTGCAGAAAAATCGGGAGTGGCCGCTCTTTTCGGCGCAAATCCTCAGTACGACATTGATTACGACGGAAAGAAAATCCTCACCGACAGCAAGATGAAGATGTTCGCCTGGTGGTTCGAGAGCAAAGCCGAAGAATTCAAGGGCAGAATAAAGACTTTCTCGCTTTCCCCTCGCTCACTCAAAATTCCAGGTTTTGAACCCACAGATTTTGGGGGCGTTACGGGGGTTTCCCCCGTTGGGTGGGGTGTCGGAGCAACGCCGGAAGCGGAGCTTCCAGAGTGCTCCGCAGGGGAGGGGCTCCTCCCCTCAAAAGATAAAGCCTACGAATCTGCGCTTGCTGAACTCAAAAACGGACTTTCTTCTCTTTATGACACTGCAAAAAAAGGTTTCAGGCTTGCGGACAACGGAATAAAATCCCAAAATCCCGGGAAAAATCTTCCGGAACTCGGCGAAATTGACTCAAAAATACTTCACTCTGAATACAAGGAAATCGCATCGCTGGTTTTCCCGACCGAAAAAAGGCTCGCCGCCCTCATCGAAAATCTTCCGCCAATGAACGACGAGGCCCGCTCCTCACTTCAGAAATCCCGTCTAATTTACTCCGAACTTATGAAGGGTATCGAGCTTTACCAGAAATATTTATAATTGACCAAGCTCCGGCGAATCACTATAATTTTTGAAACTTGAACAAAGGCGTTCATTCGATTAGGGATATAGTCTCTAATGGAGTGAGCGCCTTTTTTTTGGGGTAAAAATGAGCAGTGCGTATCTTATCCTTGCAGACGGAACAATTTTTGAAGGAAATTCAATCGGTGCGGCAGGAAAATCCACCGGCGAAGTCGTCTTTACGACAGGAATGACCGGCTACATCGAAACTTTGACCGACCCAAGCTATTTCGGTCAGATTGTAACTCAGACCTTCCCGCTTATCGGAAACTACGGCGTTGAGTCACCAGACTTTGAGAGCAAAAAAAGCTGGGTTCGGGGCTACATAGTGCGTGAACTTTGCGACAAGCCGAGCAATTTCCGCAGTGAGGGCGACCTTGATTCATTTTTGAAAGCACAGGGCATAGTCGGAATCTCTGGAATCGACACGAGGGCACTCACAAAAAAGCTCCGTGAAGCCGGCGTCATGAACGGAATGATTCTTTCTGAAAGTGGAAAACTGAAAACGGAAAACGGAAAGTTGAAAGTTGACGATTCACTTCTTGAAGAAATCCGTGCCTATAGGATTGAAGATGCGGTAAAGAGCGTTCAAAGTACAAAGGGGGAAGTCTCCCCCTCGGCTACAATGGCTTCGCCATTTACGCCTACCCCCTCTGCGGGCTCAGATGCCGCCCGCAACGCCCGCTTAAAGTTCTCTGTTGCTCTCTTCGACTTTGGTGCGAAGGCTAACATCCAGCGGGAGCTTGAAAAGCGTGACTGCAAGGTGAATGTCGTTCCTTATGACACTACAGCAGACCAGATTATCAAACTTGCTCCTGACGGAATCATGCTTTCGAACGGGCCGGGAGACCCTGCGGAAAATACCGGCGTAATTTCAGAAATCAAAAAACTTTGCGAATACGGAAAAATCCCGATTTTTGGAATCTGTCTCGGACATCAGATGCTTGCTCTGGCTCGCGGGGCAAAAACCTCAAAACTCAAGTACGGACATCGCGGCGGAAACCACCCTTGCAAGGATTTGGAGACAGGCCGGGTTTATATCACTAGCCAGAACCACGGCTATGCGGTTGAAAGCACCACACTCCCCTCTTACGCAAAACTCAGTTTTGTGAACGAAAACGACGAAACCTGCGAGGGAGTGAGCTACACCGACATCCCTGCTTTCAGCGTACAGTTCCACCCGGAAGCCTGCGGAGGCCCGCACGACACCAACTTCTTGTTCGATAAGTTTATCTCGATGATGGAGAAAAATCATGCCATTAAATAAAAACATTCATAAAGTTCTGATAATTGGAAGTGGCCCTATCGTAATCGGTCAGGCTGCCGAGTTCGACTATGCGGGAAATCAGGCTTGCAAGGCTTTGAAATCGCTCGGGCTTGAAGTAGTTCTTGTGAACTCAAATCCTGCCACATTGATGACAGACCATTTTATGGCTGACGAGATTTACCTTGAGCCACTTAATCTCACAACTTTGCAGAGAATCATCGAAAAAGAAAAGCCGGATTCGCTTCTTTCAACTTTGGGAGGTCAGACAGGCCTCACTTTGAGCATGGAACTTGCAAAATCAGGTTTCCTAGAAAGTCACGGAGTTCAGCTTTTGGGTGCTAGACCTGAGACAATCGACAAGGCTGAGGACCGCCAGATGTTCAAGGACACAATGGAAGCAATCGGAGAGCCTTGTATTCCTTCAAAAGTCGTAACGACCTACGAAGATGCCCTTGATTTCGTTCACAACGAGATTGGCTTTCCTGCGATTATCCGCCCGGCATTCACTTTGGGAGGAACAGGCGGCGGCATCGTAAAAAATGACCGTGAGCTTGACGAAATCGCCCACAACGGACTTCACCGCTCGCCGATTCATCAGATTCTTGTTGAAAAATGTATTTCAGGCTGGAAGGAAGTCGAGTTTGAGGTCATGCGTGACTCAAAGGCCAATGTAATCACAGTCTGTTCAATGGAAAACTTTGACCCGGTCGGAGTCCATACGGGAGACTCAATCGTAATCGCCCCGACAGTAACCCTCGCCGACAAAGAATATCAGATGCTCCGAAGTGCCGCACTGAACATTATCAGCGCACTCGAAATCGAAGGTGGCTGTAACTGTCAGTTTGCCCTTAACCCGGATACCTTCGAGTACGCCGTAATCGAAGTAAACCCTCGTGTAAGCCGTTCTTCAGCCCTCGCAAGTAAGGCGACAGGCTACCCGATTGCGAAAGTCGCCGCTTTGATTGCGGTCGGATTCACACTTGATGAGATTCCGAACTTCGTCACCAAAAAGACAAAGGCCTGCTTTGAGCCTGTTCTGGACTATGTAGTCGTAAAAATGCCGAAATTTCCTTTCGACAAATTCGTTTATGCCCGAAGAAACCTCGGCACCCAGATGAAAGCCACAGGTGAAGTCATGGCAATCGGCCAGAACTTTGAGGAAGCAATTTTAAAAGCCTGCCGGGGACTTGAGGTAGGCGTTAAAGATTTGAACCTCCCGGCCTTTGAAAAAGAAAGCGATGCGAAAATCCGTGAACGGGTCGCCCAGTGCACCGACCAGAGAATCTTTGCGATTTATCAGGCACTAAAGCGAAAACTTCTCACAGTGGATGAGATTCACGAAATCACAAAGATTGACGAATGGTTTTTGTGGAAACTAGTAAATGTGGTAGACCATGAAGAAAAAATATCACACGGATTCGAGTCGGCTAACGCCGCCTCTTTAAAAAACACAGATTTTGCGTTAGCAAAATCCAATCCGTGTGACAATATGTTATATCCGCCACGCAGTTTCAAAATGGTTGATACCTGTGCGGGTGAGTTTGATGCTGAGACTCCGTATTTCTACTCAACGACAAACGGCGAAAACGAGGCTGAGCATTTCTTAAAAGAAACAAAACGCTCAGAAAAAGGCACAATTGTCGTTCTTGGTTCAGGACCAATCCGAATCGGACAGGGAATCGAGTTTGACTACGCCTCGGTTCAGTGTGTTCGTGCCCTCAAAAAACTCGGTTACGAAGTTGCGATTGTCAACAACAACCCGGAAACCGTCTCGACCGACTTTGACACGGCGGACAGGCTTTACTTTGAGCCGCTTACCCCGGTCGATGTGATGAATGTGCTTACCGTCGAAAAACCGCTCGGTGTCGTCGTTGCTTTTGGTGGCGGAACAGCAATCAAACTTGCCAAATATCTTGACGGACAGGGAGTTCGCATTCTGGGAACATCTGCCGATGCGATTGACCTTGCCGAAGACCGTGAGCGATTCGAGGAACTTTGCGACCGGCTCAACATCAAAAGGCCAAAAGGAGTCACCGTTTTCACCGAGGTTGAGGCACTTGAAGCGGCCGAAAAAATCACTTATCCGGTTTTGATGCGCCCAAGCTATGTTCTCGGCGGTCAGAACATGATTATCGCCCGTAATTCTGCGGATGTTAAAGAATACATGAAAATCATCCTCAGCGCAGGAATCGAAAACCCGGTTCTGATTGACAAATACATGGAAGGGAAAGAACTTGAGGTCGATTGTATCTGCGACGGCGAGAATGTTCTGATTCCGGGAATCATGGAGCATATCGAGCGAACGGGAATCCACTCAGGCGACTCGATTGCAGTTTATCCGGGAACTTTCGGCGATGAGATTGAGGCAAAAATCGTCCGCCAGTCGGTAGATTTGGCTCTTGCACTCGGAACGAAAGGGCTTGTTAACATTCAGTACCTGATTTACGAGAACGAGCTTTACATCATCGAGGCAAATCCTCGTTCAAGCCGAACGGTTCCTTACCTGAGCAAAGTCACCGGAGTTCCGATGATTGACCTTGCGACCCGTGCCATGCTTGGCGAAAAAGTCTGCGACATGGGATTCGGCACAGGACTTTACCGAAAACCGGATTATTTTGCGGTCAAAGTGCCGGTCTTCAGTTTTGAAAAGCTCATGGATGTAGACACGCACCTCGCCCCTGAGATGAAGAGCACCGGTGAGGTTTTAGGAATCGCCCGAACAAGGGAAGAAGCGATTTTCAAGGGAATGGCAGCCGCCGGATGGAAATCCCTGAAAACTGGTGGCATCCTTTTCTCAGTGCGACAGAGCGACTTACCGGAGCTTCCCGCCCTCGCAAAAAAATTCTACGACCTCGGCTTTAAGCTTTACGCAACTAGCGGAAATGCGGCAACAATCGAGCGAAGTGGTATGGAAGTTGAGTATGTTGCGAAAGTTCACGAAAACTACAACGACAATGTAATGACTCTCCTCGAAAGCGGAAAGGTCGTTTATGTTGTCTCAACAAGCGCAAAGGGCCGTGACCCGGTCGCCGAGAGCGTCAAACTCCGCCGACTTGCCGTTGAGCGAGACATCGACTGCCTAACCGCAATCGACACGGCAAATGCACTGGCGGATTGTCTTGCATCGCCTTACAGTTTGGGAAATGCTAGTCTGGTGGATATTAATCATAATTTGTAACTGGAAAATTGGAGTAATAATATGAGTAAATTTATTTTTGTAACAGGTGGTGTTGTAAGCGGCCTGGGAAAGGGAATTACTGCCGCTTCTCTTGGACGACTTTTGAAATGCAGGGGCTTAAAAATCGCCTCTCAGAAACTTGACCCCTACATGAATGTAGATCCGGGCACGATGAGTCCTTTTCAGCACGGCGAAGTGTTCGTGACTGATGACGGAGTCGAAACAGACCTTGACTTGGGTCACTACGAGCGTTTCATCGACGAAAACCTCACGAAATACTCAAATATGACGAGCGGTCGTGTCTACTGGAATGTCCTCAACAAAGAGCGAAACGGCGACTATCTCGGCGAAACGGTTCAGATTATTCCTCATGTCACGAACGAAATCAAAGACTTCATCAAAAAGAACGCAGAGGTCAGCGGAGCCGATGTAAGCATCGTCGAAATCGGCGGAACAATCGGTGACATCGAAAGCCAGCCTTTCCTTGAAGCAATCCGCCAGCTCGCCCTTGAAGTTGGTCGCCGAAACTGTCTTTTCATTCATGTTTGTCTCGTTCCTTACATTTCAGGAAGCGATGAGTTCAAGTCAAAACCAACCCAGCATTCAGTAAAAGAGCTTATGGCAGTCGGAATTCACCCGGACATCATCGTTGCAAGATGTGACAAAGAGATTCCGACCGACATCCGAAAAAAGATTTCTCTTTTCTGCAATGTCGGCGATGACTGCGTTATCAACAATACGACCTGCCGAAGTCTTTACGAAGTTCCGCTCATGCTCCACGCCCAGAATATGGATGATGTTGTCTGCCGTGATTTAGGAATCGATAACACCCGAGGCGACTACCCTGCCCTTGCAGAATGGTCAAAAATGGTGGAAAGAATTCACGCCCGGGAAGGGGAAATTCAGGTAGCGCTCGTCGGAAAATATGTCAAGCTTCACGACTCATACCTGAGCATCGTCGAAAGTTTGAACCACGCATCTTTTGAAATCGGAAAAAACGTAAAAATAAAGTGGGTGGATTCTGATTCAGTCACAGACGAAACAGCCCCGGAAATTTTCGGAGACTGCGCAGGAATCATTCTTCCGGGCGGATTCGGTCAGCGAGGTATCGAAGGAATGATTAATTCATGCAAATACGCCCGCACCCACAAGCTTCCGTATTTCGGAATCTGTCTTGGTATGCAGATTGCCGTAATTGAATTTGCAAGAAATGTCCTGGGCTATAAAGATGCAAATTCCCGGGAATTCGACGAGCTATGTGAGCACCCGGTAATTGATTTGATGAAAGACCAGCAGGGAGTGATTATGGGTGGCACAATGCGTCTCGGAAGCTACCCTTGCAAAGTCACAGAAGGAACGATTCTTGAAAAAGCATATGGTGCAAGCCTCATAAACGAGCGACACCGCCACCGCTACGAGTTCAATAACGACTACCGCGAGCAAATGCAGAGCGCAGGTCTCACAATCAGCGGAACAAGCCCCGACGAAACGCTTGTCGAGGCAGTTGAAGTTTCAGGCGACGGTCAGTTCCATGTCGGCGTTCAGTTCCACCCGGAATTCAAGAGCCGTCCGAACAAGCCAAGCCCGCTCTTCACGCAATTTTTAAGAGCCTGCGATAAATAAAGCGCAGAATAGACTTGCAAGGTCAAATGTCGAGTTTCATCAACTGACAACAAAAAATGTGTCCGTCAAAGGAAACTCGACATTTGACATTCCCGCTTACACCGGATATTCTCCGTTAAAGCAGCCCTCGCAGAATCCGCTTTCTCCGAGGGCTTTTCTCATGCCTTCAAGCGAAATAAAGGCGAGAGTGTCTGCCCCGATTTCCTGGCGGATTTCTTCGAGTTCGTGGGTGCTTGAAATAAGCTCGTTTTTGCTCGGAGTATCAATTCCAAGGTGGCATGGGAATTTTACCGGCGGAGAAGAAACCCTGAAATGAACTTCTTTTGCACCCGCACGGCGTAAAATCTGCACAAGACGACGGCTTGTAGTGCCGCGAACGATTGAGTCGTCAATCACAACGACCCTTTTTCCGTTCAAATCACTTTTTATTGCGTTGAGTTTTACAAAGACCATGTTCTCACGCTCTTTCTGGGTCGGTGCGATAAAAGTGCGGCCGATGTATTTGTTTTTTATGATGCCAGTTACATAAGGAATTCCGCTTGCCTTTGCATAGCCCATCGCAGCCCCGATTCCTGAGTCAGGAACACCAACAACGCAGTCAGCCTCGACCGGACTTTCAAGGGCAAGTGCCTGTCCCATTCTGTAGCGTGCTTCCTGAACCGGGATTCTGTCAATCACGCTGTCCGGACGTGCAAAGTACACATATTCAAAAATACAAGTCTTTTTATGCTCGTTTTCCCCGGTTTTGTACGAAAAAATCCCGTCTTTATTGATGACGACCATTTCCCCGGAAGCAATGTCACGCACAAATTCACCGTTCACCGCGTCTATAGCGCATGATTCAGAAGCCAAAATGTAAGAGGGGGAAAGCCTTCCCCCTGCGTCGCACTCCGTAGCGCCGACACCCCCTTCTCCTAAGGGGCTTTGCCCCTTAAAATCCCCTGCTTTTGCGTTAGCAAAATCGAATCCGTGTGGCAATTTTCCCATGCACAGCGGTCTTATTCCGTTTGGATCGCGCACGCCGATCAGCATGTCTTCAGTCATAATACAGAGTGCGAACGAACCTTTTATTTCTTTTACAGCCTGAATCACGGCATCGATAAAGCGTTTCTGGTTGTGCTCTCCGCTTCCAAGTTTTCCGCCGTTCTCAATGAATTTTCGGACAATCAGCTTTAAAATTACTTCGCTGTCACTGGAAGAAGAAAAAGTGTACCCAAGATCTTCGAGCTTTTCACGGATTTCTGTGTGATTTACAAGCTGACCGTTATGAGCAAGGGCAATCGAACCGAGCTTAAATGTATTCAAAAAAGGCTGGGCGTTATCGATTGTACGGCCGCCAGCAGTCGCATAGCGGACATGTCCTACAGCGATGTTTCCCTTGAGTTTTTCAAAATCACTCTGAGTGAAAATGTCCCCGACAAGCCCCATGGCCTTCTTCATTTTTATGCAGGAACCGTCGCTCACTGCAATTCCTGCGCTTTCCTGTCCCCTGTGCTGCAAAGAAACAAGCGCAAAGTATGAAAGGCTTGCTGCATTTGGCGCTCCGTATATTCCACTTACGCCGCATTCATCTTTAAATCCCATTTTTTACTCCATTCTGCCCTTTTAGTCTCACAGACAGAAAAAAAAGACACCACAGACCTGAAAATCTGCGGCGTCTTTGCCTAAGTGCTTAAATTATCTCAAAACACCGGAGTGGTGTCAAGATTCGGGATTATCTCTTTCAGCCACGGAAGAAGTTTTTCATCGTTCCAGTGAGTTTCCTTCATTATGAAACTGTTTTCTTTCATTCCAAAACCATGACCGCCTTTCGGATAACTCACGAAAATGTGCGGAATGTTTTTTTCAGCCAGCGCTTTTTCAAGCCGAACGGAATTCTCGTAAATCACGACTGGATCATCCTCACAGGCAAGAATGAATGTCGGAGGCATATCATCGGGAACATTAAGTTCCATCGAAAATTCGTCCTTAAGCCCCTTCGAATAGGCATGCCCCCAGAAATTCCACGGGCGCCACCCCTTTTCAGCGTTCGGCGTTTTCCACTGATGCCCGAGAAGACTTCTTCTTGACCATTTGTGACCGATATCGTCCTGCATCGAAACTACAGGATAAACCGGCATAACAAAATCCGGCCGGACGCTTTCTTTAGTATCGATTCCGAGTTTTGGAAGTTCATTGTGAGTTGAAGCGAATTCTCCGGCCATCGTAACCAGGTGACCACCCGCACTGTAGCCGATTGCCCCAACTTTGTTTTTGTCGATTCCAAATTCTTCAGCATGCTCACGGATATAAACAATGGCCATCTGAATGTCTTCGAGCTGGTCAGGATAATGGTGGCAGTTATATGCGACCCGGTATCTCAAAACAAAAGCCGCAAAACCATGCGAAGAAAACCATCTGGCAGAAGCAAAACCCTCATGCGGCATCCCAAGATGATGGTAACTTCCCCCCGGACAAATGATTACAGCGGCTTTTTTCCCTTCAGCACCAAACAGAAAACTGTCATCGCTCGAATCCGGAGCCGGCGGACAATAATACAAAATAGTGTCGCGTTTCTGAGTTTCCATTTTGGGGATTCCGTCCCAGAGAAAAATTTTTTGAGTATAGTCTTTTGCGGAAATTTGCATACAGACAGAAAGAGAGATGAATATAGAAAGGAGTTTCAGGAAACGGGAATTTAAAGAATGACTCATGGGGATAAGTATATCAAAATTGCTGATAAATGTCTGATGGTAAAAAATTAGAAGATAAAAAACAAAGTGCAAAAAAAAGACAAAAAGCCTTACACGCTCTTTGTCTTTCAAAATCATGGAGACCGAAAAAGAAACTTGCATTTCACAGCTACAAGAAACTTTTTTTCAGCACAGGGTGTCTGGATGTTATGTTCTGAAAAACAGAACACATCCTGTACTGCACGGTACAATATAAATTTCGGACAAAACTCAACAGGACTTTAGCGAAAACGGACATAAAAAATGAGAATTCTTTAACTATTCTCTTAACGCTTTAAGGTTTATTTTTCCGGTTTAAGAATTATCATTAATCTCACTTGAGGTACTTTATGTCAATCGAAGTCTTTAACCGGCGCGAAATCAAATACCTTCTCACAGACAGCGATAGGGATGCCCTTCTCTCAATCATCGGAAACTATATGGACTGCGACCCTTTCAACAAAGACGGAAAAACTTATCCAATCGCAAATCTCTATCTAGATACTGACAGCGACGAATTAATTAGAAAATCTCTCGAAAAACCAGAATTTAAAGAAAAAATCCGGCTTCGCAGTTACGGTCAGGTCGCCCTTACGGACAAAGTTTTTCTGGAAAGCAAGAAAAAATTTAACGGAGTTGTGAACAAACGGCGCACGAATTTTATTCTGGAAGATGCATACAAATATTTTGAATCAGGCGTAATTCCGGAAAATCCCGTGCAGTCAAACGGAAAGCCGCTCAAAATGAATGCCCAGGTTATGAAAGAAATAGACTATATTATGAAGTTCTATAATTTAAAGCCAAAGGTTTTCATTTCTTACGACAGACAGGCATTCTTCGAGAAGAACAACTCTGATTTCCGCCTGACAATCGACACAAACATTCAGACAAGACGTACGAACTTACGTCTCGATTCTCCTGCCTATGGAGAACAGCTTTTAGAGCCGGGACAATGGCTTATGGAAGCAAAGGCCTTCAAAGCCTTCCCGTTGTGGTTCACGCACTTTCTGGCAGAACGACGACTTTTCAAGACATCGTTTTCAAAATACGGCACAGAATACAAAAAAAGAAATCAATAATTCCAGGAGGTAAACTATGGATATTTTAAGCGGATTCATTATTAACGACGAAGTAAAAAGCATTCTTTTCAGCATGCTCATGGGACTTGTGGCAGGCTGCGGAATTGCCGCAGGCTATGTGACTGCAAACCAGGGGAAAAAATTCTCTAAAAACTTTGTGATAACAGTACTTCTTCTGCCTGTCATTATGGCGATTATCATCCCCTTTATCGCTACTGACCTCAAAAAGACACTTTCTCTCGCCGGTGTTTTTGCCCTCGTCCGGTTCCGAAGCATTCCAGGTGACTCAAAAGACATTCTCTACACATTTTTTGCAGCAGCCGCAGGACTCGTAATCGGTCTTGGAAGTTACTTCATCGGTTTTGTGCTGGTCATTATAGTAAGCCTGCTTTTTATTGCCGCAACAAAACTCTGGAAAGTCGAAGACAAGCAGATTCTTAAAATCACAATTCCTGAAGACATGAATTACAAAGATGTCTTTGAAGATTTGTTCGAAAAATATCTCGTAAAATGGTCTGTCAAAAATGTAAAGACCAGCAATATGGGAACACTTTTTACGCTCTCATACTGGATTCAGTGCAAAGCAGACTGCGACACTAAATCGTTCATCGATGAACTTCGTACAAGAAACGGAAATCTGAACATAATCGTTGAAAACCCTGACGATCAGCTTGCACCAGTTCTATAAAAAAGCAAAAAAGCTATTGACAAAAAAGAAAACCCACTGTAAAATACCCACACATTGAACGACGCTGGGTAGAGCAGTTGGCAGCTCGTCGGGCTCATAACCCGGAGGCCGTAGGTTCGAGTCCTACCCCAGCTAAAGTTAATCCACTCAAATCGAGTGGATTTTTTGTTTTAAATCAAATTTTTTTCAGCCCGTATGGACTCGAACCGAAGTGAGCGCCGACCAGAGGGAGGAAGAGGGCGCAAGGACGC
>JAFPUF010000078.1 GCA_017395545.1 Treponema sp. | reverse complement strand
TTGAGGGTCATAAGTGCCATCGGGCAGCTGCCACATGCTCCTGTGAGGCGCAAGTGAACGCGGTTCTGCTCGTCGATTGAAACGAATTCCATATCGCCGCCGTCGGCCTGAAGCTGCGGGCGGAACATATCAAGTGCTTCCATTACGGTAGCTTCCTGTTCTTTTGTCATAAATTGCTCCTTACTATAAGGATAATGGATTTTCACTTCCTTGGCAAATAAAATTCCATAATTGAATCAAGTCTGATTTTTTGGTACAATCTTCCTTACTTTTTTAATACCCGCTCTTGCGGATTTTGAGGATAATAAAATGGCAGAAACAAAAAATTTGTGTCCTTGTGGCTCTGGTAAAAAATATGGCGAATGTTGTGAGCCAGTAATTAAAGGAACTGCAAAAGCAGCGACGGCTGAAGCACTTATGCGTGCCCGCTATACTTCTTATGTAAAACAGGAGATCGACTTCATCATCAATTCCTGTGAAGAAGGCGAAAAAATCGCAGAAATCGACCGTAAGGCAACTGAAGACTGGGCAAAGAATTCAACATGGCACGGATTGCGAATTCTGAAAACTGAAAAAGGTACAGAAAATGACGATGAAGGCATTGTCGAATTCGAAGCAACCTACACAGACAAAGGCGGTCTCCGCGACATTCATCACGAAGTCGGTTACTTCAAGAAAGTTGACGGAACCTGGCTCTATTCTGTCGGATCTGTAAAACCAATGACAGTTGTCCGTGAAGGTGAAAAAGTCGGCCGAAACGACCCTTGTCCTTGCGGAAGCGGCAAAAAATATAAAAAGTGCTGCGGACGATAAATGAAACAGTCAATAACAGGCTTTCATGCCATCGAAGAGAAAGTTCGCTCAGCCTGTGAATCAGGCAAAACTGACGGGCTTTCTCTTTATTATTCTAAAATCGGACCTCGAGTAAAAAAAATTCTTGATGTCGCAAAAACTGCAGGCATTCCGTGCAGTCAGTGTGACACAAAAATGCTCGACTCGCTCGTTCAGAATCTCCCTGACGTAGCCCGTGACCATCGGGGAATCGTCCTCTGCGCCGAAGGAAATATCGACCAGAATCAAAACGAAGTCAATTTCGATACCTGGATTGCTCAGGCTGCAGTTTCTGACGCCCCATCAACAATTCTTGTACTTGATTCAATCACGGATCCACACAACGTCGGAGCAATCATGCGCTCTTCTGATCAGTTCGGAGTCAATCTTGTGATAATGCCGAACCGTAATAGCGTAGGAAATGTAAGCGACAACGAAATCATCGCGAGAAGTTCCGCCGGTGCAAGCAGCTATGTACCATACACCATCACAAAGAATCTGAACCGCGCAGTACAGAAAATAAAAGAAGCCGGCTTCTGGATTTACGGTGCTGATGCAGGAGGCGAATCCGTACAGAACCTGACTTTTCCTGCGAAAACCTGCATCATAATGGGAAGCGAAGGAACAGGCATAAGCCGTCTGCTTGAAGAACAGTGCGATTCAATAGTCTCAATTCCAACCTGCGGAAAAATCGACAGTCTGAATGTCAGCGTTGCCACAGGCGTTTTGCTATACGAAAGATACAGACAGTCACTTTCATAAGTTTTTTATTAAGGACTCAGAATTGTTTTCATTATCACTTTTTTTCACGGTTTTTCTTGCGGTATTTGTCGCGGAAATGGGAGATAAAACTCAGCTTCTTCTGATTGCCCTCACCTCCAAGTATAAAGTACGCGATATTCTTATTGGAACAACCGTGGCAATTCTCGTGCTCAATGCAATCGCTGTTCTAGCCGGAGGACTCCTGAACGAATTTTTGAGCACTCACATCTGGATTGTAAAACTTATCGCCTGCCTTGCTTTTTTTTATTTTTCAGTCACATCTCTTCTGAAAGACAGTGAGGAAGAAGAGGCGTCAGAAAGCAGAATCAAATTCGCGCCTCTGGCAGTCTTCTGCATTTTCTTCATTGCAGAACTGGGAGACAAAACCCAGCTGACGGCAATCACTTTCGGAGCGACAAACGGGCTCAACCTTAACACAATCGGAATCTGGCTCGCTTCTTCGGTAGCACTTCTTCTTGCGGATATCATCGGTCTTTGCGTAGGTCATTTTCTGCACGGAAAAACGCCCGACCGTTTTTTCAATCTTCTTGCCTTCTCGGTTTTCGCTGTTTTCGGTTTTGTGAACCTCTTCACGGTCTTAACTCAGCTGGAACTTGAAAACCTTATAATTCCGGTAATTTCCATCACAGCATTTGTTTTTGTCATAATATGTGCTATAATTTTATTAAACGGAAAACGGAGAACTGATAAACATGTTTCACATAACGACAAATAAAACAGAAGCATCATGGTCTCGAAGCGACATCAGAAAAGCCCAGCCAGGTGCAGATTCAAGCGAAATTCTCGAAAGAATCACAAAGGCAACCCCGTCAGAAATGTCTTATGAGGCCGCCATTGATTTTTTTAAACTTCAGCTCGGAACCTGGCGCCGTTTTTACAAAGAAGATGACAACGTAGACATAACAGAGGGATTCACAGCAGACAACAAGCGTGTAACTCAAATCAAAAGTCTGAATATTGTTTTTTATGTTTGTGATCTCAACGGCCGCGATATAAAAATTAAAAGCGGATTCTACGACACAATACAGTCTTACTACAAAAAAATCTTCGAGGATCAGGCCCGCGCCATCGATGAAGAGATGGCAAAAAATTCATCGTCTGACTCCCCGCTTGAAATGCTTCATGGAGCACAATAAAAACAACTATGGAAAATCCTCTTTCTTCTCTTCTTCCGCCTATTTTTCATTTTACGGAACTCACTGGCATTCATCTGATGCTTCTGGTTGGAATCATGATGTTTTTCGGCTCTTTTGGCGGCCGTCTGTTTCAAAAACTGAAGATTCCGCAGGTTGTCGGTTATATCGTAATCGGCATTTTAATCGGAGTGTCAGGTCTTGCAGTCCTTGGGAAAAACACCGTCGCAGCCCTCAACCCGATTTCAACAGCTTCACTTACTTTGATTGGTTTTCTTGTAGGTGCTGAGCTAAAAATCGAAGTCATCAAAAAATACGGAAAGCAGTTCGTCGGTATTCTAATCGGAGAATCTATAACTCCTTTTTTTGTAGTCTGGATTCTGACAGGAACGGTAACATACATTTTCACAAAATCCGTAGCGCAGGCACTTTCTTTCGGACTTATCCTCGGAGCAATCTGTGCCGCAACCGCCCCTGCCGCAACTACCGATGTTCTGAAAGAATACCGCACAAAAGGCCCCCTCACCACCACAATTCTTGGAATTGTCGCTATGGATGATGCCGTTGCACTCATTCTGTATGCTATCGCCAACACAATTTCCGCGCCTCTTCTCGGAGGAAATTCAGTCTCACTTATTTCACAGCTGGGAGCAATCGCCTACGATATTTTCGGTTCAGTTGCACTAGGTCTTGCTTTCGGATTTATCTTAAACCTGATTCTCAAAAATATCATGCAAAATGAAGGCCGGGTTCTTGGATTCTCCCTCGGAACGCTTTTTTTATGCACAGGGCTCTGCAATTCTCTCGGACTTGACAATATCCTTTCGGCAATGTTCATCGGCTTTTATATGACAAATTTCGCACACAAAAAGACCAGCACGATGTTCAAACTTGTCGAAAAATTTACACCGCCGATTTATGTGCTGTTCTTCGTTACTGTCGGCGCAAAACTCAATGTATGGATCGTAACGCCTTTTATCGCTCTCATCGCAATCCTGTATGTAGCAGGCCGCACGGTCGGAAAGACAATCGGCTCTCGTCTCGGTGCAAGAATCACAGGGGCGCCGGAAAGCGTACGTAAATATCTTCCGTACTGTCTTTTGAGCCAGGCAGGTGTCGCAATCGGTCTCAGTATTGCAGCCGGAAACGACTTCCCTGACTCAATCGGGCCTCAGATTATGCTCATCATAACGGCAACAACTTTCATCGTTCAGATTCTCGGACCAATCTGCGTAAAATACGGAGTTACAAAAGCAGGAGAAGTTGGCTTAAACGTTACGGCTGAAGATTTAATGAAGACTGCAAAAGTTTGTGACATCTCCATTAAAAGTCATATTATCTGCCGGCCGGAAACTTACACAATCGTAAACGACACGGACACAGTCGGAGACATCATCAGAAGTTTTACTCATCACGAGAACACAAATTATGAGGTTCGTGGAAGCGAAGGAGAATCAAAAGGAAAACTTGTCGGTCAGATTTCAATCGAACATCTCAAAGAAGCAATGCAAATCGGAGAAATGGGAGAAACTCTCCTTGCAATGGATTTGATGGAAAAACCGAAAGTCACCTGCACTCCGCAAACCCCGCTGCCTGAAGCGAACCAGCTTTTCACTGATTATGACACGGATGCTGTATGTGTTGTTGACGAAGAAAATCATCCGTTCGGAATTCTTGAAAAATTCGCCGTTGACCACTACATTCACTCCCGGATTATCGAACTGGAACACAAACTGGCAAAAATGGAAGAATAAAAAGAAAACTGCACAGACAGAGCAAAAAAAGCACCGCACGAATGCGGTGTATGCAAAAAGAACATAAAAAAATCCGCAATTCAAAAGAATCGCGGATTTTTTTTATGCAGTCAGCTTATTTAGCTGCTGCTGCGTTGTGCTCTGCAGCTTCCTCAGCTTTAACCTCAGCTTTGAGAGCTGCTTCTTTCTCTGCAGCTGCTTTTGAGAGGTCGCGAGACCATTTGAGGTACTCAACTGCTGGCTGACCGATAAGCTCCTTAACTTTAGCAGCCTTACCGATCTTGTCGCGTACATAGTAGAGCTTAGAGCGGCGAACTTTGCCCGGGCGAACGATTTCAACGTTTACAACGCGTGGGCTGTAAACCGGGAAGATTCGCTCAACGCCAACGCCGTAAGAAATCTTGCGGACTGTGAATGTTTTGCGAACGCCCTCGTTCTTGATTGCGATAACCAGACCTTCAAAAATCTGGATTCGTTTTGTTTTGCCTTCGATAATCTCAAAGTGGACTTTTACAGTGTCGCCGACTCTGAAATTAAGAGAGGTCTCGTCTTTCTGCTGTTCTTCAATAGTCTTGATAAGATCCATTGCTATTCTCCTAAATTAACCGATGGTCTTCTGCCACGGTGTTTCTTACGCTCATGTTTCAGAAGATGCATGTCCGTAAGTTCCTCAATCATCTTTTCGGCTTCTGTAGTGAGCAAGCCCTGTACCCTTGCACTGGCTATTAAATCTGGCCGGTTGGCAAGTGTTTTCTGGAGCCGCTTTTTCAGCCGCCACTTTCGGATTTCTTCATGGTTGCCACTGGTTAAAACCTCTGGCACGCTCATGTCCTTATACACAGCCGGGTGAGTGTACTGAGGATACTCCAAAAGTCCGTCAGAGTAGCTTTCTTCATCGAGGCTTTCCGGGGTGATTACATTCTCGACCAGCCTGTAGACTGAATCTACAATGACCGTCGCCGCAAGTTCCCCGCTCGACATGACATAATCCCCTATGGAGATTTCGTCGTCTACATACAAATCGATGATTCTCTGGTCAATACCTTCGTATCGGCCACAAACCAGAACGATTTCTTCTTTCTGACTAAGTTCGAGCGCTTTTTTCTGAGTGAAAGGCTTTCCCGAAGGAGTGACATAAATCACATGCTTCTTGTAGGCCTTTACGCTGTCAAGCGCACGCCCGAGAGGTTCTGCCATCAAAAGTTGTCCGGCACCGCCTCCGTACGGCTTGTCATCACATGTCTTGTGTCTATCAAAGGCAAAATCCCTGATATTCACTAAATCGTAGGCAATAATTCCCTTTTCAACCGCTTTCGCCATGATTGAGGCTTCAAAGAAAGCGCGCGGAATCTCAGGAAATAAGGTCAGCACTGTAAATTTCATGGAATTACTCCAGAATCCAGAGGTGCATCAACTGGATTATCTTATTTTGAACGTCAACCTTTCCGATGAACTGGTCTTTTAACGGCACATAGACCGTGCGAACCTTTCCATTCGAATCGTATTTGACCTCGCTGCTAAGACAATCACAATCCTCGGCCAGAAGAACTTCTAACAGGTTCCCAGAACCGCCTTCCATTACGTCTGTGATTGTACCCACCTTTATGGGCGCAGATTTGTCTGCCAATCCGTCTTTGCCCTTATAAACAAGAGCGCAGTTTTTTAAGTCTTCAACATACCACTCGTTCTCATCAAGAGGACAAGCGAACTCTCTTGGAACGACTATTTCCCATTTAGCGTATTTCTGAACGCTTTCCGGATTGTCAATTCCAGCAAGTTTTAAATACAAGTCACGGCCGCCGACTTCCGCATATTCAACCGAAAAGGATTTTTGTTCCCCGGTCTTGCCGTTCCTTAAAGCGACTTCTTTCATTGAAGCGAAATGTTCGTATTCTCCGGAAGTGCTTTCTACTTTAAATTCGCCCGAAATGCCGTGTGAGCCCCGAACGAAGCCAACGATAAAGCTGTCGTTTTGATTAGATTTTTCCACAGTTCAATTAGTCCAGTATATCAAGGCTGTAATGCCTGCCATCTCTACTGGCTGATGCACTCAATACTGTGCGCAACGCTTTAGCAATACGGCCGTATTTGCCGATAACCTTACCAATATCGCCTTGGGCTACACGAAGTTCTAGAACCGGACCACGCTCACCTTCAGTTTCATTTACCGAGACTGCACTGGGATCATCGACCAATGATTTTGCAATGTATTCAATCAGGTCTTTTTCCATTCCCCGTTACTCCGTAAACTTATTTGTTAAGATTTTTTTTGCTGAAAAGCTTCTTTACTGTGTCGGTTGGCTGAGCACCAACGCTAATCCAATACTTTGCACGCTCTTCGTTAATCGTGAACTGATTTTCACCTTCCTGTGTTACAGGCTGGTAAGTTCCGATTTCCTCGATTGTTGTACCGTCGCGTGGTTTGCGCGAATCCTGCACAACGATTCGGTAGCAAGGTCGTTTTTTTGCACCGAGTCTCTTGAGTCTGATTTTTACCACAATATTCCTCCTAGAATAAATTTGTGAACCAACAGTATAACTACTTGAAGAATAATAATCAATTAGTTGAGGATGAATTCCGTTTACTTCGCTCCGTAAATCTCGTAATATTTATCGATTTCTGCCTTGATTTCTTCGGTAATCAGTTTTTTGTCACCGTTGGTGTAGAGAGCCTCGACTACATCAGCCATCGAGACAATTGCCTTTGCCGGGAAGCCGTATTTTTCTGTGATTACATCGAGGGCTGCTTTTTCTGAATCAGGGGCTTTTTCCATGCGGTTGAGCGAAACAATCTCACCGACGATTTTGATTCCGCCTTCGGTTGTTTCCTGTGCCTTGATTTTCGGGTAAGTTTCTTCTATTGATTTGCCGGAAGTAGTGACATCTTCGATAATGACAACCCTGTCGCCGTCCTTGATTTTGTAGCCCAGAAGTGCGCCCTTGTCGGCACCGTGGTCTTTTTCTTCCTTTCGGTCACAGCAATATTTTATTTCCTTTCCGTACAATTCTGAATAAGCAACAGCCGTAACTACAGCGAGCGGAATTCCTTTGTATGCCGGTCCAAAGAAAACATCGATTTCGTCACCAAAGTTGTCGTGAATTGCCTTTGCGTAATATTCTCCGAGGCGTTTGAGCTGGCTTCCTGTGACATAAGCCCCCGCATTCATAAAGAAGGGAGACTGGCGGCCGCTTTTGAGCGTGAACGAACCGAATTTCAAAACCTGACATTCGACCATAAAATCAATAAATTCTTTTTTGTACTGTTCCATTTTAAACTCCATGAAGGCAAGGGGAACGCAACCTTCCAGAAGGTTTCTTTCCCCCCGCACCCCCTATTTTTCCAAATTCTATTTATTCTTAATCTCAAGTCCGTCTTTGAAGGCGTTTCCGACGACTTCACCAATCACACGATAAACATGGAAAGATGCGTCATACATAATCGGCTGAAGCTTTCCCAAATCGATTTTGCCGTCTGTAAGGACTGATTCATCTGCCTGCTGAGCGACAATCTTTCCACGAAGGTACTCCTGCTTTTCATTCCACTCAGTGACCTCACATTCAAGCGTGACAGGGTATTCTTCGATAATCGGAGCGTTGACATGTGCGCTTTTGTGAACATGAACTCCGGCTTTCTCGATTTTGTTCACATTGTTTCCGCTCTCAACTCCGAAATAATCCGAAATCTTGAGCGTATTTTTTGTTGCGAAAGCGACCGTAAATGCACCGGTCTTTTTGAGGTTCTCTGTCGTCTTGTGACTTGCGAGATAAAGCGTGATTTCCTCGTAATCCGACTGAATGCCCCAGGCTGCGTTCATTGCATTCGGCACTCCGTTCTCGTCATAAGTTCCGATAATAAAAACGCCCTCAGGCACAATCACGGCATGTTTTGAATCAAATTCCATAATTTCTCCCTGTCTTTCATCTCCGGAATTCTCCGGGAAAGTTTTCTCAAAGATTATCACAGATTTATTCAGAATTCAATTTGAGTTCAGATTTACATCGAATCCTTTTTGAAAATTCGCCAAAATTCTTCAGTCGTGGTATAATTTTTTTATGGACAATATCAAAACAAAAGAATGGCTTCCAGAATATGAAAAACTCGTTTCAACCGCTATAAGCATGAGAAAACGCTCTTACGCCCCCTACTCTCATTATTGTGTTGGAGCAGCTCTTCTTTCTGAAGACGGAACCGTATTTACGGGCTGCAATGTCGAGAACGCCTCTTATCCAGTTGGAATATGTGCAGAAAGAACTGCGATTTCAAAGGCTGTGAGCGAAGGTCACAAAAAATTCAAGGCTCTGGCGATTGCAGGTGCACTTTCAAAATCAAACGGAAGTGATTTCTGCGCTCCGTGCGGAATGTGCCGTCAGTTCATCCGGGAATTCTGCTCAGAAGATTTTCCGATAATTCTTGCGAAAGCTGATGACTCCGCCGAAATCAAAGAGAACAAAATCTACGAGCTGAAAGAACTTCTGCCTGACAGTTTCGGCCCTGAAAATTTGAAGTAGGTTCAATTTCGAGTTTTTGCAAAAGTTTTCTCCTTACCTGTAATTGCATAATATTCATCATTGTATTAAAAATATCTCACTTTACGCAATAATGCCAAAATCGATATAATGACCGTGTAATTTTAATTCAATTTTTTGGAGAAAATAATGGAAAAGACAATCGCTTTGATTCCTGGTGACGGAATCGGTCCTGATGTTGTTGCAGAAGCTGTCAATGTTCTCGACACTGTTGCAAAAAAATATGGTCACAAATGGAATTATACAAAGGTAATCGCCGGTGGTTCAGCTATCGACCAGTTCGGCCATCCGCTCCCGAAAGAGCAGCTTCAGATTGCTCTCGACAGCGACGCAGCTTTGCTCGGTGCCGTCGGCGGTCCAAAATGGGACAACCTCGCTTCTGAACTTCGCCCTGAGAAAGCACTTCTTGGTCTCCGTGGCGGAATGAAGGTTTTCGCTAACCTCCGGCCAGCCGTAATGTGGAAACAGCTCAAAGACGCTTGCCCTCTCAAAGACGAAATCGTCGGCGAAGGCCTGGATATCCTTATCGTCCGTGAGCTTACAGGCGGAATCTACTTCGGTGAGCGTGGAACAAGCGAAGACGGAAACACAGCCTGGGATACAGAGAAATACACTCGCCCGGAAATCGAGCGAATCGTCCGCATGGGCTTTGAATACGCACAGAACCGCCAGAAAAGACTCTGCGTAGTCGATAAGGCAAACATCCTCAACTCTTCACAGCTCTGGCGACGAGTTGCAGAAGATGTCAAAAAAGACTACCCGGATGTAACTCTTTCTTACCTCTACATCGACAACGCTTCAATGCAGATGGTTCGAAACCCACGCCAGTTCGATGTAATCGCAACCAGTAACATGTTCGGTGACATTCTTTCTGACGAAGCAAGCCAGATTACGGGCTCTATCGGTATGCTCGCTTCTGCCTCCCTCGGTGACGGAACAGGTCCAGGACTTTACGAGCCAATCCACGGTTCGGCTCCAGACATCGCAGGAAAAGACCTTGCTAACCCGTTGGCAACAATTCTTTCTGCCGCAATGCTCTTGCGCTACTCATTCAAACTTGAAAAAGAAGCAAAAGCAATCGAAGACGCAGTAAACGCAGTTCTCGATGCAGGCTGGCGAACAGGCGACATCGCAGGAAGCCACCTTGCAGAAGTCAAAGCTCAAGGCAAGCTCGTCGGAACTAAGAAAATGGGTCAGCTTGTTGTTGAACAGTTGAACAAATAAATCACAAGGCCGCCTTCGGGCGGTTTTTTTATTTGCTTTCGGCCATCATGTCCGTCTTAAGCCTGTCTAAAATTTTACGGAGATTCTCAGGCATCTCTTTGTTTTCAGACTTTTTTTCAGCCCCAGCCTCAGTTCTGTTATTTGTGTCAAATTCCCGGATTACATTTTCTTCTTTCTGAATTCTGTTATTAATATCTTTACGGATTTGCTCTTCTGAAATCTGAGAATGAAGTTCTGCATTTGTACCCTTCAGCCGGAAAGCAAGTGACGTAATTTTAACTTCGGGGACTCCACGCTTGAGCCCCGTAATGATATATTTCTGGTAAAGGCGCAGTGTCTGAATCCATCCGGGATGATCTGCTTCGACCAGGAGAATTCCGTTTTTTAAATCGATAATCCGGCTGTGCGCATAAAGGTTTGCCCCCAGATTCTTACCGTTAACGGCTTTAGACTGAATTGATTCGAGGGTTGTGTGCCAGGTTTTGAGAAGCTTATTGTTATTTTCGATTTCTGCCCGCTCAATATTCGTGAATGCGGTCATTATCATTTCCTGAGCGGATATCAGGTTTGAGTCTTTTATCATCTTGTCTTCCCCGGATTTCTTTTTTCTAAATAATAGTCAGAACTTTATGATTTGTAAATCACACAAAATATTTCCATATTGCAGATTTTTATATAATAGAATATAATATATCAATATTTTTCGCAAAAAAACGGCATACAAGCCGAAATAGGAGATTAAAAATGGCAAAAGTAGTTACTTTTGGTGAATTGATGCTTCGCATCCAGCCTGCTGATTACTATCGTTTCGTTCAGGTTGACTCAATGACAACAACTTTCGGTGGCGGTGAGGCTAACG
>JAFPUF010000077.1 GCA_017395545.1 Treponema sp. | reverse complement strand
GTTCATTGCGGACTTCAGCCAGAAACTCAAAAAAGCGGCCGAAGACGTAAGAATCTTAGGTATTTACGCAGAATAAAAAGCTGTTCAAGGGAAAATCTGGCTGGGATTTTCCCTTTTTTATTGGTCATTTCTTTCTTCTTCTTTATATTTTACAATTTTTTTGTTTTTTTGCTATCTAAAACAAAAATTTGATATGATTTCCCGGATTTCGCCTTTATCTTCTCAAAATATGAAAAGAAAAATTTTTCACTGTCTGGCACTTTTGTTTGTAATTCTCTCATTTTCTGCATGCGGAGCTCTTGATGATGACGAAGTTTATGCCCTTGACTTTTCCAAGTCTCTCTCGAACGGCTGGAATCTGGGTAACACTCTCGATGCTAAATCCGACGGGGATAAGACGAACAAAGGACTTTCGACCGAAACTCTCTGGGGAATGCCCGAAACGACAGAAGCGATGATAAAGGCAGTTTATGCAAAAGGATTCAGAACAATCAGAATTCCTGTCTCATGGCACAATCACATCACGGATTCCAGCTTCACAATCGATTCTGAATGGATGGCACGCGTAAAAACTGTTGTAGACTGGTCACTTGCCGCCGGTCTGAAAGTAATCATCAATATTCATCATGACAATCTTTCTGAATCACAGATGAGCTCAACTTACGGTTTCTGCATAACATCTGATTCTGAAAAAAAAGCGGCTTCCCTCTCATACATAAAGTCTGTATGGTCCCAAATAGCTCAGACTTTCAAAGACTATGACAACCGGCTCGTCTTTGAACTTCTGAATGAACCTAGGGCTGTTGGAACAAAATACGAATGGAGCACGGGAAGTTATGCGGCAGAAGTCAGGGCTGCGAACGTTCTCATTATGGAATACGAAAAAGCAGCACTCGACACAATCCGCGCAACAGGCGGAAACAACCTCTCACGGTTCATTATGATTCCGCCTTACGCCGCAAGCCCTGATATGACGGCCGGCTGGTCTCTTCCGAAAGACTCTTCAAAAGCACCGGTCTCTCATCTTATAGTCTCAGTTCACGCATACACGCCTTACGTTTTCTGCATGGGAACTTCCAGCAACAAAACCTTCACGAACTCTACGAGAGATGAAATCGACTGGCTTTTTTCAGGCCTTAACTCTAACTGGGTTTCGAACGGAACTGCAGTCGTAATCGGAGAAATGAGCGCCTCTGACAAAAACAACACAGAAGACCGCTCAAAATGGGCTTCATACTACGGTCAGAAAGCAAAATCAAACGGAATTCCGGTAATTCTCTGGGATAACATGGTTCGTTCTACGGCAAGCGGAGGAAACGGCAGCATAGAAAGCGGTGAATGCCACGGATATTTTGACAGAAAAAACCTTTCATGGTGGTTTGAAGGCATAGTGAAAGAAATCGCGAAATAACCGCGAAATAATTACTCCTCAAAATTAACATTTTACTTAAAATTTCGATATTTTTTTGACAATCCTGACTTAGAATTATTGGAGAATATTATAAAAAAGGAGAAAATATATGAAAATGGCTAAACTCTTGCTTGCTTCTTCTCTGGCTCTGGCTTCTGCAGGGGCATTCGCACAGGGAAAACCTTCCGCCTACACAGAAAAAGACCTCGTGTGGCAGGAAGATTTCAACGGCAAAAAACTCAACATGAAGGACTGGAATTTTGAATTTCACGATCCGGGCTGGGTAAACGCCGAACTTCAGTCTTATGACGACTCAAAAAAGAACACTTACCTTAAAGACGGCTGTCTTGTAATTCAGGCTCTCAAGACCGAGAAAAAAGACGGCACCGTTCACTACTCTTCCGGACGAATCAACACTCAGGGAAAACATGCCTACACTTACGGACGATTTGAGGCCCGCCTCAAGGTTCCGAAAGGACAGGGATTTTTGCCTGCTTTCTGGATGATGCCGGATGACGAAAGCTACTACGGTCAGTGGCCAAAATGTGGTGAAATCGACATCATGGAGGTAATGGGCCAGGAGACTAACAAACTCTACGGAACACTCCACTACGGTGAACCACACGGAATGCAGCAGCAGATTGTAGTTCTCGACAAGGGAGACTATCACAACGATTTCCACACTTTCGCAGTCGAATGGGAACCTGGTGAAATCCGATGGTACTGCGACGGGGAATGTT
>JAFPUF010000076.1 GCA_017395545.1 Treponema sp. | reverse complement strand
AGACATTGAAGTTGACTTTGAAGTGACTTTGAAGTAGACTTTGAAGTAAGTTCAAAGTCTACTTCAAACACTTTGAATCTACCAAGAGGAATCGTGTTATGCTTCTCGATGATATTATGAAAATCACAGCAATGGAAAGTATAAATTTTGAATGTAAATCTCGCTTAAATCGAGATGATACAGAAGGATGGCTTAAAACCATAGCAGGCTTTTCAAATGCAGAAGGAGGTTCATTTTTTATTGGTGTTGAAGATAAATCAAATAAACTTATAGGCTTCACGCGCAAAGAAGCTGATAATGAACGCAATTTCTTTAATAACCAAGTAAATGAACATGTTTTTCCTCGTCCAACCTACAAGATTTCTTTTATCAGTTACCATATTCATGACAAGGAACTTTTTATAATCAGAGTTGATGTTTCTGAATCTCCAATAAAACCGATAATCTTGAAGTTCAAAAATGTTCCTTCAATTTATATGCGTCGTGAAGGTTTCACAAATGGTGCAACTTACGAAGAAATAATTGCAATGAGTATAAAAAGCCATAATACACAGTTTGATGTGCTTGATTCTGGTTTTGAATACAAGCGTGAAAACTTTACAAAGTTGCTTTCATTTTACAGTGAACATAATTCGGGCAAGGAATTAACTGACAAAGCATTGCAATCAATGGGATTCTTTACAAATGATAAAATCTTAAAGAATGGAGCCGTTCTATTTTCTGATGATTATTCTGGAGAAAGAACACAAATTCAATGTTCTCTTTTCGCAGGTTTTACTAAAGGTAGCGAGAGAATTATTACAATTAACAGATTTAGCGGAAATCTTATTGATTCTATAAATTTCATAATGGAATTTGTAAACCTACGTATGAATCATGCAATGGTAAAACTTCCAGATTCAAGAATCGATTTAGATGCATATCCAGAGCGTGCTCTTTTTGAAGGAGTAATCAATGCACTGGCTCATAGAGATTATTTTCTAGAAGGTACACAAATTCAGATTGATATGTTTAAAGATAGAATGGAAATTTCTTCACCAGGAAGTTTTTATCAGGGTGAAAAAATTTCAAAGACTTATGATCTATCCAATATTATTTCAATGCGTCGAAATGAACTAATTTGTAATGTTTTTGTAAAATGTGATGTAATGGAAGCAGCTGGAACCGGATTTGATAAAATTGTTGCAGATTACGCAAATGCTGACGAAAATCATAAACCATATATTTTTTCATCATCAGATCATTTTACACTTGTTCTTCCAGATTTAACTTATACTTTAGGTATAAAAAATGACAGTATTCCAGCAATTGCTGTAATGCACCTCGAAGAGCAAGTGAAATAGCAAAGTATCTTGGAATTTCAGATTCTACATATTTCAGAACAAAAATACTTGATGCTTTAGTAAGTTCGGGTTATTTAACACTGAATAAACAGGGAAACGCCAAAACTTATAAGACTGATTTAGAAAAAGTAAAGCTTTAATGTTTTTTCGCACATACAAAGTCGATTCGTTTTTGAAAGCTCAATTAGATACTAATTGTGGTTTATAATTCCAGTGTATGCTATAATAACCCCATGGCAGACTACCACGTTTTTGACCCGGCCCCAGAAGGCACGCCGGTTGCTAATTTTGTTCATCTTCATGTTCATTCTGATTATTCTTTGCTCGATTCCTGTGCAAAAATTGATGATTTGGTTGCTAAGGCAAAAAGGCTCAATATGCCGGCTCTTGCGCTTACTGACCACGGAAATATGTTCGGTGCGCTCAACTTTGAGCACCTCTGCCATGTAAACGGAATCAACCCGATTGTCGGCGAAGAGTTTTATGTCGCTTACGGCTCACATCTGGAGAAAAATTCAGTTCCATATTCACATAAAGGCGAGGACGGCGACCGTCAGGCCCGCTATTTCCACCTGATTCTTCTTTGCGAAAACGAAACCGGCTACAAAAACATGAGCTGGCTTTCTTCAATCGCTTACACCGAAGGAACATGGTACAAACCACGAATCGACTTTGAACTCCTTGAAAAATATCACGAGGGCTTGATTTGCTGTTCTGCCTGTATTGCGGGCGAACTTCCCCAGCTTCTTCTCGCAGGAAAGGACGAAGAGGCAAAAGAATTTGCCTTGAAGTACAAAAATCTCTTTGGTCCAGACCATTATTACATTGAGCTTCAGGACCACGGACTTGAAGACCAGAAAATCGTCAACAAAAAACTGATTGCGCTGGCTCACGAACTTGATATTCCGCTTGTCGTCACGAACGATATTCACTATGTCGAAAAAGAAGATGCCGAGGCTCAGGACTGTCTGCGTTGTATCGGCTTCAAAAAGAACATGAACGAGCCTCATCAGACAATGGGCGAAGGTCGTGACGAGTGGTATTTCAAAACCGAAGAAGAAATGCGTCTCTTGTTCCCGGATTGTCCTGAGGCTTACGACAACACAATTAAAATCGCCAATATGTGTAATCTCACGATTCATCAGTACAAGACGATGGAACTCAAAGGCACTTTGCCACGATTTGCCTTGCCAGAAGAATTCCAGACGCACGGTGAAGATTACGCAAAAAATCAGGATGACTACATGCGTCATCTTGTTGAGGAAGGCTTGCGCAAACGATATAAAGAAATCACGCCTCAAATCCGCCAGCGATGTGAGTATGAGATGGCAATCATCCTTAAAATGGGCTTTTCGGGCTACTTCCTCATCGTCTGGGAATTCATCAACTGGTCAAAGTCAACCTACGACAATGTGAACAAGCGCCCCAAACCTTACATGCCTATAGGCCCTGGCCGAGGTTCTGGTGCGGGTTCCCTGGTTGCCTACTGTCTTACGATTACGGATATTGACCCCTTCCGCTACAAACTGATTTTCGAACGATTTTTGAATCCTGAGCGAGTCTCAATGCCAGACTTCGACGTTGATATGGACTTCGACTATCGCCAGGATATCATCCAGCATACACGAGACTTGTACGGAGACAAAAAAGTCGGTCATATCGTCACATTCGGTACTCTTAAGCCAAAGAATGTTATCGCAGATGTCGGACGTACTCTGGGCATTCCGCTTTCCGAAGTCAACATGCTCAAATCAAAAGTCTCTGAGAACTTAAAGACCAAGCTCAAAAACTGCTTTGAACCGCCTAACGAGAAATTCCCGGATGGCGGTCAGCTTGCGGAGTTCAGACACGACCCTCGCTACGAAAAACTCTTTGATCTTGCGATAAAACTTGAGGGCTGTAAGCGAAACACAGGTCTCCACGCTTCGGGAATGGTTATCGGACTCACCGAACTTCCGAACTGGGCACCGGTCTTCATGGATTCTAAGACTGGAAAAGTCGGCGTTCAGTACACAATGGATATTATCGAGCCGTGTGGTCTTGTAAAATTCGACTACCTCGGACTCAAAACGCTTTCTTTGATTCGATACGCTGAGAATATCATCAACAAGCACAAAAAGCCGGGTGAGCCGGATTTTGTCTGTGCAAACGTGAGCGAAACTGACCCGAAAACATTCGAACTCTTCAAAAGGGGCGATTCTGCGGCGGTCTTCCAGTTTGAATCTCCGGGTATGCAGAAGATTCTGCGCCAGTTCCAGCCGGAAAAACTCGAAGATCTGGTTGCGTTGAACGCTCTTTACCGTCCGGGTCCTATGGACTGTATTCCGGACTACATCAACGGAAAATGGAAGCCTGAGACCATTCACTATCCTGACCCCTGCCTTGAGCCAATCCTGAAGGAAACTTACGGCGTAATGGTCTATCAGGAACAGATTATGCAGGTTTCGCAGAAGATTGCGGGATTCTCTCTTGGTGGTGCTGATATGCTCCGTCGTGCTATGGGTAAAAAGAAACCTGAAGTTATGATGGGAAAAAAGAAGGAATTCGTCGAAGGTGCGGTTGCTCAGGGCTTTGATGCAAAACACGCTGAGGACATCTTTGAAATCATGATTCCGTTTGCGGGCTACGGTTTCAATAAGTCTCATGCGGCGGCCTACTCAGTTCTCGCTTACAGAACGGGCTGGCTTAAGGCGAATAAACCCGCTGAGTTCATGGCAGCGAACCTTACCAACGAAATCACTTCAACTGACGGACTTCCTGCTTACATTGCTGAGGCCCGCCGTATCGGAGTTCCTGTTGACCCGCCTGATGTTAACCGCTCAGACGCAATTTTCGATGTCGTTGATGGACATATCGTATTTGGTTTCAAAGGAATCAAGGGAATGGGCGACCGGGCGGCTCGTGCAATCGTAAAAGAGCGGGAAGCAAACGGTCCTTACAAAGATTTTATGGACTTTCTCACCCGAGTAATCGCTTACAAAGAAGAAATTCCTGAAGGCGAACAGTCTGAGGAAGAAACAAAATCAATTCGTCAGACCGCAATCAACAAAAAGGCGATAGAAGTTCTCATAAAATGCGGCGGATTCGACAATCTTGACCAGAACCGGCCAACACTGATTCTGAATCTCGACGCAGCATATTCTTACGCTGAAAAAATTGTCTTTGGCGTAGATGCTGAAATGCCCTCACTTTTCGGCGATACAGAAGAAAAAATGTACGGTGACTTCGTGTTTGAGAAGGTCGAGGACTGCTCCCGCCTTGAAAAACTCAACATGGAAAAAGAACTGATTGGCTGTTATGTCTCAGGTCATCCTCTTGACGATTACAAAAAAGCCTACGAAAAAGCAACAGTCAATTCTTTAAATATCGCCCGTGTCGCAAAAGATGACAAGGCCGAAAAAGACGCAATAGTTGCCGCAAACGGCGGAAATGCCTGGAAAGCAAAAAATTCAGGCAGAGTTCACTCTGCTGTCGGAATGTTAATGGAGCTGAAGCAGATTATCACAAAAAAAGGCCAGGGAGAACCAATGGCTTTTGCAAAATTGCAGGACTACAACGGCTCATTCGACCTCACATTCTTCCCGAAAGTCTGGGCAGTACTGAAAGACAAACTCGAAAACGACAAAGTCTACGCTTTCAAAGGAAAAATCGATTCAAGCAGGGAACAGCCGAGTATGCTCGTTGACGCAATCGAAGACCCGGCAGTTCTTCAGGAAAAGGCAATCGAGGAAGTGCACATTCAGATAGACGGAAATTTTGATGATGAAAAGCAAATCTTTAATCTAAAAGAGTATCTTTTCGGAGTCTCAGGAACCTGCGCGATTTATTTCCACATCGACACACCGACGGACAATTATATCGTCAAGGCAACAAATCAGCTGCAGGCCCCCGCAACAAAAGAATTTGCCGAAGAGTTAAAAGACCTGCCGTTCGTTAAAGATGTCTGGTTTGTGTAGAGTCAGGCGGTTCCCTGCCTTTCGGCGCGGCTACAATCACTAACCGATTTTAAAACTGCACCACTTTAGGAGCAGCCGTAAAACTTGCAAAAGTTGCTGTCGCATTCTTAAAGTAAAGAACTTCTGTGTTGTCGTCGTCAGCAGAATACATTTTTTTCAAATCCGGGTAGTGCTCCAGCATGTCAGCCTTTGCCTCACGCCTCTCATCACGAACAAGCTGGCCCGCCAAGCGAAGCCAGGAGCCTGTTTTTCCGTCAAAGCAGCAAAGCTCAACTTTAGGATTTTTCTGAATCTGCTTTGAGACATTCTT
>JAFPUF010000012.1 GCA_017395545.1 Treponema sp. | reverse complement strand
TAAGACGCTCGGCTTCGTTGCGTTCATTCTCATCGGCAAAAATTCCAGAAACATCAGCCCCCTCACCTTTCGCAAGCTGCGCCTTAGACTTTTCCTTGTACAATTCATCACAGAGCATAATTCCTGCAAGAGAAGAGATTTGAAGCGGATTTTTTAACGCTCCATTGTTCTGAATTCGCTCGATAATTTTTTTATAATAACCAAGAAGTTTGTGAAGATACTCATCACTCTCATTCACTTGAATGACGAAAGATGGATCAAAGACATCAATTTGAAGTGAACCCATAGATTAGAAGATATCAAACATAGGTTGCTGAGAAGAATCTGCGGATTGTGCCGAGGAATCTTCAGACTGACTTACCTGCGAACTTTCGTTTACTGGAGATTCTTCACCGAATTCAAAATCAACATCAGGCGTAAGAGAATCAGGAGACCGCCCTACAGACTGAACAGAAGACTCACCGACCGACATGAGACTTTCCGCTTGAGAAGCAACAGTTTTTCTGTCAGAAGCAACCGCCTGAGACTCTGAAAAAACTGGCTCTGGCACAGGTATTTGGTCTTCAGAATTTGAAACAGGTGCACTCTGAATTTGAGTCACCTGACTTGAAACAGAAGTGCTCTGTGTCGCCGAAGCCTGAAGAACGACATTCTCCACGGCATTGAGACGGCTCAGAGCCTTTAAGATTCCCTCTTCGATCTTGCTCTGATTAGACTCAAAAGATGAAAACTGCTCCGATTTTGCCTCGAGTGCATTTGAAAGCTCTGCACATTTACTACGCAAAGCAGCATTCTCAGCATTAAGCTGTTCAATTTTTTTAACAGCGCTTTCAACCTTTTCTTCCAATAACAGAACTTGATCGAATGAAATCATAAATTTTCCTTTTTTAGTAAAAAAGAATTACGCTTCAAGAGCTTTTTTTGCAGCCTCAACGACTGCTTTGAAAGCTGCAGGATCTTCAATAGCGAGGTTTGAGAGAGCCTTGCGGTTCAATGTGATACCTGCTTTGTTGAGACCGTTGATAAAGCGTGAGTATGAAAGACCTTCCTCACGAACTGCTGCGTTGATACGGGCAATCCACAACTGGCGGAAATCACCTTTGCGGTCGCGGCGGTCAACATAAGCGTGGCGGAGAGCCTTTACTACTGCGTCTTTTGCTGCCTTGTAGTTTGTTCCACGGCGTCCTGTAAAACCGCTAGCAAGCTTAAGAATCTTTGCACGGCGGTTATTTCGTTTTGTTCCATCTACTGCTCTAGACATTCTTTACTCCTTATAACCTTAAAATCAACCGTACGGAAGCAACTGCTTGCGGATTTTTGCTGAAGAATCCTCAGAAAGGATACCTGCGTGGCGAAGATGCATCTTTCGTTTTGCTGATTTTTTCGTCAAAATATGGCGAAGATTCATCTTCTTGTACTTAATTTTGCCTGAACCAGTAAGAGTGAATCTCTTAGCTGCGGCTTTCTTTGTCTTCATTTTTGGCATTTGAGCCACCTCTTTTTGTAACTAAAGTACTTCCTATTCAAAGGAAAGATTTAAGAC
>JAFPUF010000011.1 GCA_017395545.1 Treponema sp. | reverse complement strand
CCGTTGATGAATTTCTCTGCGTCTTCTGTAGTCCAGGTTTTTCCTGCTTTTTCTGCTTTTTCCTGAGCTTTTTTGACATCTTTTTTCGGATCGCCGAGGTGGCTCATCAAAACGAGTGAGCGCGGGTTCTGCTCAAGGATATACTGGATTGTTGGGAGAGCAGCCATAATTCGTGTGTCGTCCTGAACAACTCCGTCCTTCATAGGAACATTGAAGTCTACGCGCATGATAATGCGTTTACCTTTAAGATCTACATCTTTTACAGTCTTAATCATCTGTATAACTCCTTTAAGTTAAAAATCACTGAACATTTTACACTGATTTTAAGAAAAAGGAAATAGAATTCTATGGGCGGATATAGAAATTAGAAATCAGATTCGCTAAAATGTTTCTATCTAAAGAAAAGTTCATTTTAAAAAGGACACGATTATGATAGTTATGAAATTCGGTGGCAGCTCGGTTGCCAATGCGGAACGAATCCGCCATGTTGCATCAATCATTAAGGCTTACAAAGAATCTCGCCCGGTCGTCGTTTTGAGCGCAATGGGCGACACTACAGACCATCTTCTTGATGCGGCTGACATGGCTGTGAACGGCAAGGTTGACATTGCAAAGGTTGAAAAACTTCACCTTGACACCGCCAAAGAACTTGGAGTCGATGTTCCGGCAATTCAGGAACTTCTCACAGAACTCAACACTCTCCTTACCGGCATTTCAATGCTCCACGAGCTTACAAAACGCACCCGTGACTATCTCGTTTCTTTCGGTGAGCGGATGAGCGTCCGAATGATGGCGGCTTATCTTTCAAAAGAGGGAACTCCTGCAAAATTCTACGACGCATGGGATATCGGCATGGTTTCCGACTCAAACTACATGTCTGCAGAACTTCTCGACCAGGTTTGGGACAACATTCCAAAGCACTTGAATGACTACAAAAACGGAAAGCAGACAGAAATCCCGATTGTAACCGGCTTTATCGCAAAAGATGAGAAGGGCGTAATCACAACTCTCGGCCGCGGTGGTTCTGATTTGAGCGCAACTATGATTGGTGCGGCAATGCGGGCAGACGAAATCCAGACATGGAAGGATGTTGACGGAATTCTTACCACAGACCCGCGAATCGTAAAAGAAGCCCGCACTGTCCCTGAGGTCACTTATGAAGAGGCTCAGGAACTTGCTATGTTCGGTGCTCAGGTTCTTCATCCACGAAGCATGATTCCCTGCCGAAAGACAGGAACTCCTGTCCGTGTAAAAAACAGCTACAACATCAAAAGTGACGGCTCTGTAATCGTCGAAAAACATTCCGGGGCAACTCCTCGTGTTACCGCAATCACGAATGTCAAAAATGTCACTCTGATTGATATTCAGTCTAGCCGAATGCTCAATGCCTGCGGCTTCCTGGCTCACATCTTTAACCAGTTTCTTAAATGGAACATCTCAATCGATGTAATCGCAACTTCAGAGGTCTCTGTCTCGCTCACGGTCAATACTAAGGCTGATCTTACGGGGCTTCTGGAGGATATCGGCCGAATCGCAGAGGTCAAGGCCACAAAGAATAAGGCAATCGTCACGCTCATCTGCGACGCAAGCCACTCAAGTTCAATCTTGCAGGACACTTTCAAGGCTCTCAATGAGGCGAACATCAACGTTCAGATGATTTCTCAGGGAGCAAGCAAGGTCAACATCTCAATGCTCGTCGATGACAGTCAGGCGAACGATGTCGTGAGCATCCTTCACAAGGCTTTGTTCTAGTGAAAAAAATCCCGGAGCCGTCCAGAAAACGGCTTGTGATTCTGGCAAAAATTCTCTCCCAGTCCAGCGAAAAAAAACTCACATCTGTAGATTTGAGCAGAATAACCGGCTGGGGAGAAGCCTCAATCAGGCGGGATATTTCAAGTCTTGAACTTCACAACGGCGTCAGTAACGGCTACGACACAAAAATCCTTCACGACGCAATCTGTACAGCCCTCAAAATCAATTCTCCCGGAGCTGAAAAACACCGCTGCTGCATAGTCGGACTTGGAAAACTCGGAGAGGCCCTTCTGGAATCTTCGGTATTTAAAGGCAGTTCCTTTGAACTCGTGGCAGGATTTGACACAAACTGCAACAAAATCGAGATAATGAAAAGCGAGATTCCCCTTTTTGCGACGCTCGACCTTGAAATAAAAATCCGCTCAATGAAGATAGAATATGCGGTCCTCGCCGTCCCTGACGAAAAAGCCCAGATGATGACGGACAGGCTGGTCACATGCGGGATAAAAGGCATCGTAAACTACACGAATATAGTTCTTTCCGTGCCAAAAAATATCAGGGTAGAGCATGTGAACACGGTAGTGGTTCTGACAGGAATGGTCGCCGGGGGAGAGTGAGAACGAGGGGCGACATTTTCTGTTTGAAATTAAGAAACGCATGGCGTTACCCGCCTCAAGCGGCGGGTCGCGTGTTGCGAGGTTCCGCCTTTCGGCTCCATTGCTTCTCTTCGTTACGCAACGCTGCGCGCCTCTCCACCCGCTAACGCAGGTGAAAGTTGCCATTGTTTTTCGTAAGCTTTAGGGTGAGAAGAAAAAGCGTATTGTAATCAAGATTTAGGATTCTAATTAGCTATCGAGTGCCTTGAACTCTTCTTCTTTTGCGTAGACATTGAGCGCATCGAGCATTTCGTCCATGTTGCCCATCATAAAGCCAGGCAAGTTGTGGAGCGAAAGGTTGATTCGATGGTCGGTTACGCGGTCCTGAGGATAGTTGTATGTACGGATTTTCTCTGAGCGGTCGCCGTTTCCTACCATGCTTCGGCGTGAATCGCGTCGCTCGGCATCAAGTTTGCTCTGCTCAAAGTCGAACAGGCGTGCACGCAAAACTTCCCATGCCTTTTCCTTGTTCTTAATCTGAGATTTCTGATCCTGCTGAATTACGACAATGCCAGTAGGAATGTGAGTGAGTCGGACTGCGGAATCGGTTGTATTTACACACTGACCGCCTGGTCCACCCGCACGCATTACATCGACCCGGACATCGCCCGGATTGATTTTAACATCTGCTTCCTCGGCTTCCGGTAAAACTGCGACAGTAACAGTTGAAGTCTGAAGTCGGCCCTGGCTTTCTGTAGCCGGAACCCGCTGAACACGGTGAACGCCAGATTCCCAGCGAAGGGTACCGTAGACGAATTTTCCTGTAATCTGTGTGACGATTTTGTTGAATCCGCCGACCTCAGTTTCCTGGGCCTCGACATTCTCGTACTTCCAGCCCTTTCGTTCGCAAAGGTGAATGTACATTTCCCACATATCTCGCACGAAGAGAGAAGCCTCGTCACCACCCGCAGCAGAACGAATCTCAAGGATGATATTTTTTTCGTCAAGAGGGTCAGGCGGAATGAGCTTGAGCTTAATCTGCTCCTCAAGCTGAGGAACCTTTTCTTCGAGTTCTTTAAGCTCCTCACGAGCCATTTCCTTCATTTCGGCATCGTCTTCTGCCGTAATCATCATTTTTGCGTCTTCGATTCCCTGAAGGCATTTTCGGTATTCGTTTCCGACCTCAAGAACATCTGTAAGGTGGCCGTGCTCACGCATAACATCTTTGTATTTCTTCTGATCTTTGACCAAATCCGGGTCCTGGACAAGCTCGTTCACCTCAACAAAACGAGCGTCTAATTCTGTGAGTTTCTTCAATAAATCCATATGCAGATAATACCAAATTTTAGAAAATTATACAAATGTTTGCATTGCAGGTGTTCGGGGTAGGTTTCCCCCTTTTATTTTCTATTCTTCCTCATCGAAGCGGTTTTCCCATTTTTTTCGGCTCGGCTTTAAGTTGAGTTCTACCGGAATCTGGTCGAAGCCAAGGTCTTTTCGGATTGAGTTTTTGAGATAGGTGACATAACTTTCGGGAACATTGTCCGGGCTTGTGCAGAAAATGCGGAATGAGACCGGGTTCGTGCTCGTCTGAGTCATGTAGCGGATTTTGAAGTGAATCGCTTTTGTTGCTGGTGGCGGATAGTGGAAAAGCCAGTCTTCGAGAGCCTTGTTGAGTGCGCTCGTCTCCACTTTTCGGGTGAGCTGACCGTACAATTCAATCGCCTTGTTGAGCAAATCTTTGATTCCCTCGCCTTTGAGGGCTGAGAGAGGCAGAATCGGTGCCCAGTTCATGTGACCGAACATCGTTTTGATGTAATCAACTGTGTCACGGAGAGTTTTTCTGCTCTGCTCCTGAGTGTCCCACTTGTTGAGAACGAAAATGATTCCCCGTCCCCGCTCGTAAGCCAGAGAACAGATTTTTTTGTCCTGGTCGGCAAGACCTTCCTGTGCGTCAATCATCAGGAAAACGACATCGCATTTGTCGAGGGTTTTGATTGCACGGTTGACCGAGTAGTATTCGACATTTTCGGTGACTTTCTTTTTGCGGCGGATTCCTGCGGTGTCCATAATCTCGAAATTCTTGCCCGCATACTGGAATTTGCCTTCGACGACATCACGGGTGGTTCCGGCGTAATCAGAGACGATTGACTTTTCGGAATGTGTGAGCCGGTTTGAGAGAGTTGATTTTCCGGTGTTCGGCTTTCCTAAAATTGCAATTTTAATCGGGTCTTCCGGCTTTTCGCCTTCTTCGACCTTCGAGAAATCAAGATTTTCAGTGATTTTTTCGGCAAGTTCCGTGACATGGTCGCCGTGGTCTGCGGAAATGAAAAGCAGTTCCTTGAAACCGTACTGAAGGTAGTTCCATGCGACATCCTCACCTTTTCCGCCTTCACATTTGTTTACTGCAACGATGAGTTTGTCCCAGTAAGGGCGCAGAAGATGAATGAATTCTTCGTCCTCACCTGTGATTGTGCCTGCTTCGAGAAGAAGAAGAATTTTGTCGGCCTGTTTGATAGACTGAAGTGTTTTCTGGACTACGAGTTCGTCCATCTCGGATTCACGGCTTTTGAGGTCACGGTCGAGCTTGTATCCGCCGGTATCGACCAGGCGTACAGGGCGTCCCATGATGAATGCGGTTGCTTCGACCGGGTCACGGGTGACACCTGGGGTCGGGTCAACGATTGCAAGACGACGGTGCATAAAACGGTTGAAAAGCGTTGATTTTCCGACATTCGGGCGGCCTGCAATAACCACCAGCGGGAGATTTACATAATATTTTGAGGTGTCATAGCCCTGAGCTTCTGCTTCGGCCTTTTCATCATATTCAACGAAAGGATTTGGTTTTGATTTCGACATAGCGGATATTATATCAGATTTTCAAAAAATTCTCTACAATCCGGAAGCCTGAATCACAAGTTCCCTGTCGTCCGGGCATTTTTCAAAATATTCTCTTACCCTTTTGCGGGCGTCGTCATTGTCCTTTGAGTTGAGCATCTGCGTCTGAAAATAATGGGCAAAACTGAAATTGAGACAGTAATATGCGAAAAATCTCTGGAGACGGGTTTTCCAGAATTCCTCGGGCTGACATTCTTCGACATCAGAAATGAAATCAAGTGCAAGTTTTTCGCAGTCGATGGTGAGGGCTGTGTTTTCTGAAAGAGGGGAGGCGATTTCACGAAAAATCCACGGTTTTTGTGCTGCCGCACGCGCCACCATGACTCCAGCTGCGTGAGGAGCTGTTTTTACGGCTTCTTCAAAAGTCGCGCGGTCTTTTACGTCTCCGTTCAGAATAACGGGAATGCCGGGATATCTGAGGGCGAGTTTTTCAACGAAGTGCCAGCGGGCGTGCTCGCGGTATTTTTCTTTTTTTGTGCGCGGATGCAGGGTGAGCATTTCTACTCCCTCTGCTGTGAGCATGTCCGTAAAGGCGAATAATTTTTCTTCAGTGAAATTCTCATCTCCCAGACGGAGCTTTACTGAAAGTCTTTTTGATTTCTGACCGTCTTTTGCGGCGTTTTCAAGTGCGGATTTTACGTCGTGAACCATTTTCTGAGTTTCGGCGGCCGGTTTTGTCATCCAGGAAATGCCGGCTCCCGTGTTTGCAATCTGAGGTGCGCTGCAGCCCATGTTAAGGTCAACCCCGATACCTTCCTGCTGTGCGACAACAGAAGCTGCGTGTGCCATATAATCTGCGCGGCTTCCCGTAATCTGCCAGACGATTTTTTGAGGCACGGGCCCTGAAAGAAGGTAGTATTTTTCAAACGGTCCCATGTGGATGAGTGAGCCCGCGTTTATCATTTCTGTGAAGTATTCGTCGCAGCCACCGAATCTCTCAACACAGCGTCTGAAAGCCTCATGAGAAAGGGTCGCCATCGGAGCAAGGATAAGTTTCATTTTATATGATTGTTTTATAAGGAAACTGGGGAATAGGGGATAGGGGGGGGAATAGACTGAGCCTGAACCGCTCCCCCTGCGCGCCCACTTCGCTGGCCGCTACCCTCTCACCTAAGGGGCTTAGCCCCTTAAAATCCCCGGTTTAGTTCTTTGGGAATTTTGCCTTGAATTCGGCAAGAACTTTTTCTGGAGCCGGTTTTGCGTCTACATCGACGAGGTTGCCCTTGTTTTTGTAGAAGTCGATGAGTGGTGCTGTTGACTCTCGGTAGACTTCGAGACGGTGTTTGATTGACTCTGGTTTGTCGTCGTCGCGTGTGTAAAGCTCACCGCCGCATTTGTCGCATTTGCCTTCGGTTTTTGGCTTGTTGTTTACGACATGGTACATCTGACCGCACTCTTTGCAGCAGATTCGTCCGCCGAGTCGTTCTACAACTGCGTTGTCTTCAATGTCAAAATTTACGGCAGCGTCGATTTTTGCGAATCCTTCGAGAGCTTCTGCCTGCGGGATTGTGCGCGGGAAACCGTCGAGAATGTAGCCGTTTTTTGTGTCATCTTTTGAAAGACGGTCTTTTACGAGGCCGATTGTGATTTCATCGCTCACAAGTCCGCCCGCATCGATGATAGCTTTTGCTTTTTTGCCAAGCTCTGTTCCGTTCTTGATGTTCTCGCGGAAGATGTCTCCCGTAGAGATGTGCGGAATTGAATAAGCCTGAGCGACTTCCTTAGCGAGAGTGCCTTTGCCGGCTCCCGGTGGTCCTAAAAAAATAAAATTCATAGAAAAACTCCATATTTCCCGCAAGCCGTAAAACAGCCCGCGTTTTTGTGGAGAGAATTATATCAAATTGACAGATTTTTAACTACATCGGCATCTGGCTTATCCTGTGTTTTTCGTGCCAGAGGTTCAGGATTTTTTTCTGCTCGGCTGTGGGGGAGGCGTTGCGGTCAATCCGCTCCTGTGCGGGAGTGTAGCCTTTGCCTGTTTCCCTGAGTTCGATGCAGATTTTGTATTCTCCGTCTTTTCGGGCATAGACAATCGTGCATTCATTATTGCGGACCGGTTTTGCGTAACTTGCCACACAGTTGTGCAGTGCCGTTCCGATTTCGCACATCTGCCAGCTTGTTTCCGGCAGCCGGAATTCATAGCCGTCTATGTCATCTTCCAGACTTTTCTGCTTTTTTGTGTATTCGAAAGTGTAATTTTCGTTATCGACACGGTAAGTCAGGTTTGAGAGCGCATCGTGGTTGAAGTGCGTGAAGCCGTCGGTAAGGACATCTTTTCTGAGTTCTTCCGGAATATGCTTGAAATAGTCCGCGAACATTCGCATTGCATCGTCCGCTTCCCAGAGGTCTTCGTATCCCCGGAGAAGTGTGTTCATCGTGGCGATTTCTCCGCGCTTCTTTATGCTGTAGTTCGAGAAGAAGACGAGACTCTCCCTGCTGTATAAATCGATGACCTCTCTGTTCGTGGAGTTTTCGATTACACGGTTGAAAAGATTAAGGTCTTTAAAGCCCGCATCCTTGAGCCTGAGGCATGTCAGTAGGGTTTCCGGGCGTTCTGCAAAACACTTCCGGAGCGTTCTGTAGTCTTTGAGTTTCATTTTCCGCAGGAATTTTTTGAGAATTCTGGAATTTTTGCGGTTGTAACTGAATTTTCGCTTTGATTTCTGGAATTCCCTTGAAAAAATCACCGGGTAAAGGTTGGGTTCAAAAGGCATTCTGAGAAGCTTGTACATTTCAAGAAGGATGTTGCGGGTTTCATCGCTTTTGTTACTTTCATCAGAAAGCACCTGCGTGGTGAGTTTCAGTTTCGTGAACTTCCGGGTAAGCAGGAGAAGCTTTTCGTATGCAAGGGAGAGTATTTTTTTCGGATACTGAACTTCCATCTCCTTGAAAAATCTTTCGATATCTGAAAAATTCTTTGACTCATCCTTTTTTCTGCTTTCAGAATAGCCTTCTTTAATCTCAATGTTTGTTGAGAATTCTCCGTCTTTAATGCTGAAGAAAAATTCTTCGGAAGAAAAAAACACATCCTCCGGGAGTTCAGGCAGGACTTTGTTTTTAGCGCGGTCAAATTTCAGGAAAGTGAGACGGAAAGTCAGAGCTTTGTCATCAGATTCAAAAACTGCACCAAAATAGTCCTTTGAAATTAAATCCTGATCGTTGATAAGAACGGCGTTCAGGTTCGCCTTCGCAAGATTTCTCCGATAGTTGAGATAAACCTTCATGTCGGAAGGAGACAGATCTTCGAGCCCGGGTCTGTTGTTTTTGAACGAGAATGAATTTACCGGGGCCGGGGCTTTGGGAAAAACCGGCGTCTCTACGAATTCTGCGGCAAAGTGAGTTTCATCTTCGGGAAGAATTCCGTCAAAGTCAAGCCATTTTTTTGCCTGAGAATCAAACCTTACGTTTCTCTGGAAAAATTTGTTTTTGAGCCGGACGGGAATCACTGTCTTTTCATGGCCCGACGCCTCAAAATCCTGGGAAAAAAGTTTCCGATAGAAATAAGTTTTTTCAGTCACATTGCGCTCCTAAAAAATCAAATCGCCGTCAGTGACGTCAAGGCCTGAGATTACAATCTCACCGTTTTCTTCAAGACGTTTGATTATTTCTGTACACTGCTGCTGTGCTTCAAGAACATCGCTCAGACGAACGGGGCCCATAAATTCCATGTCTTCCCGGAGCATTGCCGCTGCCCTTCTGGACATGTTTCTGTAGATTTTGTCCTGAATTTCGCCTGCAGTTCCTTTAAGGGCCTTTGCGATTACGTCTGTTTCGACTTCGCGGAGGAATTTCTGAACTGCACGGTCGTCAAGCATTAGTATGATGTCGATGCTGAACAGGAATTTTTCTACATTCATCGCGAGAAGAGGATTTTCGGCGTAAAGCGAGTCGTATTCATCTTTCAGAATGTAATTGTAGAGGGGATCGTTCTGGGAGATGACTTCATCTGCGGCATTTTTTCCTGCAAAGTCTGCATTTTTTAAGACACTTCCAACGGTGGAAAGAATTTCTGCATCCAGATTTGTTTTTTCGGAAAGTTCAGGAAGTTTTTCTTCCACTTTTTCGCGAATTCCCTCAGGAAGTTTTGAAAGTGCTTCTTTGCGCCTTTCTTCTGGAAGGTAAACAAGAAGTCTTGCGAAAGAATCGTAAAATCCCCCTGAAATAAAGTCTTCGATGATTTTAAAAGACTTTTCGCTTGCCGAAGAGAATTTCTCGTGCACGGCCTTAATGTATTTTTCGTTTGATTCTGTAATGACAGATGTTTTGTCGCTCATTGGAAGCCCCCTTTAATAAAATAGTATAGTTCAGAATTCCGTATTGTAAATTTAAAAGCGTGTAGAATTTTAATAATTTTTAGATTAGAATGGAAAAGATAATCAACACAGGAGATATCAATGGAAACTACACTCCCAAGACTTTTTAGAAAAAGAGCCTCAGAACATCCCGAAATTGCTTTTCAGATGAGCCGTTTTAAGGACGGGCATTTTGAGCCGACAACCTACAAAGAAGCGTTTGAAATTTCCGTCAATTTTGCGGGCGGTCTTTTAGCTCACGGAGTTGTCCGCGAGGAGCATATCGGTCTTATTTCTGATAACCGCAAGGAATGGGAGCACGCCGACATGGGCCTTATGATGCTCGGTGCGATTGATGTCCCTCGTGGCTGTGACGCTACAATCGGCGATCTTGAATATATCCTCTCTTTTGCTGAGTGTAAGCGGGTTATTGTCGAAAACTCGGCTCAGGTTGCAAAAATCATCGGAATCAAGGAAAAACTCCCTCTTGTTAACGAGCTGATTGTTTTTGAGAAACCGGACGAAAAAGACCTTGAGCTTGCAAAAAATGCAGGAGTTTCACTCTTTTCTTTCGAAGAGATTGTCGAAGAAGGCAAAAAATACAACGAAGCGAATCCAGGTAAAGTCAACGACGAAATGGAAAAAGGCGAGTGGGACGACCTTGCCACTATTATCTTCACTTCTGGAACTACCGGAAAACCGAAGGGAGTAATGCTTTCACACGGAAACTTCATCACTCAGCTCGATGAAGTCTGTGAGCGAATCTACCTCTTCCCGGGAGACCGTGGTCTCATGGTTCTTCCTGTATGGCACGCTTATCAGAGGGCTGTCGAATATGTCGTTATGAACCAGTGCGCAACAATCTGTTACTCAAAACCTGTCGGACCGGTTCTCCTTTCAGACCTCAAAACCCTCAATCCTCAGGTTCTTCCTGCCGTTCCGCGCGTTTTCGAGGCTGTCTACGACGGAATCTGGCGAAATATGCGTAAAACCGGCGGAATTACGCTTTGTGTTTTCAAATTTTTCGTAAATGTGGCCCTGTTCCACTCAAAAATCGACCGCGTTCTTTTTGACCGCACGACCCGTTACGGAATGGATAAACGCTGGCTTCAGTGGCCGGCTTTCGTTCTCCCGTGGCTCATTTTCTACCCGATAAAACTTCTCGGTCATGCGATTGTATTCCGAAAAATCAAAAAAATGCTCGGTACTGGTTTCCGGTCGGGCGTTCCTGGCGGCGGAGCACTTCCTCCGGCTGTTGATAAATTCTTCTGGGCGATCGGTATCAAACTTTCTGAAGGATACGGTCTCACCGAAACTGCCCCGATTATCTCAGTCCGTCCGATTAACCGGCCTGTTCTTGGAAATGTCGGCTCTCCTGTGCGCGGAGTCTCGGCCCGTGTCGTAGACCCTCTCACCCGAAAGCCTCTCAAACGCGGCAAAAAGGGCGTTCTCGAAATCAAGGGCGGTACTGTAATGAAAGGCTACTACAAGCAGCCTGAGCTTACTGCAAAAGTAATCGACGAGAACGGCTGGTTCGACACTGGCGACCTGGCACGCCTCACTGCGAACAACGAAATCGTACTTTGCGGACGAATGAAAGACACAATCGTTCAGACTGGCGGTGAAAACGTCGAGCCTCTTCCAATCGAAATGAAAATGCAGGAGTCGCGCTACATTCAGACTGCCGTTGTTCTTGGTCAGGACCAGCGTTATCTTGCGGCGCTCGTCGTTCCTGAGCAGAGCGAAGTCGAAGCATTCTGCAAAGAGTCAAATCTTCCGTATAAAAAATATTCCGATATGGTAAAGAGCGCCGAAGTTCTTCATCTTATCGAAACTGAAGTCGCAACGAGAGTAAACTCAAAGAACGGCTTCAAGTCTTACGAGAGAATCAATAAAATCGGTCTTCTTGAAAAACCGTTTGAAGTGGGAGTTGAACTTTCTGCCAAGCAGGAAATGATGCGCTACAGAATAAACGAGATTTATTCCGGCGAAATCAAAAAACTCTTCAAATAATTTTTACGAAGGCTGCCAGAGATTGTGAGGCAGCCTGTTTTTTTTAAGGATATGGCACAGCAAAATCTTCTTAAAGGCTTTTACAAAACGCTTTTCTCAATCGCGATTCCGATAATTCTTCAGAATCTTCTCCAGACTTTCGTGAATATGCTCGACACGATAATGATTGGCCGGCTCGGCTCAGTTCCGATTGCCGCCGTTGGTCTCGGAAATCAGATTTTCTTCATGCTGAACATGGTCGTTTTCGGCGTGTCTTCCGGCTGCTCAATCTTTATTTCACAGTTCTGGGGCGCTGCCGATTTTAAGGGGATCCGGAAGGCGTTCGGTTTTATGCTTTCTTTCTGTTTTCTGGTGGCACTTCTGTTTCTTGCGGGCGGAACTTTGATTCCTGAAAAACTTCTCGCCCTCTACACTGAGGATGTGGCTGTAATCAAAGAGGGGTGCCGGTATCTCCGTGTCGTTTCGTTCTGCTATCCTCTTCTGGCGGTTTCTTTTTCATGTCAGATGGCTTTCAGAAGTACGGAGCATGTTATTCTTCCGATGGTAACGACAGCTTTTTCTTTCGTCCTGAATATTGTCGGAAATATTGTCTTCATTTTTGGTTTTGAGCCTCTTGGAATTCCTGCTTTCGGAGTTGCTGGAGCTGCAATCGCGACTGTTATCGCCCGTTTTGTTGAAATGCTCATCACCGTCGCTGTCGGAATTCTCAAAAAATTTGAGGCTGTCGGAAGTCTTTCTGAATTACTGGGCTTTGACCGTGCTTTTATCGTCAAACTTTTAAAAGTCGGAACGCCGGTTCTTCTTTCTGAGACGCTCTGGGGACTGGGTATAACCACACAGAATTCGATTTTCGCACACTCAGGGACTGATTCTTTTGCGGCATTCAGCATTATGAACACAGTAAACCAGCTCACCTGGGTCTTTTTTATCGGAATGGGAAGCGCTGCGGCAATCATCCTTGGAAAGAAAATCGGAGCGAACGATAATGATGGTGCTGTTGCCTATGCCCACAGATTCTGCTGGTTCTTCCCGCTTATGGGAGGCATTGTGGGGCTTTTGCTGTATCCGCTTTCAAGGCTTCTGCCTCTGGCTTTTAATGTTGAGCCGCATATCATCGCGATAACTCAGGCAATGCTTATCGTTCTGATGTGTACGTATCCCTCAAGGGCATTCAATATGCTGATTATTATCGGAATCTGCCGCTCGGGAGGTGACACAATCTTCGCTTCGGTCATCGATAACGGCTGGATGTGGCTGATTGCAATTCCTCTTGGCTGTCTTGCGGCCTTTGTGTGGAATCTTTCACCGTGGACAATCCTGGCTTGCCTTGAGGTTGAGCAGTTCTTAAAGACTGTCTGCGGAATTTTAAGGGTGAGAAGCGGCAAGTGGCTGCACAATATTGTCCGAAATTGACAGAGTGAATGTCGGATTTACGGGGCAGCCATTGTGTGAAATTCTAGTCGATTTTTTTAAGAATCTTTATCAGGCCGTTTTTGTCGACCAGGTCAATCGGACGGCCTTCTGCATATTTTCGGCCTTCATCGCTGAAAAGACCTGCCGTAATGCACACGCCTTTGTCTGCTTTTGCTTCACTGACCCTGGAATGAAATTCACGGACATACAAATCTGCGACAGCACCCGTTGTTCTGTAGAATCTGAAAATATGAGTTTCTTCGGAACGGGTGAAATCAATGGAAACAATAATTTCGATGTTCTCCGGTTTGACTGAGATATCAATGATTTTTGTGACTGCCCGCTGGTAGAATTTCATGACGATTTTACGGCAGAGCGCAACATAGTCGCTCGAACTTGCCATGAGGTAAGTCTGGAGATTTTTGTTCTGGTTCAGTTCCGAGTATCGGGCCATAAGCTGAGGAACATCTTTGTACTGAGGGTTTACGGCCTGAATCTCCTGAAGGAAACCGATTCCCTTCCCGATTTCTTTCTGAGCAAAATAGGCGAGTGCGAGTCTGTAGCGGGTTTCGATTGAGACTTCCGGCGTTGCATTCTGATGTTTCAGACCGATTTCAAAATCCTGAATCGCTTTTTCAGCTTCTCCCTGTTTTAAATGGAACAATCCGGCAGAAAGACAGGCTTTTGCACCGAATTCTGGATCCGGACGCAGATGCATGAAAACTTTGATTGCTTTTTCTCCGTAACCGCTTTCGTTCATGCCGTCGGCCATTGCAAAAAGAGCTTCTTTGTTCTCTGGATTTTCATCGAGGGCGCGTTTTAAATACTGAAGAGATTCTTTGTAGTGCTTCGCTTTGTAGAGAGAAAGTCCAAGAGGCGAACTGATTCCGGTTGCATCCGGCTTTAACATTATGACTTTTTTGAACCGCGGAACGGCTTTCTCAAAATCGTTGTTTTTGTAAAAAGCAATACCGAGGTAGTAGTTTACTTCGAAATCATTCGGATTTATCTGGGCTGCTGTACTCAATCCCCTGAAACTTTCTGGAATTTTATTCAGTTTTATGGCACAGATTCCGTATCGGAGGGAGGCTTTAAAAACATCGATTTCTTTATGAGCGGGTGCAATTCCCATTTGTGTTTCGTAAAGAGGAAATGCCTTGTCCCATGCCCTTTCATTGTAATGCAAATCACCAAGGCTGATGAGAGCAGGAGCATTGTGAGGATCCTGAGCAAGTTTTCGAGAACATTCTTTTAAAATCTGTGTGCGGCTTTTCTGTTTGCCCTTGCCCCCGGATTTTTTGTGGGTGGCAACAGTGACAATCAGCGCACCAAAAGCAACAATTATAACAACGGCGATTAATGTACTCATATCTTACTTATTATCGGCAAAAAAAAGAAAAAATGGAAGTATTAAAAGTAAAAAATCTAAAATGTAACTTAAAAAAATAATCAGAAGGGTAAAATCCTATTAAAATGCTAGGTAAAACTACTTCTCAATTTGTGCGAAATTTCCTATAATTCTTTTTATGAATAAATATCGAAATGACTTCCCGCTTTTTAAGGCGATTGATGAAAAAAATTCTGCTGATAATTCAGGTCTTATATATCTCGATACGGCGGCAACTGCCCAGCGTCCTTACCTCGTGCTCAATGCGATGACTCATTTTTATGCCACACAGAACGCAAACCCTCTTCGTGGACTTTATTCTTTGAGCGAGAGGGCGACAAAGGCTTATGAGGATGCCCGTGAGACCGTCGCAAAGTTCATCAACGCTCCGTCTTCCCGTGAAATCATCTTCACCCGTAACACAAGCGAGGGCCTCAACCTTATCGCAAACACTTACGGAATGGCGAATGTGGGGCCTGGGGACGAGGTTGTCGTTTCAATTATGGAGCATCACTCGAACATTCTTCCGTGGCAGTTTGTTTGCCAGACAAAGGGAGCAATCCTTAAGTTCATGTATGTCGATAAAGAAAGCGGAGAAATTCCTGAGAGCGAATATGCAAAAATTACACCGAAAACAAAAATCGTCTCTCTTACTCATGTTTCGAATGTCTTGGGAACGACCAACCCAATCAAAAAAATCGCCGAAATCGCCCACAAAAACGGAGCCGTGATGGTCGTTGATGGGGCACAGTCAACACCGCATATCAAAGTCGATGTTCAGGATCTGGGAGCCGACTTCTTTGCAATGAGCGGTCACAAACTCTGCGGGCCAATGGGAATCGGTGCCGTATGGGGCAAAATGGAGCTTCTGGAAGCAATGCCTCCGTTCCTTCGTGGCGGAGAGATGATTGAATATGTCACCGAAACGAGCGCAACTTGGGCTGAGGTTCCGCACAAATTCGAGGCAGGAACCGTAAGCGCAGGAGATGCGGTCGGAATGGCAGCCGCAATCCGATACATTCAGTCTGTGGGGCTTGATACAATCACAGAGCACGACAACGCCCTTGCAGTCCGCCTTATCGAAGGACTCAAAAAAATCCCGCATGTGAACATCATCGGAAACAAGGACGGAACAAAACGCTGTGGAATCGTCACTTTCACTGTTGACGGAGTTCACCCGCACGACATCGCAACCCTTCTTAGCGAAGAGAACATCGCAATCCGGGCTGGCCACCACTGCGCACAGCCTCTTGGAGCATATCTTGGAGAGACCGCAACAGCCCGTGCAAGCCTTTACTTCTACAACACCGAGGAAGAAATCGACGCTCTCTTGAAGAATGTCGCCCGCCTGCGAGAGTGGAGCGGATTTAAGGATTAGTCCCGATAAGAAAGTTCTTACATTTTTTTTGACAACTCGAAAAAGCAGATTTACAATAAAGCCAAATAAAAAAGAAGCCGCTTGAGAAGAAAAAGTTTTTTCCCATCCAGCTTAGGAGGTTTTATGGTAACATTCTTTGTTGCTCTGGCCATCCTTATTGGTGGCTATTTCGTCTATGGTTCTCTCGTAGAGAAAATTTTCAAGCCAACGGACAATCCGACACCGGCAGTCTCGAATCCTGACGGCGTTGACTATGTTCCGATTCCCGCCGCAAAAGCATTCCTGATTCAGCTTTTGAATATCGCTGGTCTCGGCCCGATTTTCGGTGCTATTTCCGGTGCAATGTGGGGACCGAGCGTTTACATCTGGATTGTTCTGGGAACGCTTCTTGCCGGTGCAGTTCACGACTTTACTGCCGGTATGCTTTCTGAGCGAAACGACGGCGCTTCAATCTCCGAAGTCACGGGAAAATATCTTGGACCTGTAATGCACAATGTAATGCGTGTGTTCTCGGTCATCCTTCTTGTTCTTGTCGGCGTTGTCTTTATGGTCGGTCCTGCCGGTCTTCTTGCTAAGCTCACTTCTGCTTCGGCTCCGTGGCTCAATGTCAAAGTCTGGACTGTAATTATCCTCTGCTACTACTTCCTTGCAACCCTTCTTCCAATCGATAAAATCATCGGCCGTGTATACCCGCTTTTCGGTATTCTTTTGATTCTTATGGCATTCGGAATCGCAATCGGAACTATGATTCATTCCGGTGAAAGACCAATGATGGAAATGACGGTCAAGAACCTGTATCCGGGCAACATTGACGGAACCGGTGTAGCACCGATCTGGCCGCTTATGTTCATAACGGTTGCGTGCGGTGCAATTTCGGGCTTCCACGCAACCCAGTCTCCGATTGTCTCCCGCTGTATCAAGAGCGAGAAACAGGGACGCAGGATTTTCTACGGAGCAATGGTCGCAGAAGGTATCATCGCTTTGATTTGGGCAAGCGCTGCAGTCGCATTCTTCTGGAATGGAAAAGATCCTGAAGGAAATGTTCTCCAGGGTCTTGCTTCCCTCAAAGCTTTCAAGGGTGGAAACTCAAATTCTGTTTACGCAATGTGTGTTGCACTTCTCGGAAAAATCGGCGGACCAATCGCTCTGCTCGGCGTTATCGTCTGCCCAATCACTTCTGGTGATACGGCTTTCCGAAGCGCACGAATGACAATTTTCGACTGGTTCAAGCTCGACGAAAAGAAAATCAAAATCCGGCTTTCCGTTGCAATTCCGCTTCTGCTGCTCGGCTATGCAATTTCTTTCATCGACTATAGCATTGTATGGCGATACTTCTCATGGTCAAACCAGACTCTGGCGATGATTGTCCTCTGGGCTGGTGCAGTTTATCTTGCAACAAACTATGAGAACAAGAACAGAGCCTGGATTGCGGCAGTTCCTGCAACATTCATGTCGGCTGTTTCAATCACCTACCTGATGTATGCTCCTGAATGTTTCAACCTGGGTGCAAAAGGTGAAACCGGCCTCACGGTCAGTTATGCAGTCGGAATCGTCGCGGCAGTCGCCTTCCTTGCAATCTTCCTGTTCACCGCTTACCGAAATCCAGAGGCAAGCCTTGAACGACAGAAAGCAATTGTAATCGGCCGAAAAGAGAAATAAAAATATGGGCGCCACCGCCCTGCCAGCCTTCAGCTGTCAGGGCGGTCGGCTGTTCCGCACTTCCGCTCCCGCTTCATTGCTTCGCAACGCCTTCGGCGGTGCTCCATAGCCTGGCGCAGGTGTATTTTCCGTCAATAAAAAAATCGCCGCACTCAGGCGGCGAAAAGTATTTTTATGACTACATCCTGTCCAGATACGGCACAAGCACAAGTCCCATCGCTTCTTTGAGGACTCTGAGAGTTGCCTTTGCGAGGGAAAGGCGGGCTTCTTTTAACTCTTTGCTTTCGGCACTCATAATCGGGCACTGCTGATAGAACTTTGAGAAGAGTTTTGCTATATCATAGAGATAGTTTGCCATGATTGACGAGTCTTTGGCTGTTGCGGCTCTTGCCACTGTCTCAGGATATTCGCCAAGTCGTTTTGTAAGCTCCCATTCTTCTTCTGCTTTGAGAAGAGGAGCGGCCTTTTCAGGACTTGCAGGGCTTGTTCCTTCATCGCTTGCTTTTCGCAAGATTGAAGCGATGCGGGCTCCCATGTACTGTAAATATGGGCCTGTGTTTCCGTTGAAGCTCAAAGATTCTTCCGGATTGAAAACCATGTCCTTAATGGGGCTGACCTGCAAAAGATAGTAGTGGAGGGCGGCCAGGGCGACTTTTTCTGCTACCTCGTCTGCGTTACCGACTTCTTCTTCGCGGCCTTTTTCTTTGATTGCCTTGAGTGCGTCTGCGTGGAGGGAATCAATCAAATCGTCTGCGTCAACGACAGTTCCTTCGCGGCTCTTCATTCGACCGTTGGGAAGATTTACAAGGCCGTATGCCAGGTGATAGAGTTTGTTTGCCCAGTCAAAGCCCAGCTTTTTAAGGATATAGAAGAGGACTTTGAAGTGGAAGTTCTGCTCGGTTGCGACCACATAGACAAGCTCGTTGAAAGCCCAGTCGTCGT
>JAFPUF010000075.1 GCA_017395545.1 Treponema sp. | reverse complement strand
ATCTTCCTTATGTTTTTACTGAGCAAGGTGTAGCCATGCTTTCTGCTGTTTTGCGAAGTGAAACTGCTGTTCAAGTGAGCATTCGCATCATGAACGCTTTTGTTCAGCTAAGGCACTATGTCAGTTCGCAGATTGTCAAAACAGACGATAAAGCTGAACTTGCAGAAATTCGTCGCTTGCTTCTGCTTCACATCGACCATTGTGACAAAAAGTTCTCCGAGCAAGACAGAAAAATTAGTCAGATTATTCAAGTTCTAAACAATCTAATTGAAGAGCCAAAATCTGAACGAAAAATCGGATTTACAAGCGATTGATGTAACTGGTCGCAATCTGCGACCACTTTAAAAATATAACATATCGCAAATTGCGATATGTTAAAAGGAGTTGCACATGGAAATTACAAAAGATGGAAAAATTAACTTCGACAAAGTAATCATCACGCCACTGGAACGATGGATTGATACAGAACTTGAATTGGATGCAATCGTTATAGACTATTTGAATCAACTTGCCGAGAAGTCCAATCAGAGCGTGGATAATGTGGTGAATCATATACTTGCTGACATGATGGCTGAGCATCTGGAACTTTCGGAATTGAACGCAGAAACTTTGCGAAGAACTGCGAAAAAATGCCCTCAAATTTTGCTCGTGGAAAATGGAAAACCTGTTGCAAGGGTGAAAATGATTAACGATAAGGAAGATAATCTTTTTCTTATGACAAAGCAGGACCTACCTAAAGAAGATGTTGTAGAAAAAAAAGCACAACCATTCACAAATTGTGATCGATTGCCAAGTGTAGCGGCAACGGCTTCAAAAAGAAAACGAAGGGCGGGAGAAATTTTACAATGACGATATGGACGAAAAAACACTTTCTCTGATTCAGCAGAAAATAGGTTATCAGTTTACTAATCCTGTACTTCTTAAGCAGGCTTTTGTTTCCCCTTCTCTCTCAGCTGCCACGCAGAACCGGGTACAGAATTATCAGATTCTAGAATTCATCGGTGATGCGGTACTGGGACTTGCTGTGGTTAAGAATCTGGCTTCTGAGTTTTGCCATGTTGATGCAAACGGGCAGTTTGTTTCTTCGGCAACGGAAGGACAGCTTTCGGAAGAGAAATCTCGTTTGGTTAAAAATGAGAAACTTGCACATTGCTCAAATGTCCTTGAATTCGATTCTTATCTAGAGCGTGCTCACGGTTATTATTTACATGACAGAAAGAACAAGAAAGGTGATTTGATTGAGTCGGTTTTAGGAGCAGTCGCAATAGATTCAAACTGGAACATGGATGTTTTGTCTCGTGTTGATTCGGAATTGTTAAGATATGACAAAACGGTGAAAACTGCTAGCGAAGAATTGAAGAATTATTGTGAGAAAAATGGACTGGATTTGCCGACATACTCGTTTTGGAACTGTGGGAGTCGTTATGATTGTGCTATTTCACTTCAATCTGTTAATGGGTTATTTGTTGGAAGCGGCAAGACGGTGGAAGAAGCTCAAAATGCGGCGGTAGAATCGGCATATACTTATCTGGCAGGGCAGAATGTCACAAAAAAGAAGTCTGTTGAACAAACTGGGGCAAATATCTTAAACAGTTCAAGAAAATCTCCGACAGCAGTTGAAATATTGAACCTAAAATATATCAAAAAGGAAATCGTTCAGCCAAACTATAGTTTTGCACAAACTGCCGAAAATGGAAAATTGTTTTGGATTTGTACACTAACTCTGAATAGCAACGAACACCAAGTTTCGGGAAAAGCAACGACTCGCAAAAAGGCAAAGCAAGCGGCGGCAAAGGCAATGTTGGATTTGTTAGAAAATTCAAAACAGGAAGAAAAATCTATTTCATCGAGAGGAATCGGCTTGTTGAAGCGAGCGATGATTTTACGGGAAAGAAAGTCCAAGATTATTCAGTAATACTAAAAGACTTAATGCTTGGTGAAACTTATGTCTCGTGCTTTTGCAGATACTGTTCTATAGTCTGCGCAAAGAGTTTCTGTAAATCATTAGCGATGGTCTGTTTTTGCAGCTGGCTCACTTGTTCAGCAGAATCTTCTGGCAAAAAGAGCGTGTAGACATCGGTCTGCAATGCATTTGCCAGTTTTACAAGCGTTTTTTCGCTCGGCCAGCGTCGGCAGCCTTCAATATCATTCATCATCTGCACAGAGATTTTTGCTTCTTCTGCAAGTTTTTCTTGTGAGAGGGAAAGCATTTTGCGGGCTTTTTTGAGATTAGCGGAAAGCCTTTGCTGCAATAGTTCTGGAGTCATCATCCCTATTTTAAGCAAGTCATTTTATATTTTACAGTTGCTTTAAGCGGAATATATGCTATAATAATCTTGCTTACAGCAATGAAAAATTAAAAAATCTTTGCTAAAAGCAGATAAAAAGGAGCAAACTACACGCATTATGGAGGATACTATGGGGCTTCTTGAAAAATATTTTTTTGTAAAAGGATTAATGGGTCTGCTGGATAATAAGGGAGCTGCTGCACAAAATGTAAAAACTCCTGCTTCTGGGGGTAAACCAAGTTCAGTCGTTTTTTGTGAATATTGCGGTCAGAAATTTAGTTCTGCAAAAACTCTGATAAATAATAATTGCCCAAGGCATCCTGCTGGTTCTATGAAAGGAAAACACAAGCTATATGAGGGCAGTGAAAAATCTCAATACCTGTGTAAATACTGCGGTCAAAAATTTAGTTCAATACAATCGTTAACCACAAATAAATGCTTTAAGCATCCGTCTGGGGCGTTTCAGGGGCGACATAGTCCTGCATTATAAGGAGATGCTATATGAAGAAGATTAAACTTGTTATGCACAAACAATAATTACTTGGTAACTAATTTCTTATAAAGGGGTGAAAATATGGATAATATGATTGTTGGTTTGATTTTTATTTTGTGGTTGGTTATCACAATTGTGATAGGAATAAAAGCAAAGAAAAATGGAAGATTACGATTATATGTCGTATCTCTTATAGTCTACATTATCTGTTCAATTTTGGTTGGCATTCTTGTTGATAGCGTTGAGTTGTTGTTTTTTGCCCTTATTTTGACACCTCTTGCCGGCGGTGCAATTCTTCTAATCGTTGGTAAAAAGAAAGGACAGCAGCCTGTAAGTGAGGACGATACAAAAAAATGTCCATTTTGTGCTGAAATAATCAAGAAAGATGCCCTCGTTTGCCGTTTTTGTGGAAAAGAAATTCCTAGCCAAAAGACAAATGAGGAAGCAATAAAGAAACTTAGTAACTCGATATTCACGAGGATAAAATCAAATAGGCTGACAAGTTCTGTTACTACAGAAATAAAATCAAACAGGGATTCGTTTTTCATATTTCTTTCAATTCTCTTCATGACTGTTTCTGTATTCCTTTCTCTATTGACCTATACAAGAACTGCATTATGGGGATTTATAGAAGTTCCTGAAGATATTAGACCTGGAGCATTATCAACAATTCTTGCAGTTCTTATTTATTCATCTTTAGTTGTTCGGAGGATTATTCAACTTGATTTCACTACTGGAAGAAATTTGAATTCCGTAATGAAAATCATTTTACATTGCTTGAATATACTCTTTATAGCGTCTTTTTTAAGTCTTTTTGTAAGTGATCAAAAAACTTTGTTTTTGGGTATTAGTCCTATGGCAATTTTATATTTAGGAGTAATACTTTCATGGCTTGGTGTAAAATCTATAGCTGGCTATGTTTGGATATTTTTGTTTATTCTATCTATTAAAAGAATGTCAGATATAGATGTAGCGATGGGGTTCACGGGTGCAATATATATACTTTCAGCTTTCTTATCAATTGCATTTCAGTTTATTCCAAACAATAAGTTTTCAGAACTTGGACAAACATTTAACTCTGATTTTAAAGTAGCAAAAGCAGAAGTACAAGAAGATTTACAATCTGCAAAGGAAACTACCGAAAAAATTGTTAAATCGGCGGGCGGAAAATCTGTGAATAGAAATTTCCCAAAAGAGGGAGAAGAACCTGTCTTGGTTACAGATGAAAAATCAGACTAAATGAGGATTTTTTTTGAGGTCGCAAAATGCGACCTCAAAGGCAGAAGAAGTTTTGAGGTCACAATCTGTGACTTCAAAAAGTTGATGTGTTAAACATTCGTGTAATATCGCTCCTCTCCCCCACCTTCCGTTTTCAGTTTCCCATTTTTATGTTACACTACTCGCATGGAATTACTAGAAATCATGCAGCAGCAGGTTTTTGCCGTTGCGGGCGACACACACAAGCCTGAGAAATATGCTTACAAAATCAAGCAGGGGCTTTTGGAGCACGGATATACGGTTCATGCCGTTGGTAAGGAGCTTGCCAGCTTTAACGATATTCCGGGCGACATTGACATCATCGATCTTTGTATCAACCCGGTGAAAGGTCTGGCTCTCATCAAGGAATGTAAAAAGTCCTTTAAGTGCATCGTGATTCAGCCGGGTGCAGAGAGCGAGGAGATTCTTTCTTATCTCAACGAGAAAAGTCTTCCGTATATTGAGGGCTGCGTGCTTGTTGGGCTGAGTCTGTATGCTAAGGATAAGGTGAAAAATGACAAATAATCCACAAATTTCTGAGGCTTTGAGTCTCATTGACCGTTTAATTCCTCTTGTTGAAGAGGCAGAAGACAAGCTTAAGAGTGCACGCAACTGGAGTATTCTTGATATTCTTGGCGGCGGTTTCATCGTTGATTTGATAAAACACCACAAGCTTAACAGTGCAGCAAACCTTATGAATGAGGCGAACATGCTCATGCAGAGATTGCAGCAGGTTCTTGGCTCTGTTAGCATTTCCGCTGATTACCGCATGTCGATTGGCGGTTTTGCCACTTTCGCAGATTTTCTTTTTGACGGAGTTTTTGCTGACGCTTACATGGCTTCAAAGATTTTTTCTTTCCCTTTTTTTTCCCCTTCAGCTTCCCACCATTAAAATAAAATTAAATTTTCTTGTTAATTGCAGAATTCTCTTATACAATAATGATTGTATTTCCGGAGGCTGGTCATTATGTTTATGAATCTTAAGCGGGCCAAACTGATTTCCTGGGGTATGGCCATCTGTTTTTTGTTCATCCATATCCTTATGTTCAATATTTTTCTGCAATGCAATGTTTCCCCGATGGTCCGCTTCAATGTGTTCAGCATCTGTTTCTATATTTTTACACTTTTCGTGGTCTACAAAGAATGGCTTGTCTTTTATGCAGTGTCCGTCTATCTGGAAGTTGTAGCGCACATGACTCTCGCAGTGATTTTGACAGGCTGGAACAGCGGCTTTCAGATTACTCTTCTCGGACTGTGTATTCTTGCCCTCTATGCGGAATATACCGGCCGGAGCCTCAAGCGCAGATACATCAGGATGATGCCTTTTTGCCTTCTCGGTATGCTTCTTTACCTTGGCACCTATGTTTATCTGCATTCTTACCCTGCACCATTTTCTTTGCCGGAAAAAGTTGAATTTTCGCTCTCCCTCATGTGGGGCACTATCGTTTTTGTAATCGACCTTTTTATTCTTCAAATCCTTGTCCTTGTTGCAAATTCTTCCGAAGAAAAACTCGCATACCAGCTTTCACACGACAAACTTACAGGTCTTCCGAACCGTTATTTCCTGGCAGATAAACTTGAAAGCATAAAAAACGAAAAAGAAAATTACTGGCTCGCAATTTCCGACATCGACAATTTTAAAAAGATAAATGACACGAACGGTCACAACTGCGGAGACTATGTTCTAAAAACAATCGGTGAACTTGCAGCAAAAAAAGATATCCTCTGCTGCCGGTGGGGCGGCGAAGAATTCATTTTCATCGGAAAAACAAGCGAGTCCAAGGTTACGCCATACGATTTTCTTGACGGATTCCGCAAAGAAATCGAAAAATTCACTTTTGAATATCAGGGCAAAAAATTCCCGGTCACAATGACATTCGGTCTCTCTACTTTTTCCAGCGACCAGAACACAGACGACATAATCCGTGACGCTGATGAAAAACTCTACATCGGAAAACAAAGCGGAAAAAATATTGTTGTCGTCACGAAAGACATCTTCGGACAGGGAACGCAGTCATACCAGGACTCACTCACCCGCGTAAAAAACAAGTCTGCATACGAAAAAATGCTAGAATCCCTGAACCTGGACATTCAGAATCACACTACCCAGTTCGGCATAGTAATCGTAAAACTTCAGGATATCGATACGATAAGCAAAGAATTCGGTTCTGAAAAACGCAACGAATATATCATCGGCGCATGCAAACTTATCTGCGCAGTGTTCGTGAATTCCCAGGTTTTCAGAACAAAGGAAGATGAATTCGTTGTTGTTCTGACAAACCGTGATTACTACGACCGCACAGGCCTTTTTTCCGACCTTCAGGACAAATACAGGGAATCGGCCGAAAATACAAATGCTTCTCCATGGCAGAAATATAAGGCTCAATGCGGAATGTCGGTCTACAACTCAACCGACAGTGATGTTTCCGATGTTTTCAAGCGCGCCGAACTATAACAGAACAAACGGCATCCTTTAAAAACCGGCAGTTCCACAAATTATCGTGCAATTCTCACCATATCTCTCGTAATGTCCGAAATCTTAATTGCTCCGGTCATTGCCATCGTATCCTCAAGCTCGGTCTTGAGTTTTTCGACATAGACTTTGACACCTTCCTCTCCGCCGCCAAAAACAGCAGTAACAAACGGACGGGCAATAATCACAGCGTCCGCCCCCAGAGCAAGGGCCTTGAAAATGTCAGTGCCGCTTCGGATTCCGCCGTCAACGATAATCTTCATTTTTCCTTTTACAGCCTCAGCGATTTCCGGCAAAACTTCGGCAGTAGCAGGACATCCGTCGAGAACCCGGCCCCCGTGATTTGAGACAACGATTGCACCAGCCCCCGCTTCAAGCGCCTTAAACGCACCTTTTACTGTCATAACACCTTTTATGATGAACGGAACTCCAGCCATTTCGACAATCTGCTTTAACTCTGAAACCGACTTGCTTCCGGCAGGCGGATTCATGTTTTTAAGGAACGGCAATCCGGCACCGTCAATATCCATCGCCATCGCAAACGGATTTCCGCCACGGACTAGCTCCATTTTTTCTTTTATCGTCTCCAGATTCCACGGCTTAATTGTTGGAATTCCGATTCCTTTGTTCGCTGAGATTGACTTAGCAGCCCCTTCCATGACCTTGATATTCACACCGTCTCCTGTGAAACCCGCGATTCCGTTAGCCGCACAGCCAGTTAAAAGCGTGTGATTGTATGTCAAATCATCATATTTGTTGCCGTAGTGAAAATTCACACTTCCGACAGGACCCGCGAAAACAGGCAGGGCAAAATGTTTTCCGAAAAATTCTATGGAAGTGTCGACAGTACCGTGCTCATAAATCGTATCCATGTTCACGCAGATATTCTGCCATGCATTAAAATTGCGGATTGCCACTGTACCGCTTCCTTTGGCACCAGGACCAGGAATCAAATTTTTGCACGCAATACCGTTACAAACAGGACAAGCCTTGCACTTGTCGCCGATATATTTTCTCGCTTCTTCAAGAACTTCAGAATATGTCATTTTGTACCTCTTTCTAAAATTGTAGCACGGACAAACCTTGGAACACAAGTGAACATAAAATACAGCATACTGCAAAAGCGTTATTTTTTTATTGAATTCTATTTCTTAAAATATTAAACTGTCTTCGGGTGGAACAAATGACAAAACTTCTTTTTGACACATTAAAAACTATTGAATACACAGTCGTCGCTCAAGACGGCAAAACCGAACTTTCACAGGAACAATCCGCAAATCCCGAAATCTCTTCGCTGGTTTTTGACAGCCGTGACGTAAAACCGGGCTCACTTTTTTTCGCTCTCCCGGGCACACACACCACGGGCAATGTTTTTATTCCCAAAGCAATCGAGAACGGAGCAAGTGCAATTGTTTTCGAAGGTGATTTGAATACAGAGGGGAAAGCCTTCCCCTCGCTCCAGCCAGCTTCGCCGTCTTCCGCTACCCTTTCTGCGGGGGACGGTTCAGGCACAGCCTTCACCGAGACTCGCTCAAAACTTGCCTCGCAAGTTTTGCCCCTGTCGGGTCGCTCCCTACCCGCAACGCCCCCTGTTTTCATCCGTGTTGAGAACGCCCGCAAGGTGATGGCACCGGTTGCGGCAACTTTTTACGATAACCCGTCTTCAAAACTTGCTGTGATTGGCGTTACCGGCACCGAAGGAAAATCTTCTACGGTTTCTTTTGTCTGGCAGCTTCTGCAGCTTTCCGGTCACAAGGCAGGATTCATTTCTACGGTTCAGTATTCTCTTGGCGGGGACGCAATCGCAAATCCTCAGCATCAGACTACTCCTGAGGCGACGATTATCCAGCGACAGCTTTATGAGATGGTCGAAAACGGCTGTGAGTATGCCGTCGTCGAAACCTCTTCGCACGGTCTTTCACCAAAACTCAACCGCACTGGAAATCTTCTTTTTGATGCAGGCATTTTCATGAATGTCACTCTTGAGCATCTTGAATTCCACGGAACTTTCGAGCAGTACCGTGACGACAAGGCAAACCTCTTCCGAAAACTCGACGAGCACGACCACGAAAAACTCATTCTGGGTAAAAAAGTCAAAGTTCCATCTTTCGGAATCGTTAATCTCGAAGACCCGAGCGCAGAATATTTCATCAAGGCGACAAAACAGCCAGTTCTCGGTTTCACCACCGAAGGAAAGGCAGGAAAATCAGCCGGTGAGGGCGCCGAAGCTTCCCCACTTCCAAAAATCCCGGATTCAATCCCGGTTCTTCTTGGACGAAACATCGCTTCGGCACGATTCGGACTTACTTTTGACATGACCGAGCCTCATGTAATCGACAAGCACGCAAAGCCTCTTCCGCCAAAAGTCTTCCATGTAAAATCCAGCTTGCCGGGCGCATTCAATACCTACAACCTCATGGCAGCAATCGAAGCCGTAAGCCGACTTACAGGCACCGAAATCGAAAAAATCGCCGCTCTGGTTGAAAAGCTCACACCAGTCAAAGGCCGCATGACAGTAATCGACAAAGGCCAGCCTTTCGAGCTTATCGTAGACTATGCGCACACGCCTTCAAGCTTTGAGACAATCTTCCCGCCATTGCGCCGTCGTTGCTCAGGCAAAATGATTTCCCTCTTCGGAAGTGGTGGCGAACGAGACCTCAAAAAACGCCCTCTTCAGGGAGAAATTGCCGCCCGCTTCTGCGACATCGTGATTCTCACTGACGAAGACCCTCGCGGCGAAGACAGCGTTGAACTTTTAAAAATGATTGCCGTTGGTGCCGAAAAAGCTGGTAAAGTCATGGATAAAGATTTGTTCATCACACCGGACAGACCGACAGCAATCCGACAGGCCTTCAAAATGGCAGGTAAAGACGACATCGTTCTTCTGCTCGGAAAAGCCCACGAGAACAGCATCATCTACAAAGACCATGTAATGCCATACGACGAAATTTCCGAGGCAGAAAAAGCACTGGCCGAAATAGGATTTTAGGTCAAATGTCGAGCTTGTTCGGTTACGGCACGGAGGCCGAAGTGTTCTCGCTGGGAGCAAGTTTTCTGTTGTATGTGATTAAGTTCAATTTTTTGAAAAGCTCGTAAATTCAAAACTCGACATTTATCTTTTGATTAAAATCCGATTCTCAAACCGACGAATGCCCCGTAACCGTTACGGTCGAAGCTTGTCAAAAGTGTCGTGCCGCACATGCTCGCTTGAGCCATGATTTCAAGCACACGGAGATTCAAAGAAAAGCCGAATCTCTGCTGGAAAATCTGATTCTGATAAGCCGTTCCCAGATTGAAATTGAAAATCTGCTTTAACAGGGAAAGCCTTAAATCAAGGGCGTATTCCATGTAGAAAATGCGGTCTCCGCTCGTATACGGATTTCTGAGCGCAAAGCCGAGAGCCGGCATAATTTTGAACCAGTTGCCGAAAGGCTTGTAGGTCGCATTCAGGCCTAGTTTAAACGGCCGGTGAACTTTATAGCTTTCCTCGGAATAAGTAAAATCATCATGACCATTATCGTAATCATGATCTTCTGTATCATCAAGGAAACCAAGTGGATTTGTCTCGTAGGCATAAGCCCAGTATCTTGTGTGCATTTTGTAGTTCAATGTTCCGCCGACAATAGGAATTCGCGTATAAAGTCCTGCATTGAAGTTATGAAACCAGTTCTTTTCAAGTTCAAGAGAAAGGTCTAATCCGCCGTTTGAGAGCAAATCAGAAATGGAAAAATCAAGGCTGTCGAAAGATTTGCTGTCTTCCATGAAATCGTGCATATTAATCGCAGTGTAGATATCAACATTTGCCTCAGCGTCAGCACGAACTGCCCCGCTCGTAGAAGTTGTCAGTTTTGCCGTTGCAGTTGTTTTAGGAACATAAACCAGAGGGATAAAGTATGTCGGAGTTATTTTTACACCGCATCCTTTTACAATCGTCTGGAATGAAAATCCGACATCCGTGAAAACATCCGAGCAGCCGGTCAAATCGACAGACTTTGAATCTCCTGAACTGAAACCTTCACCAAGAATCTCAAACAAATCTTTTGAGATGTTAAGGGTCGAAGATGCCTCGACAGCAGTAAAAATACTGAATCCGAAGCGGCTGCTGAGGTTCAGGTTAACATATGCCTTTTCTTTGTTAAAAAAAGCAAGTGTAAACCCCGAGTCAGCCATATCTTTCGAAATCTGAGTCAGATCAATCACTACATCCTTTGTGAGGACATCTTTCAGTCCGAAAAGGTTATTTGCAGCGGCTGCATCGGCATCAACTCCGATTTCAAAATATCTCTTTGGTTTTGAAAGAAGGTCTCCCTGGAAATCGAATGCTGAAAATTCTGCAAATGCTGAAATGGAAGCGAAAACCGAGAAAACAGAGATTAAAAATACATTCTTAAAAAGTTTCATTTTCATAGTTCACCTCCTTTTCTTAGTCATTTTTATTAAAGACTTCTATAGAGCCGTCTGTTTTAATGAAAATATTTGCGCTAATCCCAAAATATGCATTTCTTGTAACTGTGATCGGCTCAGAAGAACCTGGAGCTTCAATCTCAAGTTTTACCCTTGGCGTAAACGGATAACTTTCTGAACTGAAGATTTTTTGGATTTCTTCCTTTGAAAATTCCAGAGTGGCATTGGTTTCTCCGACTTTAAGTGCCTTTGGTTCAAAAAGCGTACCATTGAAAATCTTGTCATCTTCAAAATAAGCCGATAAAACCAGTCCCGTTGAATTTTCAATCGAATATTTAAGGCCGACAGATTGTGTTGAATTGGTATATTTGCTGATTTTATCGTCGTCTTCACCATCCTCACGCTTGAGAATGTCGTCCTCTAATTCCTTGTCTGCAAGCTTGAGGACATTGTCAATCGTAATGAAACCATCGTTCTGGCGGCTTGTCGAAGGATAGTCAAAGTTATCGATAAGCGCAATTTTAAGCGGAAGAATCATGACAAGCGAGATATTGATGGAAGACGTGCTTTCTGTAAGAGCCTTAACATCATCGCCTGTTAAAGTAACCTCTGTCGCCGTTCCGCTGCTGAGCCCGAGATTGTACGTAATTTTAAGATTGTCCGGTCGTGCATTGAGAAGGTCTGTCATATGGGTAAGTTCTGCAGCCTTTGTTGATTCAATAAAGGCCGCACCTTTTGAACCGATCCATTCTTTGTATTCAATATTGCCGTCATCATCTTTTACGACATTGCCTTTACTGTCTGTTTTTTCTGTTTTTTCGACATATGACAGAAGAATCGTTTCAGAGCGTTTCATTGAGATGTTGCTTTCATTCAGGAGTTCTACCGGAGTAGAAGCGCCGTCATAAGTTGCCGTGACACTTCCAGAGAAAGCAATGCTTTCAAGCGCGTTGCTGCACGAATCAGGATAAGTCATAAGGAGACAGCCGGAAATATCAGAGAATTCAATGTTATCCAGAAGTTTACTTACTTCGTCATCTTCATTGTCGAGAAGGTTAGAAAGAAGACTTCCGAAACTGATTCCTGTGTCAATCTCGTTGTCTGTACCTGTATTTAATTCTCCGAGCTTACTTACGTCAACTACAAGATTGTCGATTTCTTTTATATCGCAGGAACCGTTTAATACAATCTCGTCTTTTTCACCGTTTGCCGTATCTGCAAAAACAATCGTTGCGTTCTCAAGATGGAAACTGATGTAACTTTTTTCCGTAGTGCTGCCGGAATTATCAAAAGTGTAGACTTTCGCAGGCTTTACCGACTTGTTTTTCAGGTCAGAATACTCATACAGAATATAAGCCGGATCGTCTGTCTTTTTTTCGAAATCATTTTCATCAAGCTCAATTCCGCCATACAGAACGAAATGGTCTTCATCAACGACAATTCCGCTCCATCCCTCAGGATATGAACATGAGAAAGACAGGCTTCCGTCTTTTATTGTTGCAGACTTCAGGGAATTATTAATTCCGTTTAATTCAAAGTCCTTTTCGATTTCGATTGTCGCATTAGCCCCAAGGTCTGAGGCAGACATTGTAAGGCCTTTGATTGTGTCAAACTTTATGTTGTTCGGGGAGGCCTCAACACTGTATGTGTGCTCTGTTCCGAGGGTTCCTCCTGAAAGGTCTGCCGTAACAAAAATTTTCATATTCTGTACAAGGGTTTTTCCGGCAAGGTCAAGACTGACTGTTCCGCCAGAAGCAAGATTCTGAGGATCGGAAGGCCCTGCAATAACATTTTCATCAGCGTCGGTAAGGGTTATGCTCGCATTCATTACAAAACCAGAAGTAACACTGTCGGATGTTGAGACAGTTACCTCAAGAGTGCCGCTTCTGATAAGCATCGTGCTGAATGTCGGTGATGTGATATTAAAATAGAATTCTGTTTCTGGCAAAGATGCGCTCGTTCCCGGTTCTATAGCAGGGAAAGTATGTCCTGTCAGCGTAAGGTTACTCGCAATCTGAGAAGAGAAATCCGGAGCCTCGAATTTTGTATCGAACTCGATTGTGCTTATGTCAGAATCTGCGGTAAGTCCAAGCTGAATTCCCTCAATCTGATAATTGAGAATATACTGCTGAACGGCATCATCTGATTCGGTCGGATTGTAATCGTAAACCGAAAGAGTTGATTCTGAGTTTTCATCATTGAGAGTATTCTGCAGAGATTCAGAATCCAGTTTTTCGTTGATCAAAAACGACGAACCGCCGAGAGAAAACTCGTAATTAGCCTTTTGCTTTATCGTAAGGCTCTCAGGCACGCCCAAATTTGAAAAATCATCGCACGCAAAAAATCCGAGTGACAGGGCTGATATTATAAGAAGATGTAATTTTTTCATAGGCCGTCTCCTTCAAAGTTTAAAATCCAAAATATCAATCATACTTTACTTTTATTATCAGAGACATTTTTTAGATTCTCATCATTATAACTTAATATCGGGCCTTTGTCTAAAAAAAATACTGGAAATTTTAGAGATTTTTCCTCTCCTAGAAAGAAAATCAAAAAAGTGCTAGAATTCGCGCCCTATGGATTTTCACAATATTTTCGTTCTGATTTTTTTAGCAGGTACTTTTTTCAGCCTCATCCTGGAAATGTTTCTTGAACGCATTGATTTTTCTTTCCGAAGTAAGCACGGCCGCGAAATTCCTGAGATTCTGAACGGCCAGGTTGACGTTGAAACTCTCAATAAAACCTGTCTCTATGAAGACGCAAAATACAAACTCTGGATTCCGAGCTTCCTGCTGGAAACAGTTCTCTCGCTTTATCTTGTTTTCTCAGGCTTTTATCCGGCTCTTTTTGGATGGGTTTGGTCGTGGACAGACAATTCTTTTTTTGCGGCGTTCCTCTTTCTTCTTCTGGGCGGGATTCCGGGCGCAATTCTTTCACTACCGTTCGCGCTTTATTCAGAATTCGGCATTGAAAAGCAGTTCGGCTTCAGCAATATGACTTTCGGAATGTGGCTCGGAGACGAAATCAAGGGATTCATCATCAACATGGTGATTATGGCTCCCCTTCTTCTGATAATGACAGCACTCTTCAAATATGCCAGCGACTGGTGGTGGATTCTGCTCGGCTGCGTCTATTTCGTGTTCAGTCTAGGTCTTTCGGTGATTTACCCGCTTTTTATCGCACCTCTTTTCAACAAATTCACTCCCCTCGAAGACGGTGAACTCAAAACCAGGCTTGAAGAACTTCTCAAAAAATGCGGATTCAAGGCGAGCGGTCTTTTTGTGATGGACGCTTCCCGCCGCTCAGGTCATTCAAACGCATATTTTACGGGCTTCGGAAAATCAAAACGCGTAGTTCTTTACGATACTTTGATTGAGCAGCTCACGACGGACGAAATCGAGTCTGTTCTCGGGCACGAACTCGGACACTACAAGCATCACCATATTCTCAAAAAACTCTTCTTTATGGTTCCGGCAAGTTTTATTCTTCTTTTTGGAGCAAGTTTTTTAATCAAACTTCCGCTTTTGTACACAGGCTTCGGATTCCTGAATGTCGATGAAGTTCCATACCAGATGATGTTTATCGGAGTCTTCCTTCTGAGCCTCGTTTTCGGAGACTGGGCAACGATTTTCACGCCGCTCGCAAATTATTTCAGCAGAAAAGATGAATTTCAGGCAGACGCCTTCGCAAAGAAAATCTGCGGAACAGGTGAGCACCTCTGCACGGCCCTTATCAAGCTGAACAGAGAAAATCTGAGCGAAATTCAGGTTCCGAAGATTTACAGCGTTTTCAACTACAACCATCCGCCTCTTCTGGAAAGAATCGCGGCTTTAAAATAGACAGGTTTTTCTCCGATAATCAGATTATGTCAAAAACAAAATCGCTCCTTTCGGCGGGGCTTTCGCTTTCATTTTTTACGCTTTGTTCACGCATCTTAGGTCTTGTGCGCGAAATGACAAAGGCGGCTTTCTTAGGAACTTCAAAATATGCAGACGCTTTCGGTATCGCTTTTATGATTCCGAACCTTCTGCGCCGTCTTTTTGCCGAGAACGCAATTTCAGTGGCTTTTATTCCGACTTTCAAAGGCTATCTCGAAGACGGCGAATCTGACGACGGAAAAAAGACAATCAAAGAATTCTTGAGCGCAACCCTCACTCTTATCACTTTTCTGACAACTTGTGTCGTCCTTGCGGGAATCCTGCTCACACCTCTGATTGTTAAAATTTTTCTTGATAACAGTGATTCTGCCCTTCTCCACGAAACTACGATTCTTACCCGGGTTATGTTTCCGTACCTCGTGGTGATTTCAATTGCAGCGTTCTTTCAGGGAATTCTTAACGGTGTAAAGATTTTTTCGCCTTCCGGTTTCACTCCGGTTCTTTTCAATTCTATCGTAATTGCGGCGACTTACATCCTCACTCCGATTCTCACCGGCAGCATAGAAGATTCTGAAATCAAGGCTCAGATGGCGGCACGGGCGATGTCTATCGGCGTAATTTCCGGCGGCTGTATTCAGGCACTTTTTCAGCTTCCGTTCGTGCTAAAAACCGGCTGGACTTTCCATTTCACCACGCTAAAAAAAGCCTTCACAAATCCGGGAACCAGACAGGTAATGAAGCTGATTGTCCCGACGATTATCGGAATGGCATGCTATCAGCTCAACGATGTCGTCTCAACGGCCCTTGCAGGAAAAGCGGGAACAGGAATCGTCTCCTCTCTTCAGTATTCGCTCCGTTTACAGGAACTTATTCTGGGAATCTTTGCAGTCTCAATCGGAACGGTAATTCTTCCTGACTTAAGCGGCTTAGCAAAAAAACAACTTTGGGAAGACTTCAACAAAATGCTCGTCCAGGCGGCAAAAATCATGGCACTGATTTCGATTCCAATCACATTTTTGAGTCTTTTGTGCGGAGAAGAAATCATTTCGCTGGTTTACAAATCAAAAAAATTCAGCGATGAATCAGTCCGGCTCACCCTCGTCGCATTCAGAATGCACATTGCGGGCCTTTTCTTCATTGCGCTCAACCGAATCATTTCGCCGGCTTTCTACGCACAGGGAAACACAAAATCGCCCACGGTCGCTGGAATCATCGGTTTTGCGGTGAATATCGCCCTTGCGTTCGCAGTCATAATTCTGCACAACGACGGCACAGGAGCAGGAATCGCACTCGCCCTCTCTGTGGCAAGTTTTACGAACACGGTCGCACTTTTTGTGTTCTTAAAGAAAAATCAGAGTCTTGATGTAAAATCTGTCACTTTGGGAACGATTTTTTACGCGGTCAAACTGGTCGTTCTTTCGTTAATCGCCTGCGTTCCGGCATTTTTCGTGCGGAAAGCAGTTCTTCCGATTTTTGAAGGACACGGACGACTGCTCGGATACGGTCTTCCTTTCGCAATCACGGCTATTTGCTATGGTGTGGTCGGGGTCGTGCTTCTTGTGATTACGAAAGACGAGATTGTAAAAGTGATTCTTCGGAAAGTACGGAAGTAGGCGGAGTCTCTTCCCCTATTTTACCCCCAGGAATTTGCCTGCTCAGCAGCTTTTTTTAGCGAACCTGACCATCGCCGTCAATGAGGTATTTTGTTGTTGTGAGTGCTTTGATTCCCATAGGACCGCGGGCGTGAAGTTTCTGAGTCGAGATTCCGAGTTCTGCGCCGAAGCCGAATTCTCCGCCGTCCGTGAATCGTGTTGAAGAATTTACATAGACACAGGCTGCGTCAATTTTTGCCTGGAAAAGCCTTGCGTTTGCCCGGTTTTCCGTCACGATACATTCTGAATGTTTTGTGTTGTGAGTGTTGATGTAAGAAATCGCTTCGTTCACATCGCTCACGACTTTGACAGCGCAAATCATATCAAGGAATTCAAATCCGAAATCATCATCGGAAGCTTTAGAAACCACAGATTTCTCAGATTTACACAGATTAAGAATTTTGTATGATTCTTCATCTGCACGAAGCTCTACTGTACCGGCGAATCTCTTTGCGAGTTTTGGAAGGAATTCTTCTGCAACTTTTTCGTTTACAAGGATACACTCAATTGCATTGCAGGCTCCGGGACGCTGTGTTTTTGCGTTCCATGCGATTTCTTCTGCCATTTCGAGATTTGCGCTTTCGTCAACATAGAGATGGCACACACCGGCTCCTGTCTGAATTACAGGAACTTTCGCCGTCTCTACGACCATGTTTATGAGTTTTGCGCCGCCCCTTGGAAGTGCTACATCGACTTTACCCACAGCAGTGAGAATTTCCTGAACTTCGTCGTGACTCTCACATGGAGCAAGTTCAATCGCCTCCGGAACACCGAATCCCTGAGCTTCGCTTGAAGAAAGACCCTCTTTGATTGCGGCAACAATCGCTTTGTTTGATTTGAGTGCACTTGAAGAGCCGCGGAGAAGAATTGCGTTTCCGCTTTTGTAGGCAAGTGAGAAAGCGTCTGCTGTGACATTCGGGCGGCTTTCGTAGATAATCGCAACGACTCCGAGAGGAACACGAATCTGGCGGATTGTCATTCCGTTCGGAGTTTTCCAGCCGGCAGTTTCCTCACCGATCGGGTCAATCTGCGAGATGATTATTTTGATTGAATCGATGATGGAATTGATTTTTTTGTCGTCAAGGGCAAGACGCTCAACGAGACTTTCGGTCATTCCTTTTGAGCGGGCCGCTGCGACATCCTCAGCGTTGGCAGAAAGAATTGCAGCACGGTTCTTTTCGATTGAAGAAATTACTGCAGAAAGTGCAGTGTTTTTCTGGCTTGCAGTCTGGAGAGCGAGGGTATCGCTTCCAGCACGGAGTTTGTCACAGATTTTTGAAATATTCATAAGCTTAATAATTTGCAAGGAAGAACATCGCAATGAGCATGACGGCTTTGTTTTTTTCGTTCGACCATTCGTTCTTTTTTGGGAGTGAGTTTACATACCACCAGAAAATACCGAATTCAGGGTCAATGCGGAGCGCATACTCAGCGAATTCTTCAGTTTTTGACATATCGCCGAACATAAGGTAGATTACGTCGGCCAGAATTGATATGAAAGAAGCAAAAACATCGCTCCATTTGTTGTTTTCGATGGAAGCGCAGTATTTATCGAGTTTTACAAGGATTTCTTCCTTGAGGGAAACGTCCTCGTTATCGACCCAGGTTTTCTGAATGAGCAGAGTGAGGTTCTTTTTGAAGGAAATGATTAATTTTTGAACGCTCTCGTCGCTTGAAATGTCAAAACCGCTTCCGAACTGGCTGGCAACAACCACCGCAGATTTTGAGATTTCGGAAATTTCAGCGGAAGAAAGCAGGGTTTGCAAGGAATCTATTACATTTTTTTCAATAAAGTCTGTTATTAATTCGTTCATCTTGTTTCTATATTAAAGAATTTCCGTGATTTGTTCAATAATTTGAAATTTGCTATAATAAAAATATGAAGAAAGAAGAATTGAAATCAAAAGTACTGGAAAATTTTTTGAGATATGTAAAGGTCTGGACGACTTCAGATTCCGTTTCAGCAGATTCAGGAAATCAGCCTTCGACTAAAAATCAGTTTGAGCTGGCAAAAATTCTTGAAGAAGAACTAAAATCTCTTGGTCTTCAGGATGTTCAGACAACAGAAAAATGCTATGTCTACGGAAAACTGCCTGCGAGCGCAGGTTTTGAGCACTTAAAACCGTTCTGCCTTCTCGCACACATCGACACTGTTGAAGAAGTCAGCGGAAAGGACGTAAATCCACAGGTTCATGAAAATTATAATGGTGAAAAAATCGTCCTTAAATCAGAAGATGTTTTGTCGCCTGAGAATGATTCTGAACTTGCCCTTTCTGCACAGAACCGTGAGACAATCATCACGAGCGACGGAACTACCCTCCTCGGAGCAGATGACAAGGCCGGAGTCGCTGAAATCATGACAGCCATCGGATATCTTGTGAAAAATACTGAGATAAAGCACGGAGAAATCGAAGTCTGTTTTTCTCCGGATGAAGAAACCGGTCACGGAATGGATAATGTTCCGCTCTCGCTCATAAAATCAAAATTCGCCTACACTGTTGACGGCGGCCACATCGGAGAACTCGAAACAGAGTGTTTCACCGCATTTAAGAGCGAAATCACATTTACGGGAGTTTCCGTTCATACGGGAAGCGCACGCGGAAAACTCGTCAACGCCGTCACAATGGCTTCAAGTTTCGTCGCAAACCTTCCGCGTCAGGAATCTCCAGAAACGACAGACGGCTACGAAGGATTTTACGCCCCGATGTCAATTGAAGGCTCTATTGAAAGCGCAAAAGTCACGATATTCCTGAGGGATTTTGACAAAAGCGGAATGGAAAAACGCAAATCCATGATTGATACCCTTGCGCTCGCTGTCTCACAGAGTTTCGGCGGAAAAGCAGATGTCGCTCACACTCAGCAATACCTCAACATGAAAGACGGTTTCAGGGACAGGCCGGATGTAATCGAAAATCTGGTTTCGGCATACAAAAAAGCTGGTGTTGAACCGAAATTCGTTCCTATCAGGGGCGGTACCGACGGCTCACGCCTCACCGAAATGGGCATTCCGACTCCGAACATCTTCACAGGCGGACACAACTATCACTCGCGCACAGAATGGGCAAGCCTCGAGCAGATGGAAAAGGCTGTGGAAGTTTTGATAAATTTATGCGAAAATACTGAACGGTAGGAAATTATGTTTGACTGTTTTCTTGCGCAAATGCTGGTTCTCGTTCTTATTTTCTTTTGCTCTGCGAGAATTTTTTTCTTAAAAAACGAACGTATTGACTCATTTGCGGTTTTTTCGCCGGCGGCTCTTATAATTTCAGTCCTCAATTTTTTCTGCTTTGATTTTTCTGTTCCAAGTGTCGCAGTCTTTCTTGTTGCACTTCTGGTCTTCTTTACGAATTTCCGCTCAATTCTAAGGCTCTATGCAGGGCTCATCGTTGACCATTACGGCGTCGTTTTCATCATTTTTTCAATAATTTCACTTCTTCTCACGCTTGCACTTGGAACGCTTCTGGTCGTGCTCCGCCCCGTAAAATATTCTCCCTCAGATTTTGAAATCATCCGCACGCAAAAAACTCTTACCGGAACTACTCAGAATCTCAGAATCAGGGAAAGTTTTTTAAAAGGGGAACGTTTTTCGGGCAATCTTTATATTTACGAACCGATTGTCAAAGACGACATAAACCGTGAGATTTACGCAGAAAACCCTGTCCTCATTTTCTCACCAGGACTTCGGGCAACAGTAAAAAATTACGAACCTTATCTTATGATTCTGGCTCAGAAAGGTTTCAAAGTCATGGCGGCTGATTTTTACACGAAAGATTTGTACCTTCTTTCAAAAGATTCAGATTCCGCTCTCTCAAAGTATATTATTGAATCAAAGACTTTCAAAAGATTCACAGTCCTTTGCAATGACATCGCAAACCATGAAAAAATTGCCGCTCTTATCGAAGAAGAAAAACCGTTTGCAACAAAAAAATATTCTGCGCTCACAAAACTCGCACTCGAAATTTTCGGAGACGACACAAAATGTTTTTATATCGTAGACGGAGTTGATTTCGAGTCAATTTACACTGTCATCGACCAGTTCAACACCGAGCCGTACTCCAATGCAAAAGGCTTTTTCTCAATGAACAGGGTTGAAGAATACAAAACCAGCGGATACGGCTTCATCGAACAGACAGATGTTCCGCTCGCAAGACTTATGGGTATCGAACGTGAAAATAAATTTTTCATTCCAAGATATGTCGCAAACAAAACGATAGAGGAAATAAAAAAATGACACTGACTGAACTCAACCGGTATTTCAATTCTTTCCTCCACAAGGAAGACTACGATTCTGACATTTCCCTTAACGGAATTCAGATTTCCAATTCAGAACCAGATGGAAAACAAATCAAAAAAGTCGCATTTGCCGTAGATGCCTGTGAAGCAACTGCAAAAAAAGCGGCAGAATCCGGAGCGGACGTTCTCTTCGTTCATCACGGTCTTTTCTGGGGGCACTGCGAAACAATAACAGGAAACCACTACAAACGCGTCGCTTCTTTCATCAAAAATGATCTTGCCTTAATCGCCTATCATATTCCGCTTGACGCAAACGAATTCGTCGGAAACAACTTCGGGATTGCAAAAAGGCTCGGTCTTGAAAAAGTACGACCATTCGGAAAATGGCGCGGAATGACGCTCGGAGCAAGCGGGGAACTTCCCGAAGAATGCACACTCGATGAACTTGCAAAAAAACTCTTCCCGAACGGCGAAAAACCGGCTCACATCTTTCCTTTCGGCAAAAAGAAGATTAAAAAAGTTGCGGTCATTTCAGGCGGTGCGGGCGAAGACTTTGAACAGGCAGTAAAAATCGGTGCAGACGCCTACATCACCGGCGAAGTCAGTCATGAAGATTTCCACGGAATTGAAGAAGCTGGCATAAACGTAATTGCAGGCGGACATTACAACACCGAAACTGTCGGCGTTCAGCTCGTACAGAAAAGGCTAGAAGAAGACAAAGGCTTGCAAACCATCTTTATCGACCTTCCGACAGGATTGTGATATAATCAGATTCTTAAGAATGCAGTTTTAACGGGTAAAAAAGAGGGGAAAAATGCACATATATCGAATTGAAGGCGGAATCCCGATTCGCGGAACAATTGCCGCCAGCGGAAACAAAAATGCGGCCCTGCCGTGTATCGCCGCAACGCTTTTAAGCGAAGAACCGGTTATTTTACGAAATATCCCGCAAATCGAAGATACGGGCGTAATGCTTCTGATTCTCCAGGCTCTCGGAGCCAATGTCGAAAAAATCGGTGAGCACGAATGGAAAATTGACGCCTCACTGATCAGAACTTCTGACATTCCTGCAACATTAAGCAAAAAAATCAGGGCTTCAATCCTGTTTGCAGGACCTCTTGTAGCCCGCACCGGAAAAGCGGTTCTTCCTCCTCCGGGTGGTGACGTAATCGGCCGGCGCCGTGTAGACACTCACTTCCTCGCACTGCAGGAACTCGGAGCACGCATTTCTGTCGAAGGCCCGTTCACTTTTACCGCCAACAAGCTCGTCGGAGCAGATATCTTCCTTGACGAAACATCCGTCACAGCAACCGAAAACGCTGTAATGGCGGCTGTCATTGCAGAAGGCCGCACAATCATCAACAATGCCGCAAGCGAGCCTCATGTTCAGGATTTGTGCAACATGCTCGTAGCAATGGGAGCAAAAATCAGCGGCATCGGAAGCAACATCCTCACCATCGACGGCGTAAAAAAACTCCACGGAACAGATTTTGCAATCGGCCCTGATTTTATGGAAATCGGTTCATACATCGGCCTTGCCGCAGCTACAAAAGGCTCAATCACAATCACTGGCGTTAATGCAAAAGACATGCGCCCGCTCCGCGTTGCTTTTGGAAAACTCGGAATTCGCTGGACAATCGAAGACGACAGGCTCACGGTAGATTTAGGCCAGGAAATGAAAGTCAACACAGACCTCGGCGGCATGATTCCAAAAATCGACGACTCTCCGTGGCCGGGTTTTCCGCCGGATTTAACCTCGATTATGACTGTCGTCGCAACTCAGGTCGAAGGCACTGTCCTGATTTTTGAAAAAATGTTTGAAAGCCGAATGTTCTTCGTTGATAAATTAATCTCAATGGGGGCACGCATCACTCTCTGCGATCCGCATCGTGCCGTTGTCTCAGGCCCCTGCACCCTTCACGGTGACAAACTCGTTTCCCCGGACGTACGCGCAGGTATGGCAATGGTAATAGCGGCATTAATCGCACAGGGCGAAAGCGAAATTTCAAACGTGTACCAGGTAGAACGAGGTTACGAGAACCTCGTAGAAAAACTCCGCTCGCTCGGAGCAAGAATCGAACAGGTCGAAATCGAAGAATAGCAGCAGAAAATAAAAAAACTACCGCCGTCTGTGGCGGTAGTACCCGACCTAATCCGCTTTTCGTGATACGAAATTAAAGCACACGATAATCAGAATCAAAACCAGGAGTGAAACGCTCACAATAATTGCCCAGCTTCCCAGAAGAATGACCAGGGCGTAATTAAGAACCTTGCAGACATACAATCCGCACTCAAGGGCAAAATACTGAATGAAAGTTAAGAGCGGCATCAAAAAAATCCACTTGAATTTGAAGAGCTGCTCGTCTTTCAGGCGGTAGTTCCATGCCATGCAGGCCAGAAAAATGCAGCAAATCAGCATAATCAAAGGATAAGTGACGCGGTACACAAAATCAGAATTATAGACTTCGTAGGAATAGCCGTACTCCCTCGTTTTATCCAGAAACCTGATAAGGGAAACAAGGCTCATCTTTGACGAACCATTCGTAGCATCGCAAAGCAGGTTGAAATCCGAAACCGGAAGCCCAAGAACAAAATACGAGCTTAAGTAAGGGTCATTTTTTCGGGAATAATCGGCATCGTATTCGTAAACCGGAGAAATACGGCCGCTTCTGTCATTCTTTGAAATGCTCTCAAGCATCAAGTAAGGAACATTCTTAAAATCATCACGGATTCCAAAAAGATTTTTTGAAGACTCGTCAAATGTCGAAGCCCTTTCAGAAAGCATTTTTGCGTAAGGAACATACATTGAACGGATGAATTTTCCGTCTGCTGAATATGTGAAAAGAGAAAAACCGCGCAGATACTGAATCATTCTGCCAGAATTTTTTACAGGCGTAATTCCACGGATAAAAACTACGTCACGACATCCGTCAGCGTGCGGAATCGAAAAATAAACGTTGTTATACGACTCAAAACGACGCAGATTCTCAACTTCTTCGATAAAGAAACACTGGTTTTCAACACGGTCGCTCGCAATCGCAAGGAATTTCGAGACATCCGGATCTCGGGCAGCAACATCTGAAAAATTAGAGATTTCCAGGAACTGATAGTAGGCCTCAACATTGTCCCCGCGAATCAGGGCACGGTAAGCTTCACGTTTTTTTCTGAACAAAATCTGCTCATCGCTCTCTTTTATGACGGTCGGATCAAAAAGATGATTCCATGCCTCGCTTGCCATGCGGTTTGCTTCTTCAAGGTTTATGTCTTTGTCGCCGCCGACTTCTACCGCAAGATATGCATAATAATGGGCATCGAACCAGTTCTCTTCTTCCATCGCTTTTTTTGCCTTAACCAGAAGGGAAGTGATTGTCTCGCCTTTTACTTCGTTGACAGGCTTGAAAGTGAGTTTTTCCGGTGCCTGTTCAATTTCTTCCTTTGCATGACGGTCAAGAACCATTTTGAGGGAATTTAACTCTGCACCCGCATGCTCATTGATAAAAAGCGCATCCTTGTCTTTAGGATTTAAAAGAAGGGCGTTGTAAGAATACTCAAACGCAAGATTCATATTTCCGGCATCATAATACTCGCGGCTGAGGTTCATAAATTCTGAAAAAAGAACCGGCTTTACCTTTGCCCTTGACTGGCGTGCTTCAAAAAGAGGAACAAAAACTTCGGTGATAAATGAAATTCCAAGGACTATGACAATTGAAGAAATCATCGTCTTACGAAAAAGAGCCATAATCTGCGGAGAATATTTGACCTGCGCCTTGTCCGCATTTTTTCCGTAAGCAATCGCACAGCCGATAAGGAAAGCGCTGAAAACGAGGGACGGCAGGAAACGGCAGAAAAATAAAAATCCGCGGGTAAGAATGTAAGAAGTCTGCTCCCCTTCAAGAAGAACAGGCACATTTTTTGTAAGGAATGAAATCAGAATACAGACCGCAAAAGCCAGGCCTGCGTAAATTGCCACGATAACTGCTGTTTTTCTCATTCTTCAGTCTCCGAATTTGAACTTCCAAAGCGGTAAAGCCCCATGAACACGCCGAAAACGGTGAAAAGCGCCGTAAAAATAAGGTTGATAAGGATGATAAGCGGGTCTTTTGCCCCGGTGAGTTCTGACAGTTTTACCGCAATTTCCTTAAAAATATCAGGCATAACGTTCATGTAATAAAGAAAATTGACAAAAAGAATTACGATGGCCGTGCAGATCACAAAAGAAACATTCGCAAGCTTCCATGAACTTCCGAACTGAAGGCCATATGCTGAAAGAAGCGCAAGCCCCATCGAAGCAAACGCAAGCCATGCAAGAAATCCGAGCGAAGAACTGTAAAGCGCCGAAGTTAAAAGCGAATTGTAGACAGCCAGAGGATAAGTGACAAGTTTTGAAGGCTGCAGGGAATTTTTAATGAGGATGTCAGAATAAGGGAAAGCCGACTCGTTTTTTACGGAAACATCGTACAGCGGAACGACCACGCCTTCCTTCCCGAGATAGCCTGTGGTATCAAAAAAGATTCCGTCTGCCCTGCCGTCTTCGGTAATTCTGGAATAATAATAAACCCCGCTCTCTTCCTTTCGGAAAACGCCTGCAGAGGACGCTTCGACTCGAGAAGAAATTGTATCGCTCTCGTAGCGCGAGATAAGCTTGAGGTCGGCAGGAATTACCACAAGCCAGGAAAGTGCCCCAAGAACAACATAGACTACAAGAGAAAGAATCTGTTTTTGCGGATGACGGATTTGATAGAAAACAAAAAGAAGATGAACAAGAATGCAGACAAGCGGAACTGAAAGAAAAAGCCCCGTCATAAAAAAATGCACGGAAAAGAAAGAAGACTCAACGCCGGTAACAAAAGATGTGAGATTGCAGCTGAACATAAAAAGCGTCGCAAAAACCACCATGCCCAGAAACATTGAGGCAATGTAGATGACGGCTAAAGTAAGTATGCGTTTCATTGTATCTATTAGAATACCACGGATTTCAAAAAAAAACCACTTCTTTTTTTTTCGGGAGATATATGATAAACTCGCTCTATGACTGAAAATAAAACTCTTACAGAAGAACAAAATCTTTCACAAAACCAGGAAAACCAGCCTCCTGTCGGTGATAAAACCGCTCTCGTCACGATTATCGGCCGTCCTTCCGCCGGAAAATCCACATTTTTGAACACAGCAGCGGGAGAACCGGTCTCGATTGTAAGCGCAATGCCCCAGACAACCAGAAACGCAATCCGCGGAATCGTCAACACTTCCCTGGGACAGCTCGTTTTTGTAGATACTCCGGGCTACCACGACTCCGAAAAAAAGATGAACCTCAAAATGCGCACGATTGTCACCGATCAGCTCGCAGATTCAGATTTAATCCTGTATATCATCGACTCAACCCGTAACTGTGCCGAAGAAGAGCGTCTTATCACAGCCCTTCTTGAAAGCCACCAGGATAAAATCGTAATCGCAGTCAACAAAATCGACGATATTAAACCACTCCGTGAGCATGTACGCAAATTCATAAAGGCGAACTTACCCGGCGTGCCGGAAAACCGTATTTTTGAAATCTCCGCAAAAAATGATGTCGGAATCAACGAAGTCTTAAAGGCACTCTACGACATGGCAAAACCGGGCCCTCATCTTTACAGCGAAGAGTTTTACACAGATCAGGAAGTAGACTTCAGGATTGCGGAAATTATCCGCGAGCAGGCAATCAACCGCCTCGACCAGGAAGTTCCGCACGCAGTTTATGTTCAAATCGCAGATATGGAAATGCGCTCCCCGACAAAAATGTGGTGCCGTGCATTTTTGTGCGTAGAAAAAGACAGCCAGAAAGGAATTCTGATTGGAAAAGGCGCACAGATGATAAAAACAATCCGTGTTGAAAGCATCAAAGCGCTCCGAAAGATTTTCGATTACAAAATCGAACTGGATCTGCAGGTAAAGGTCGACAAAAACTGGCGTCAGCGGGATGCAACTCTGAACAAACTTGTAAAATAACTCGTCAAGTGCCGTAATTTCCTAAAAACCGCGTTGACAAGTTACCGACTGTTCGGTACACTCTAGTTACCGTCTGTTCGGTAACATTATGATTCAGAGTGAAAATTCAAAATCTACAAAAGAAATCATTCTCGACACTGCGTTCTCATTCCTTGAGACTCCGCGTTTCACATCGTTCTCAATGAACGAACTGGCCGCAAAAGTTGGAATCTCGAAGCCGGCAATTTACCGTCACTTTACGAACAAAGATGCACTTCTCGACGCAATGGAAAACCTTATCGTTGAGAATCTTTCCGATTTTCTTAAAGAAATAAACAGCTCAAACATCGAAAATACAAAAAAATCACTCGGAAAGCTTGTAGAATATTTTGTCCACAACCCTACACACATCAATTATCTCATCGCACAGATGTCTTCTACACCAAATTATGAAGAACGGCTGTTCAAAAAACTGTATGAAAGCAATATTTCTTTTGTAAAAAAAGGAAACGAAAACACTTACCTTGAGAATTTCCGCTCAGACATCGCCGCATTCGTAAAGCATGTCTTTTCCGGAATGACAATTTTCTTCTTCGTAAAAGTTCAGGAAAAACTCCGTAAGAATTCTCAGATTTCAGAGACTCCGGAAAATTTCGGAGACAAAATCGTAAATCTCCTGCTTTCAGGTCTCCGGGGCACAACTCAGAAAACCGACGACCTTTATCCGGAACAGATTTCAGCAGAAAGACAGAGCGAACTCATAAGTCTCTGCAAAATTGACCAGAAAACTTTCCCGGAAGAAAACAGAATCTTCACCGCCCTTGCGAACGTTATCGAAAAGTACAAAATGCCGGGCGTTACGGTCGAAAGAATTGCGGACGAACTCGGAATGGCAAAATCTTCCCTCTATGAATACTTCGACAACAAAAATCAGATGATAAAGTCTCTGGTAAACAAGGAACTTCAGCTTCTGCAGACAATCATCATCGAAAATTCGACTGAGGCTAAAACTTTCGCTGAATATATCATCGTTCTGCTGGCAAGCGAGATGGAATATTTCTCGCACAGGCCGTCAATCATTCCGATTTGCGGCTGGCTTTTAATGGGCGGAGAGAATATCTCAGAGCAGAACAAAGAGAACTGCGAAAGCGAAGGAAGCGTTTCTCCGTGGGAAAAGCGTTTTCCTGACAGGGTTATCTCCCCGGATCTGGGATTTCCCTATTCTCCCGAAGTCATTACGGGCTGGATAAGGTGCCTTCCGATAGCGTTTCTGGTCGAAGCAAAGGGCAAAAACCTGAGCCCCGAAAAACACCGGGAAGGTTTCACACTTATGATTGATTACATCCTGAATGGAATTAAATAAATGCTTAATTAACGCATAATTGCTGGAGGAATTTAATGAAAAAAATTACAGGTCTGATTCTGGCTGGTTTTGTGGCAGTAAGTTTTACTTTCTCACAGAATACCGGAACTGAAAACAAAAATGCGGCAGAACCTGATGTCGTAAAACTTTCGATAGACGAAGCGGTGGAATATGCGCTTAAAAACAGCCGTACCCTCAAAAGCAACGACATTGACCTTGAGTTGAAGGCAAGGGCTTCAAAATACTCGTGGAACGTGTTTTTGCCGACAGTTCAGGCAAGCGGAACGATGAGCCGTGCTACAGAATATTCACCTTCAAACTATGCAACTTCAAAAGCTTTTGGCGGTATTTTTAGTGCTTCCTCAGATCCTGTTCTTCAGGCTGCAGGTGCAAAATTATTAAACAGCCCGACTGACTATCAGAATGAAGAAGACCGCTGGTCTGTCATTGGAGGAGTTTCAGTAGGACTCAATCTTTCACTTGCATACATTCAGCAGATTCGTGCAGCAAAGGCAAATTATGAAGTTGGTAAAATCTCCTGGGAACAGAGCAACAACGAAACGATTGTGAACATTAAAAAGCTGTTTTACGGTCTTTTGATTCAACAGGAAAATTTAAAAATTCAAAAAACAATTTGGAAAATGCACGTCAGCGGTATAATCAGGCAAACACAAATTTCAGCAACGGCTCAATTCCAAAAATCCAGCTGCTTCAGGCACAGGTCAATTATGAAAACTCAAAACCAAATGTTGAAGATGCAGAACGTTCGTTCAGACAGCAGATTGACACCTTTGCCTTTTTAATTGGACTTCCTGTCGGAACGAATATTGAACTTGAAGGTTCCATCGAGCCTGTTTTTATAGAAGCAAATGCAGACGAACTGCTTGAAAAATACAAAAATGCAAGTCTGGACATACAGTCGCTTCAAATGAATATCAAGGCACTCAAAATGCAGCTTTCTGCCCTCAATCTTTCAAGCTATACACCTGCCCTTTCACTCAATTATTCATGGCAGCCGGTTTATATGGGAAAGGCATTCAGTTTTACAGATGATATTGGAAACGATGATAAATGGTACGATTCCGGAAGTTTTTCAGCAACACTTGCCTGGAATCTTACAAATATGCTTCCATTCAGTTCAAACAGACAGAAAGCAGCAGATTTAAAGGCAAACATTGCTAAGCTTGAACTTACTATGGAAACACTGCAGGAAAATCAGAAGATTCAGGTCAGAACGGCAGTTGATACTCTCAATCAGGCAAAAGAACAGATTGATTCTATGAAGCGAACACTTGAAGTTGCACAGGAAAATTACGACATGTCTGCCCGGCAGTACCGCAATGGAACTATGGAACTTCTTGACCTGCGAGATGCAGAAAATTCTCTCAATCAGACTAAGCTTGGTCTTCTGAGCAAAAAAATGTCTTATATTTCAGCACTCATGGATCTTGAAACGACATTACACACAACACTTACAAAATAAAACATATTCTTGAAATAATTTGGAGGAAATAAATGAAAAAAACTGCGAAATCTGTAATTACACTTGCTTCCCTTGCGGCAGCAATCACTTTTATGAGCTGTGGACCAAAAAAAGCAGCGAAAGGCGAAGAAAAGGAAGTTGAGACACTTTATGCAGTCTCTACATACAAAACTGTTGAAGGAAACCTCGACGACTATCTCGAATTCGGCGGAGATGTGGCTTCTGTAAACGAAGTCATGGTTCTGCCGGATCAGGCCGGAAAAATCACAAACGTACTCGTAAAAGTCGGAGAGATGGTCAAAAAAGATCAGGTCATAGCCTATGTAAACCCTCTGCGTGTCGGAGTTGTCTACAATGACAGCCCTGTCAAAGCTCCAATAACCGGAAGAATCACATCTCTCCCGGTTACTGTCGGTTCGACGGTCTCTCAATCATCACTCGTTGCAAAGGTTGCCCGCACTGACGAGCTCGAAATCAGAATCTCAATCGCAGAGCGTTTCGTAAGCAGAATTTCAAACGGCCAGAAAGCGACAGTCACTTTCGACGCATATCCGGGCGTAATTTTCGGAGCAAAAGTATTTGAGGTAAGTCCGGTTCTTGACACGTCAAGCAGAACAATGGGCGTAAAACTTCGTCTTGATCCTCCTGACAGCCGCGTAAAAGTCGGTATGTACGGACGCGTAAAACTTGTCACTGAGAGCGTAAAAAATGCGATTATTCTTCCGGCATCGGCAATAGTCACCCGCGACGGAAAAGATTATGTCTTCACAATCGCAAAACAGAAAACAGACAAAGAAGCCGCAGCAGTAACCCTGAAACCGGTAACAAAAGGAATCACGGTTGACAACAACGTAGAAATAACAAAAGGTCTCGAAACCGGCGAAGAAGTTGTCATCAAAGGTCAGACTCTTCTGAACGACGGCTCAAAAGTTAATGTAATTTCAGCAAAATAACGAGGTTTTAGATGACAATTTCTGAAAAATGTGTTAATAAACCGACGACGACATTCCTCATTTTTCTGATGTCCGTTCTGCTCGGTGTTTATTGTGTTTTTAAGCTTCCGGTTGACATGTACCCGGACATGGATCTGCCGTACATGATTGTTTACACCTCATATACGGGAGCTGGTCCTGAAGAAGTTGAACAGAGCCTGACCCGAACGATGGAGAGTTCTCTTTCGGGACTTTCCGGTCTAAAAAAAATTCAGTCGCGCTCTATGTCAGGACTGAGCCTTATCATCCTTGAATTGAACTACGGCACTAACCTTGATTCGGCGGCAAATGAAATCCGGGATAAAATTGACCTTGTTCGAAGTTACCTCCCGAGCGACGCGAAATCCCCGATTACAATTAAAATGGACCCTTCAATGATGCCGATTATGTCGCTCTCACTGCGCGGCAGCCGTACTCCTGAGGAACTCCGCACTTACGCAGAGGATGTCGTTCAGCCGCGGCTTGAACAGCTTGACGGCGTCGCTTCAGCTACAGTTTCGGGCGGACGAGAGCGTTCCATCAATGTCGATATTCCCCGCGACCGTCTTGAAGCTTACGGTCTTTCAATTTCGACAGTCGCACAGCTTATCGGCGCGCAGAACGTCCAGTCTTCGGGAGGTACTATCACTTCCGGCGACACAAACTACACGATTAAAACAAGCGGTAAATATCAGTCTCTCGACGACCTCAAAAATACCGTAATCTCATACAAACCTACGGCAGAAGGTCAGGTGCGCACAATCCGCCTTCGTGATGTCGCAGATGTCTACGACGGCTACAAACGGGAAGCTACGCTGGCTTATCTTGACGGGGAGCCTTGTGTCGTTCTTTCAGTCCAGAAACAGTCTGGCAAAAACTCGGTCACTGCAGCGCGGAATATCCGCAAGGCAATTCCTTCAATCAAAGCAGAACTTCCAAGCGATGTTGAACTTGTCGAGACTTCAAACACTACCGACATCATCGAGCAGACAATCAACGAGGTCGTAAAATCGGTCATTACTGGTGCGCTTCTTGCAATTCTCGTACTGATTATCTTCCTTCGTTCGATTAAATCAACGGTCATCGTAGGTCTTTCAATTCCGATTTCCGTCTTTATTACCCTCATGCTGATGTACTTCCAGGGACTTACCCTCAACATGATTTCTCTGGCAGGTCTTCTGCTCGGTATCGGTATGCTCGTCGATAACTCAATCGTCGTTCTGGAAAACATCTACGCTTATCGCCAGAGAGATGCAAAACCGCGCGTGGCTTCAATTCTTGGTTCTCAGGAAATGGTTATGTCAATCACCGGCTCAACACTCACATCAATCTGTATCTTTGCGCCGATGCTCATGTTCAAAAAGACTCTGGGTATTATGGGTCAGATGTTCAATGATCTGGCATGGACAATCATCTTCTCGCTCACCTGTTCACTTCTCGTCGCAATGTGTCTCGTTCCGGTTTTGACTTCAAAATACCTCAAAATCGACAAAATTGACACTTCTAAAAAAGGAGAAGGAAAACTTGCAGATTTCACTTTTGCAGTCAACGGTGCATTCAACAACTTCTTTGCAAAACTCGATGAAAAATATGCGAAGGGCGTTGCTTTTGTTCTCAACCACAGAAAAGCAGCACTTCTCACTTTAGTAGGACTTTTCGTCATCTCTATCGTCTCCATCAAAGCAATCGGATTTATCTTCATGCCGGCGTCTGCGGCAAACACCGTTTCGGTTCAGTTCACGCTTCCTCAGGGAACAAAACTCGACATTACCGACGACACGATGCACGAATTTGAAAATCTCGCGACCCAGGAGCTCAACGGCGTTAAATATGTCACGATGACGGTCGGCGGAACAAGCATGCTTTCTTCTGGTGCAGAAACAAACACCGGAAAAATCACTTTCACGCTGTATCCGCCTTCAGAGCGACTTCCGGGCTATGATAACGAAAAAACAGCGAAGGAAAAACTCAGGAAATATTTCAATTCATTCCCTGGTGCTGACCTGAAATTCGCTGCGAATGCAAACAGCGCATCTTCTTCAAGCGACATCAATGTCACCGTAAAATCTGACGACTTGAATCTTGTCCGTGAATACGCAGCCATGGTCGAAAAAATGCTCAAGGAAAAAGGCGGTGACTATGTACAGGAAGTCACTTCTGATCAGGAAGACGGTCTTCCAGAAGCAACAATTCGTGTTGACCGCGACAAAATGTACGAATTCGGACTCAACATTTACTCGGTCGGAGCTGAAATCAACGGTGCAATCAACGGAACGACCGCAAGCCGCTACACAGAGCGCGGTAAAGATATCGATGTTGTCGTCCGTCTTTCTCAGGCAGACAAAAAACGTCTCGACGATTTGGACTCAATTTCCGTCATGAACCAGCAGGGAATGAGAATTCCGCTCTCAAGTTTCGCTCACTACGAGGAGACTACTGCCCCAGTCACAATTTATCGTGAAAATCAAGCGCGTATCGTACATGTCACGGCAAGCCGCGTTGACGGAATGTCACTCGGCGTATGTCAGGAAGGCGTACGAAAGCTCATTGCAGACAACATCCCGAAGGATGATGCCGTAACAGTCTCTCTCGGTGGCTCAATGGAAGACATGATTGAGGCAGTCCTCAACTTCGGTATGATTATCATAATGGCGGCATTCCTTGTATTCGTAGTCATGGCGTCACAGTTCGAGTCACTTCTTGACCCCTTCATCGTTCTTCTTACGATTCCGCTCTCATTTATCGGCGTAATTATGATTTACGGCCTCACCGGCACTCAGCTCAATGTCGTCACGATTATGGGTATGCTCGTTCTTGTTGGTACGATTGTTAACAACGGTATCGTTCTCGTAGACTACACGAACCTCCTCAGAAAGCGCGGAATGGAACTTCAGGAAGCGTGCATCGAGGCTGCGAGAAACCGACTCCGCCCGATTTTGATGTCAACTTTAACCACGGTAATTTCCCTTGCACCAATGGCATTCTTCCCGGGGGAAGGTTCTCAGTCAATGCAGCCAATCTCGCTCACAGTCTTCGGTGGAATGACCTTCGGTTCAATGATGACGCTCTTCATCATGCCTACTATTTATTTTATCTTTAATAACCGAAGATTAAAGAAAGCGGAGAAAAAACGCAGACTCCAGCTCATCAAAGAAGGAAAAATCAACCTTCAGGATGAAAAAATGAGTAGAGCTGAAGAAAAGCAGCGCGCAAAAGATGAAAGAAAGCGTGCAAAACTCGAAGCAAAGGCAGCAAAAGCCGCAAAGAATCTGGAGGAGTTCAAAAATGGGTTATCTTGAGAATATTAAAATTCACGCCGGCGTTCAGAAAAGAGTTGAAATAATCTTTTCTCAGGCCGTCGAAGAAGACTTTGTTGCCGAATTCAAGGAGCAGCAGGTCGGACTCAAATACACAAAACTTGCGAATGTAATGGGTGCGGGCTTTTCAAACCCGCGCCTGGGAGACGCAATCTGGCCTCAGCTCAACATGATGTACATCATCTATTGTAGTGAGGAAGATTGCAGAAAAATCATCGCAATCGTAGAAAAACTCCGCGAGAAGTACATGGGCGAGGGAATCGCCTGTTTCGTAAGCGAATCGACCGAGGTTTAAAATGGCAATACTCACACTAACCAGACAGTCAGGCTCATTCGGTGACGAAATCGGAATGCTTATTGCCCGACGTCTCGGCTACACTTTCTACGACAAAAAAGAAATCGAAAGACGGATAATCGCAAAAGGTCTTCCGAAAGAAGAATTAGTCAAGTATGACGAAAAAAAACCGAGTTTTTTTGACAGATTTGCAAAAAATCGCGATAAATACCTGAATTATCTTAGTTCCGTCGTGCTTGAAATGGCGAAGGAAGGAAACTGCGTGATAATGGGACGAGGTGCGTTTCTTTTTCTTAGAGACGTTCCGAACCATATCGCACTCCGTTTCGTCTCAACAAAAGAAAAGCGGCTCACCCACATCAAGGAACTTACCGGGGCAACAAATGACAAAGTAGCCCTTCAGATACTAGACAAATCAGACAAACAGCAGGCCGCTTTTTACAAAAGCTGCTTCAAGTATGATTTGAATGATCATTCATGGATTTTTGCGACAATAAATACTGCGCTCTGTCCGCCTGATATGATGGCAGAAATGATTAGTGCCGGAATAAAAAACAATGTCTCGGAAAAAATTGATGAGGCCGGGAAAAATCGCATAGAAGAACTGATTCTGGCTCAGGAAATGGCAAACAAGCTGATTTTTGAGCACAATCTTCATATTGACGATTTGTGGGTCCTTGTTCACGACAAAAATGTAACACTCCGCGGTATGACAAGTTTCCACGCCACAGTAGAACGGGCCGAAACAATTCTGGAAAGTGAATATTCTGGCTATAAAGTCATAAGCGAAATTAAATGCGTTCAGGACTCAAGGTTCAGTAAGGCATAAAAAAAGGATTTCCAATTTTGCACTAGAAATCCTCGTAACAGTGGGCCATGCGTCCGCTTACGCTCCCGCTTGGCCTATTGGAAGTGATTTACATATTCGCTTACGCGAATGGGCCATCTTGGATTTGAACCAAGGACCAAAGGATTATGAGTCCGTCAAAAACTTGACCCAACTATTATCTACAAAGTAAGTAATGGTTAAAATCATCACT
>JAFPUF010000074.1 GCA_017395545.1 Treponema sp. | reverse complement strand
TCTTCAAGAAACGAGATAAAACTTTCGTTGCCGTTCTCCGCAATTTTATCCAGAAGAAGCAGAATCACCTGACGATTCCGGGTTTTCAGAATCTCGATGAAAGCCTTTCGCCTCTCCAAAATTTATTTAAGCAATATAGAGGGGTGTTTTCTTATGTTTTTATAAAGTTTCCGTGCTATAATTCCCACATGGAAAAATCTTCCTTCGTCACACATCCTCTCGCTCCGGTCTGGTCACCCGAAAGCACGGTGCTTCTTCTCGGCACAATGCCTTCCCCTGCAAGCAGGCAAGTCGGCTTTTACTACATGCATCCGCAAAATAGATTCTGGCGTGTTCTCCCGGCCGTTTTTGGCGAAACGCTTTCCCTTGCGAACAACTCCCCCGACACGCAAAGTGCAATTACCGAGCGAAAAGATTTTCTTTTACGGCACAATCTCGCTCTTTGGGATGTTCTCGCAAGCTGTCAGATTGATGGAGCGGCCGATTCTTCGATACAAAAAGAGATTCCGAACGATTTCACTGAGATTTTCACAAAGTCAAAAATCCATCATGTCTTTTTTACCGGGAAAACGGCATCAGCCCTTTGGAAAAAGCACTGTGCTGACATTTACGAAAAACAATTCGAACTTACCTGTACTTGTCTTCCAAGCTCAAGCCCGGCAAATGCACGATTCACGATGGAAAAACTGGTCGAGGAATATAAGATTGTAAGAGAGTCTGCTAGATAAGCGACGGCTCGGAATCTATTTCCAGCTTTCCCAGACTTTCTGCGCCATTCCCACGGTGGCATCTGTTTTACCGTTTCGACAAACAGGCTGCTTCAAAAGTGCGACCTGATTTTCGAAGAGTTTTTCTTCTTTTTCGCTGTCGTCAAGATAGGCAATCGAGGCATAGTCCTTTGATTTCTGGTCAATCATCGCCTCAATCGCACTAGCACGACTGCCTTCCGTCCGGGCAATCGCGCTCACAACAGAGTCAAACTCACCCTCGCTCATTTCTTTTTCTTTGAGGTCAACGAACTGAAAAGCAATCCGCCTTTCCTTAAAAAATCTCTGCGCACTCTTCGTATCAAAAGATTTGTTAGTTCCGAAAATCTGAATCATGATTATACTCCCAATACTTCCTTCCATTCTGCTTCTTTAAAGCCTGTACAAACTGCATTATCTGTCACAAGCAATGGCCTTTTTACCAGCATTCCGTCACTTGCAAGAAGTTTGAACTGTTCGTCCTCGCTCATGCCGGGCAATTTTTGCGAAAGATTCTGCTCGCGGTACAACATTCCGCTTGTGTTGAAGAACTTTTTGAGCGGAAGTCCGCTTTTTTTGTGAAGTTCACGCAAGGTAGCCTCGTCCGGGTGGTCGCCTTTGATGTCAATTTTCTCGTATTTCACGCCGTTTGAATCACACCAGGCAAGTGCTTTTCTACAAGTCGTGCATCGGTCGTAACAGTAGATTTTTGTCATAGTTCCTCCATTTATTTCAAGTGTACGATTTTACAGTACACTTCGCTACCCATTTTTCAACCTCTCCCTCGCATCAGGATTATTTCCAATAATCGCTCCGATTTTCTTCCTGGAGCTTTCATGTCTTACGACAAAAGTAAATCTCTTTTATGCAAAAGAAAATCTTCAATATTCAAATGAATTATTCCGTCGTGTGAGAGGTCTATCTTATCAAGCGAAAGAACATACTTCGGTGACGCATCTTTAATTGGCTTAAAGGCTTCAAATTCTCTTCGGATTATTTCTTCTGTCGGCATAAGATAAGAAACCTGTATAAAGCACTTTTTATTTCCGTCAATCGCTACAAAATCAATTTCACCTTTGTATGTTTTTCCTGAATAAACCGAATAACCGCGTAAAATCAGTTCATTGTAAATTATATTTTCCAAAAAGAAGGTATCTTCATAATTTACAAGATTTGTATTAATTGTCCTGAATCCTGAATCAATTGCGTACTGCTTCTCAATCGTCTTTAAGATTTCTTTTCCAACAATATTAAATCGTTTTACTCTGGAAATAAGATATGCCTTTTCAAGTTTTTCAAGATAATTGTAGATTGTCTTTTTTTCAAAAGTTTTTTTGTTCGCTTCGTTGGAATTATTATAGAAGTTCACAATATTCTGTGCAGAAAACTCTTTCCCGGCATTTGAGAGGATATATCCTGAAATCGTATTGAACTTATATTTTTCAATTTCAGAATCACGCTTGTAGATATCCTTTTCTACGATACCCTTGAAAACACTTTCGATATAAGATTTTCTATCCTTTTCTTCTGAAAAATCAAAACGCTGCGGAAGTCCACCCCATTTTATATAGTCATAAATAAAATCCTGAGGAATTTCTTTATTATTTTCCGAGTATAACTGTACCGCCTCGCTGTAAGAAAAAGGCATGATTTTAAATTCTACTGTTCGACCTACAAGAAGCGTCGCAAGTTCGCCAGAGAGCAGTTTAGAATTTGAGCCGGTGACAAATAGAGAGCAGTTTAGCGTTGCCCTGAATGAAGCAAGAACTTTTTCAAAATCTTTAACATGCTGGATTTCATCAAAAAAAATATAGTATTTTTCCAGAGCGGCGTACACCTGTCAAAACTTTGATTAAATCGAGGTCATAATATTTTCGTATCTGCGATAGATATATTTCACGCTTTATTTGATTCATATAAAAACATTTTACACTAATTCAAAAAGATTGCAAGTTTGTGTAAAATGTTTTCGTTTATAGCGATTCATTACTCGAAGATCTAAGGATATTATTTCTTCGTGTTTTGCCACCCAAGCACATTACAGTTTAATGTTCTATATTTAAATAAAATTACAGTAAAATGTATTTGTCATCCGGAATTACACTACATTTTTTAATTTCTATCATATCCCTTTCTCCATCAGATAAAACAGCCCTTTCCGCCAGTTCGCTTCGCCCGTTTTATGATAGCCTGCGCGCTCATACAGTTTTAGCGAGAATGGATTCTGGCTGAATACGTCGAGCCTTAAACTTTTTGCGCCAAGAGTCGCCGCCTGTTTTTCGATATGCTCCAGAGTTTTTCGTGCGATTCCATGGTTTTGAAAATCCGGGTGAACGCAAAGACGGTGAATCACCCGGTAATCGCCGGAAAACTGCCAGTCTGCTTTTTTATATTCTTCGTCGCACTCTTTGTTCAGTGCATAAATCACGGCAATTTTCTTTTTTTCATTTTCGCAAAGTCCACCGACAAAAAGCGAGGCGGATTTTATGTCATTCTCGAAATCTTCCCTGGCAGGATAAATCTCATCCCACTGCGGAATGTCATTCCGCTCCATTTCAGCGACTGCAGATTTTATGAGCAGGCAGATTTCGTCTAAATCAGATTCTGTTGCAGGTCTGTAATTCATAAACTCCTTCTAAAAATCCTTATAATTATCAACTCTCTCAAACTTTGAGCGTCCGAAGATACACTTTGTGTTCGTCTGATACGCGGAAACTTTCGAGTGCCTTCTGAATCGCCTTGTTGTGCGTCCATTTCTCCAGCCGCTTTTTTTCCAGAAGGGGCAGAACCGCATCCCACTGTTTGGCAAGTGCCGTGGCAAAATACCATGCGGCCATCATCTTAAGATAATAGTCTTCGCTATCTCCCTTCCGATCCGTCCGTTTACAGACCCATTCGGGAAAGTCGTGCTTAAAATCTGCACCCAAAAATTCGTTCATCAGCATGCGCATACCGAATCGTGCCGTATAGACCTCATCTGAATCAATCCATTTTTGTATGTACGGCAAAAGCTTTCCGTGCTGTTTTTTGAAGGCCTTCGGGCTTGCCTGGTCACACACCGGCCAGGAGTCAACATAGGGAAGAAATCGCTCCACTTCGCGGATGCAGGTGTCAAAGTCTTTTATATTCGAGACGACAAAAAAGTGAATCAGATTCTCCTCAAAATACTGGTGCGGCAGGTTCTCTAAAAAATTTGCGGAAAGTTCCGGGGCGTGCGAGAGTGATTTTGCGATTTCCCGAAGCACGGGCGTGCGCACTCCAATCATTTGCTCCGCCGTCAAAGTCGGCACGAGCTTACTCTGAAAATCCCGGTAGGCTGTATCCTGCGCAGAAAACAATGCGTCTTTAATAGATTCCAGATTCTTGAATGTACATTCCATAGTTGCACTCTTGCAGTTCATTTTTACTTCCCTTAAATCACATAATCTTCCCATTCTTCTGTCGTCATTTCAGTAAGTGATTTTGTTTCGTAAAATTTTTTCATTTTCTGTTTTCGGGGGCTACTCGCCTTCGGCGAGTCGGGTGTTCCGCACTTCGCTAACGCTCATTCTTCCGTTTCACTCCAGAACGCCTTCGGCGGTGCTCCATACCCTAGCCCGTTTCCATCCAAGAGCGAAAATCGTAAGAAGCGTAATTCCTGCCGCAACCTGAAGAGGATAAAACTTAACCGCAGTTTCTGGAATCAAAAAGGCTAGGACACTCATCGCAGCGGCTGGAGGAAACGGCATTTTAAAAACTTTTACAAGAATCTGAACGCAAATGCAAGCAACGAATGCCGCAATCGTAAGAGGAAAACACGGAAACGATGAAAATAAAATCCTGCTGACCGAACCGCAAACTGCACAAAGCGAAACCAAAGCCACTACAGAAAAGGGTCTTTTTACAGCCCCGCTATTTCTGTTCGTAAGTTCAGTGAAAGCAACCAGAAGAGGCGGAGCCACACAGAACTTCATATCAAATCGAATACAAAAAAACGAAAGAAATGCCACGAAAATGATTCGGAAGGCATTCACTCTCACAACTTCTTTCGGTTCAATGTTTACAGGATCAAAATGATTTTCTTCCCTAAAATGTATTTTTTCAAGCAAAAACCGCAAAATCACAACTAAAAGCGTGAGTCCGATTGCAGCCACCACATAAACAAAACTGCGGGTCTGAATCAAAACAGGCAGGGCAATCGCTGAAATCATCGGGGCGAAACTGGTGCGTGAAAAATAAAGAACAGCCTGACCAACTGTAAATCCGAGCACAAACTGCCCCCAGAGAGGCAGGGGCACAAAAATCACGATGAGAACGCCGAGCAGAGCACAAATTGAAATGCACAGAAACATCCGAAGATACGAAGTTTTCCAGACAAGGGCAGGCGTAAGAAAACAGCCAGCAGAAAGTGCCGCAACTTCCGGAAAGATGATTTCTTTTTCACCCGTAAGTTCCGCCAGAGAGACCATCGCAAGAACAACAAAGAACATTGATAAATGCGAAAAAAAATGCGATTTCACTTTATTTTCCTAATACAAATAGCACACGGCACAATCACGAACAAAAATCCTGCGTTTCCTAAAAAATGCCAGCCAAGCCAGCCGAGCGTTATTCCTAGATGAAAGAAAAGAAGCGTAAGTCCGAAAAATTTTGCCTTGAGCGAAAAAGACTTGTCGCCGTTGAAAAAAATCTCCGTAAGGGAAGAAATAAACTGCCTGTAATTGTTCGAAGAAAAAATCGTGGAACTCGTAAATCCGTATGCTCCTTTGAACGAGCACCACTGAAAAGCCATCGCAAAAAAAGTAGGGTAGAGATAAACCGTGACAGGGAGATTTTTTTCGGTCGGAAAAAGCCACATCGCAAATCCCGCCGCGACATCAACAGTCATCGCAAGAATTTTGATGTTCAGCTTTGTGTGTTTGGGAAGAAAAGTCACAAGGAAAATCGCAAGCGCATAGAAAAATGCACCGCCGGCATGAAACAAAACCGAACGGGCGTTGCCGTCAAGAAAACCAAGCAGAATCTCAATCAGATTAGCCGTCTGAGCCGAACCAAGAAAATGAGACGCATTCACAATCGGAAAAATTCCAAGAAATCCCCCGATAAATGAAACTAGATAATGTACCTGCGCCTCGTGTTTTTCATTCATATGGGAAGTCTATCACAAAGATAGAAAAGAATCGATAAAATATATTGACCCATAAGACTAAAATTTGATATAATTCTCGCCACTACCAAATGCTCAATTTTTTTATCAAAATTTAGGGTAATTCCCAACATAATAAGGAGAATGTTCTATGAAACGAACATACCAGCCAAGTAAAGTTAAAAGAAACAGAAAATTCGGATTCCGCGCTCGAATGGCAACTCGCGGTGGTCGCATGGTTCTCGCTCGCCGACGAGCAAAGGGCCGCAAAAAGCTTTCAGTTTGTGACGAAGGCAAAAAATACTAATTCTTTTTAACAAGAGGCAGGTTCTATGAAGTCAGCTGGTTTTACGCGCGAAGAGCATATTAAAAGACCTGATGATTTTAAGAACCTGTTCAAAAACGGAAAAAGAGTGGCCGTAAGCGGTGCAAAACTCTTTTTTCTGCCGAACGGTTTGAATTTCAACCGGATTGGTTTTCCCCTCCCGCGGGGCTTTGGCAATGCCGTAGAACGAAATCGCGCAAAACGATTCAGCCGCGAAGCCTACCGCAATTACAAATCACACTTAAATATAGGATACGATATTCTTCTTCTGGTATATCCGCCTATTAATTCCGCTAAAGATTCTTTTGAAAACAGGTGTGAACAGCTTCAGACATTATGCAAAAAAGCAGGACTTGTCATCGAATGAAAAAAATTATTGTGTTCATTCTGTGCCTGCCTGTCCGCTTTTACAGAAAATTTATTTCTCCGCTAAAAAGACCATGCTGCAGGTTTTATCCGACCTGCTCGGCATACTCGCTTGAAGCGTTACAGAAACACGGCCCGGTTAAGGGATTGTACCTTTCTGCAAAACGGATTTTAAAATGCAATCCGTTTAATGCAGGCGGTTACGATCCCGTTCCGTGACTTTCACCTTTTGTGTAGAGAACGACATAGCATTCAGTGTCTTCAAGCACCAAACGAACTTCAGTCCTCAGCCCGCACCAGGAACAACTTCGTGCCCTCGCCCTTGAAGCGTTCCTTGACAGCTTTTACAATCGCTTTCATCGTTGCGACATGTTCATCTTCGATATAGCTGATGAGAACGAAATTCGTCTCAGGCCATGTGGAGCTTCCCATTTTGTAAGAAGCCTTTCCCCGCCCTACGACGGTCGGGATAATCGTGTACAAAACACCCGGAATATGCTCTTCCATGAGAGAAACGATTTCGTCCTGCACGGACTGATTTGCGATGATTTCAGCTCTAGTCATTTTTGTCCTCCAATTTAAAATCAGTCCTCATAATGCCCACGGCAAGCGATTACGGTAATCTTATCATTTTCAACTTTATACACAAGCCTGTTTGCACTGTCTATTCTTCGGCTAAATCGTTCTTCTAGATGCTTTAATTTTTCTGGCTTTCCTTCACCATTCAATGCTCCATCACGGCATATGCTCTGGAGAAGTTTATTGATTTTCCGCAATGTTTTTCGATCTTGTTCCTGCCAATAGAGATAATGAGAAAAACCGTTTTCTGTAAAAATAATCTTGCTCATTCATCCTCCATTGCCAGAAGTTCTTCCATTGTTTTTTCAATAACTTTACCTTCCCTCAATTGTCGTTCACTCTCTTCAAGCATTTTTAAATACGCCTCATTATTCCTGGCTTTTTCCATCGCTTTGTATTCTTTTTCGGAAAGAATAACGACATTGCGATTTTCTTTTCGTGGAATAATTACAGGCTCTCCAGAGAATGCCATATCGAAATATTTTTTTAAGTTTGAGCGAAAATCCATCTGTTTTGCGATTGTCATAGTATGCCTCCTTTTTTTAGTACTAAAAACTGTACCATTTTCCGTACTGAATATAGTACAGAAAATACGAATTGGCAAGTGTTTTCGGGGCATTGCGCGTAGGGGGAGACTTCCCCTTCTTACTCCTCCGTCAAAAGCACCTCAATTCTGCTCTTCTCCCGCTTCTTTTCTTTCATCACGAGCGAGTAGAGAACCGGGATGAAGAAAAGGGTTACGAAGGTCGATGACAAAAGTCCGCCGACTACCGCTACCCCTATTGGCTGAACCATGCCGGCACTTCCGCTGGTGGCGAAACACATGGGGAGCATTCCCAAAACTGTGGTGAGTGTGGTCATCAAAACAGGACGCAGGCGGCTGGCCCCGGCCTCAAGACAGGCTTCCTTCATTTTGAGTCCACGGTCTATCAAAAGGTTCGTGTAGTCTACCAGAATGATTCCGTTGTTTACGACGATTCCTACAAGCATGATAAGACCGACCGCACTTACCATCGAAATTGCCTGTCCCAAAATCTTGTAGATTGCGACGACTCCGATAATCAGGAACGGAATTGTCATCAGGTTGATGAATGGTGCCTTGAAGCTCTCGTAAGTTCCTGCCATTACGCCGAAGACGAGAAGAATCGCCATCAGAATAATCATTCCGTAAGTCTTTCCCTGATCCTGCATGTTCTGCCAGGCTCCGTCGTACACCAGAGTTACTTCGTCCGGCACGATGAAAGTGTTCGCAATACCTTCTTTTATGTCCTGCTCGACTTCGTAAGCGTTGCGCTCAGTGATGATGTCACAGGTAATCGTGACGATTCGGGACTGATTTTCCCGCTTGATGCTGACTGGCCCCAGTCCTTTTTTGACTTTCGCGAAGTTCGCTACGCTGACTTTTCCGTTCGTTCCGTTCACGAAAATCTGCTCAAGGTCGATTACCTGTTTTCGGTCTGACTTCTGGTACATGAGAACCGTTGAATAGTCTTTTCCGCCCTCACGATAGGTCGTTGAAGTCACACCGTTCATCGCATAGTTGATTTCTTTTGCGACTGTGGTGACATCGACTCCAAAAGCGTAGGCTCTCTGTCGGTCAATCTCAATCTCAACCTCAGGAACGCCCTTCTCAATATCAACGGAAGATTCGCCCAAATCCGGGATTGTCTTCATAACAGCAGAAATCTGGTCTGCAATTTCAAGGGATTTTTCCAAATCATCGGCACGGATTTTGATTTTGATGTCGCTTCCTGTCATCTGACCACGGAAACCCGCCCTGAAACCGAATTTTGCGCCCGCAAAGTCGTTGAAATGAGCACGAAGCTTGTTCTGGACGGTCTGCGCATCGTCAATCTGCTGGTCTGAATCAGGAAGTTTTATCTCCAGAGTTCCACGATAAGAAGAATTTGATGAACCGTTTGTTGAAATCAGAGTTTTGTAGCCTTTGATTTCTTCACGGACAATCTGTTCGAACTGATTCATCAGGGCTTGTGTTTCGTTCAGGTTCGTTCCGATTGGCAGAGTGACATTCAGAGTTACGCTGTCGTCTTTTCCGTTCGCCATCATGTTCACATTCAGAGTTGTCGCAAGGGCAAGCGAAATCACAAGGGCAGAAAAACAAATTACGACCGTCGCTTTTCTGTGACCGAGTGCGCTTTTCAATGCACGGCGATAAAGTGCGGTAAGTTTCATAAGCGGAATATCAAGAAGTTCGTAGAATTTTTTGAGTGGCTTAAAAGTCACAGGCTTTTCGGCACGGTTTGAAAGAGGAAGAAATTTTCCGGCAAGAACAGGAACAAGAAAAATCGCAACAAAAAGCGAAGAAACCAGCGCAATTACAACTGTAAAAATGATTCCCTTGAACATCTGCCCCATCATTCCCAAATCAGACATAAAGAAAAGGAAAGGAACGAAAACACAAATAGTCGTGAGGTTGCCCGAAAGAACCGACATGACCATCTCGCTCGAACCAAGAACCGCCGCAACTTTCGGTTTTGCCCCCCGGCTCCTGTAGACATAAATATTCTCAATCATAACAATTGAAGCGTCTACAATCATACCGACTCCTAAGATAAGCCCCGTAAGAGTCATCATGTTGAGGGTGATTCCCGCAAAGTGCATACAAAGCATCGTAATTACGATAGAAAGCGGAATCGAGATTGCGATGATAATCGTTGATTTGAAATTCTTCAAAAAGAGGAAAAGCACGAGAACCGCAAGAATCAAGCCCTGATAACAGCTGTCAAGAAGGGTGTTGATTGTATCACGGATTGAGTCTGTCGTATCCGAAATTATTTCCATCGAAACATCGGTCGGAAGAAGTTCATGAATTTCATCAAGCTTTTCGTAGACCTTGTTTGCGACAGTGACCGAGTTTTTGCCCGACTGTTTTGTGACGCTGACATAAATTCCCGGCTCTCCGTTGATGTAGACTTCGTTGGTCTTGTCCTTGTAGCCCATGTAAGCCGTACCGATGTCGGAGAGCCGAACTACATAATCGCCTTTTTTGGTTATAATCGCATCGTTGATTTCGTCAATGCTTGAAAATTCGCCGACAGTTCTGATTGAATAGTCAGTTTTTCCCTCGGTGATTTTTCCGCCACCAAGCTCAAGGTTTTGTTTTGAGAGTGCTGAATTGACCGCAGAAAGTGTGAGTCCGTAAGCCGCAAGCCTGTTCTGAGAAATATCTACACGAACGATTTTTGTTCGTCCGCCCGAGACCGTAGCTTCTGCAACGCCGTCCGTCTGCTCCAGAAGACTTACGATTGTGTCTTCAGCGAGAACCTTAAGCTCGTCACGGCTTCGGTTTCCACGCACCGCAATACGCATAATCGGCATTGAGTCTGCGTCCATTTTAAAAATGGTCGGACTGTCCGCATCATCGGGCAGTCTTTTTAGAACACGGTTAATTTTATCACGCACATTGTCGGTCGCAATATCGAGGTCAGTTCCATAGTTGAATTCCATTGAAATAGAAGAAGAGCCTTCTTTTGAAGTTGAAGTGAGTTTTTTAAGCCCGCTCACCGAAATCAGCTGTCCTTCAAGCAGTTTTGTGACAGTTTTTTCGACAGATTCCGGCCCTGCATTAGTGTAAGTCGTTCGCACGGTGATATAAGGGCTGTCAACATCAGGCATAAGCGAAATCGCAACATCGCTCATCGTGAACAATCCCATGATTCCAAGCAAAACGAAAACAATCAAAGTCAAAACGGGATGTTCAAGCGTCTTTTTTGTAATACTCATATACTTATAATATCGGTGAAAAAAACGATTTTCAAAAATAAACTGTTATAAGAAAAAAAACGACCGTCAGAATGACGGCCGCAGGGGGAGATGTTGTTATTGACTTTCTTTTCGCATTAAGGGTGCCATCGGGAACCGCCGCTTGCCCCGTTCTTGTCGACTGCCCAGATGTAGTAATACCAGCCGGTTGAAACATAATTTGTTCCGGCTGGGGTGAGTTGGTAAGTTACGCCGTCTTCGACCGTATCTATATAGCTTCTCTGACTTTTTGCGTAATCCCAGTCGCCGATACTTTTCGCAAAATAAATTTTGTAGGGACCTTTTCCTCCTGTTACTGTATATTCAATGTAGTTTACCGTCCCGTATGTTCCTGTTCCGTAATAAATTTTTCCATTGACATTGATGTCCGCCTGCTCTTCAACTAAATCACAGCTTGTAAAAGTGACGGCAAACAGTGCCAGTAAAAGCGCTGAAAGTACGCAAAGCTTCTTTTTCATAAAGACCTCCTGAAAATAAAAAAAATTGACTAAAAAGATAAAATGTTTGTACAAAACTGATGTTTATAAGATAATAATACTCTTAGAAATTAAAATCTGTCAAGATAAAAATAAGTAAAATAAACAGATTTACGCTAAAACTTTATTTCAGACTTTCAATTTTCGCTCATCTGGCTTTCCCAGACTTCGCGGTAAATCTGACTGTTTTCGAGGAGTTCTTCGTGTGTGCCTGTGGCGTTTATTCTGCCGTTTTCCAGTACGACGATAAAATCAGCGTCCTGAACTGAGGCGATTCTCTGTGCGATGATGATTTTTGTAGTGCCGGGGAGGGTAGTGCGGAGGGCACTTCGGATTCTGAGGTCGGTTGCAGTGTCAACGGCGCTTGTCGAGTCATCGAGGATAAGTATTTCCGGCTTTTTTACGAGGGCGCGGGCAATACAGAGCCGCTGTTTTTGTCCGCCGGAAAGGTTCACTCCGCCCTGACCGAGGTCAGTTTTGTAGCCCTCCGGAAAAGCTGAGACAAAATCGTGCGCGTCCGAGGCTTTGCATGCTTCAATCAGTTCCTCATCGCTGGCGTTCTCGTTTCCCCAGCGCAGGTTTTCTGCGATTGTTCCTGAGAAGAGCACGTTTTTCTGAAGCACGAAGCCGATTTTTTTGCGGAGCGAAGTCAAATCCCAGTCACGCACGTCAAGGCCGCCGACAAGGACGCTTCCTTCAGTCACTTCATAAAGCCGTGGAATCAGCTGGACCAGAGTTGATTTTGAGGAGCCGGTTCCGCCAAGAATACCGACGGTCGCTCCCTGTGGTATATAAAGATTGATGTCAGAAAGAACAGCATGCTCCATTTTCGTGTCATAAGAGAAAAAAACATTCCTGAATTCAATTGAAAAATTGTCACACGGGGGCGTTGCGGGGAGATTTGCCCCCTCCACTTCTTCCTCATTATCTGCGTCCAGGATTTCCATAATTCTCGAAAGTGATGTGCGGCTCAGGATAAACATTACGAAAAGACGGCTAAGCATCATCAGTGACATTAAGATTTGCGTGACGTACGAGATGAAACTGATAAGTTCGCCGGTTTTCATCTGTCCGAAAATGACCATATTTCCACCGAACCAGAGCGCGCTTGTGATACATCCGTAGACCATCAGCTGCATAACGGGCATGTTCAGGATTACGATTTTTTCAGCACCGACCTGAGTTTTCTGAAGGTCATCCGCTATCGTATCGAATTTCTGGTTTTCATAGTCTGTACGGACAAAGGATTTCACGACGCGGATTGCGATAAGATTTTCCTGAACGACCTGGTTGAGCTTGTCGTATTTTTTGAACATTTCCCGGAAACGCGGGTAGACTATGATTATGATTGTGATAAGGACTGCAGCAAGAACAGGAATCACGATGAAAAAAATCAGCGCAAGGCGGGCGTTGATTTTCGTCGCCATAATCGTTCCGAAAATGAGCATAATCGGGGAGCGGACTGCCGTGCGGATCAGGTTCTGGTACATGTTCTGAAGGCTCGTTACATCGGTTGTGAGCCGCGTGACAAGTGAATCTGTGCCGAATTTGTCCATGTCTGAGAATGAGAATGATTGAACTCTGGCGAACAGTTTTTTGCGGAGGTTTTTCGAAAAGCCGAACGCCGCGACTGAAGAAAGGCGGCCGCACATTGAGCCGGAAAAAAGCGAGAAACTCGCCATTAAAATCATAAGAAGGCCGTGACGGAGGACGAAATTTATATCCTGATTTTTGATTCCGACATCGACAAGAAGTGCCATCACAAGAGGAATCGTAGTTTCCATAAAAACTTCGCCGAACATAAAAAGCGGGGAAAGGGCGGTGAAAAGCCAGTACCGTTTTTCCATTCCGGATGTGATTTTTCTGATGAACATATTCTGCTGTTTGCGGATGGCCGCTAGTTTTTGATTCTGGCCGCGATTTCTGCTGAGAGCTGACTTTTCTGTTCTGCCGTAAAGAAGATTTCGTTTGAAAGGCCCGGAAGAGGAGCTGTTGTTGCGGCTATCCAGTAGCGGGCATCGTCAGCCTGCTTGTCAGGGGTGCGGCATTGTGCAAGAACCGGTGCGATTCCGGTTGCACGGCTTAAGGCTTCCTGATTTTCTGTTTCAAGGAGAGCAGAAATAAGGAGGTCAGCATTTTTTGATTTTGTCATCGGAACTGCGTAATAGATGCTTCCGGTGAAGATTCTGGAATTTGCAGAACGGTTTGAAGGGAAATAGATTGAAGTGAAGCGGGAAATCGCAGACTGGGAGAAATTGCGGTGAGTCTCCAGATTCATGAACATTACGTTTGAAAGTTTTGAAGATGCGAATGCTTCGACATCACCTGTTTTGAGGGAGAACGTGCCGTTGTGAATCAGTCCCTGGGCAAACCATGATTTTAAGATTTTGATTGAGTTTGCGAGAGGTGAATTCGGTTCATCGCAGAGTTTGACGGCGATTTTTGCCGCATTGAAGGATTTTTCGCCTTCTTCGAGGATTTTTACGGCATCGGTATATGCGGAGACTCCGTCAACTGACTCGGCAAAAGCTCCGATTAAATCGAGAAATACATCGCTCTCGCCGCCTGCAAAAACCATCGGGGTATTATTTTTTCGTTTCTGCTCTTTTAAGAATTTTTCGACATCGGACCATGTGTTAATCTGTTTGACATCTGAATTTCTGAAATCCTGAGTTTCGATGTCTGCTTCGAAGTGGCTCGAAAGGAATGGAATTGCGGCGGCTTTGCTCTGGTTATTTTTTGAAGCGATGATTGCCGAACGCATTGAGGATGTCATGCCGGAAGTGAGGTTGTCAGGAACAAAGGCTTTTTTTGATGATTTTTCAACAGCTTCGTTTACTGCAAAACCTGATTTTGTAATGATGAGGTTCGTTTTTTTTGAGAGAAGAAGCTGGGAACTTAATGATTTTGAAGAATTGTACTGAGTGTAAGTGACCGGAATTTGTTTTTCGGCAAGAATTTTGTCGATGACTGAAGTGATTCCCTGCCGCTGGCGGTCGTCAATACCGTAAAAACCAACAGTGAATTTTTTTGAAGGCATAAAAAGCGCAGTGGCCGCACAGACAAGGATGAGGGCCAGGATTACACACGCTGACAGGATTATTTTTTTGTTTTTTGGAGTTGACTGGTTTTTAGAAGTGTTTTTTGACATTTTTTAATTCCTCAAAATATGGCGGAATTATACCATAAAAAAAAGCACGGTTCAATTAAGAATCTTCTTCACCATGGAAAAACCGCATTCTCTGAATGACAAATAAGTGATTTTGCAATAAAATAGAGAGACTATGAATTTTCTTGAAGAACGCATTTTAAAGGACGGCATTGTCCGCGAAGGCAATGTCCTCAAAGTTGACAGTTTTTTAAACCATCAGATTGACATTTCGCTCCTGGAGCAGATGGGAGCTGAGTTCAAAAAGCGTTTCGATGGCGAAAAAATCACAAAAATTCTTACTATCGAGGCAAGCGGAATCGGAATCGCATGTATCGTAGCGCGCTATTTCGGAGTACCGGTTCTTTTTGCGAAAAAAACACAGAGCGTCAATATCGACGGTGACAAGTACTGCGCTGATGTCGAATCTTTCACGCACAAGTGCACGAATCATGTCTTCGTTTCAAAAAAATACCTTTCATCTTCGGATAAAGTTCTGATTATCGATGATTTTCTTGCACGGGGCTCGGCTCTTCTGGGGCTTACCGAAATCGTAAAGCAGGCGGGCGCTCAGGTGGTCGGAATCGGAATCGCAATCGAAAAGGGCTTTCAGGAAGGCGGCGAGATTATCCGTAAAAAAGGCTTCCACCTTGAGTCACTTGCAATCGTTGATTCGATGAACGCAGAAACAGGTACGATAGAATTCAGAAAATAAAATCAGGAGTTTTTATGAAAAATTCAAAAATCGAAAATATTTACACGCTTGAGGGAACTGTTCCCCTTGCACAGGCTCTTCCAGTCGGATTGCAGCATATTCTCGCAATGTTCGTCGCAAATATCACGCCGATTATGATTTTTGCGAATGTCTGCGGTCTTGACGCTTCACTTTCGGCACGGCTCATTCAGAATGCGATGATTGTTGCCGGTATCGGAACATTCATTCAGCTTTTCCCGCTCTGGAGAGTCGGTTCAGGTCTTCCTATTGTAATGGGTATCAGCTTCACGTTCCTGAACACTGCGCTTTTCATTGGTACGACTTATAGCGTCGGAACTGTCATCGGCTGTGTAATTGTCGGTGGTCTTATCGAAGGTCTTCTCGGTCTTTTTGCAAAATACTGGATGAAGATAATTTCTCCGATTGTCGCTGCAACTGTCGTAACGGCGATTGGTTTTTCACTGCTTTCTGTCGGAGCGAATTCTTTTGCCGGCGGTCAGGGAGTGGCTGACTTCGGTTCGATTAACAACTGGATTGTCGGAACTGTAACACTTCTTTCATGTCTTCTGTTCACGGTCTTTTCAAAGGGCTATCTCAAGGTTCTTTCAGTTCTGTTCGGTCTTGTAATCGGATATATTGTCGCCCTCTGCCTTGGAATGGTGAATTTTGATGTTCTCAAAAATACAGGAATTGTCGCCCTTCCTGCATTCCTGCCTTTCAAACCGGAATTCAACATCGGCGCAATCATTTCAATGGTCGTAATCTATCTTGTTTCTGCAACGGAAACAATCGGTGACTCTACTGCAGTCGCAGAAACCGGCCTTAACCGGAAAATCACCGACAAAGAACTCTCTGGCTCACTTGCCGTTGACGGTTTCGTAAGTTCGGTTGCGGGTCTTTTCGGCTGTACGCCAATCACTTCTTTCAGCCAGAATATCGGTCTTGTCGCAATGACGCGAGTCGTCAACAGATTCACGATTGGAACTGGTGCGGTGATTATGATTCTTGCGGGAATTTTCCCTGTTTTCGGGGCTTTGCTTACGACTGTTCCACAGGCTGTTCTCGGCGGCTGTACGATTATGATGTTCGGAACGATTGTCGTTGCAGGTTTCCAGCTTCTCGGAAAGTGCGGCTACACTTCGCGAAACACGACCATTGCGGCTCTTTCCCTGAGCGTCGGCCTTGGATTTACTCAGTGCAACGAAATGTTCAAAAATTTCCCGAAAATTGTTCAGAGCGTTTTCGCTGAGAATTGCGTTGCCGTAGTTTTCGTACTTGCCGTTCTTCTGAACCTTATCCTTCCGAAAGAAACAGAAGAAAATAAAGAAGAAAACTGATTTTAACGGTTTCCTTAAGCTCCGTCATCATTGATTTTTACTTCATAGAATAATAGAATGGGTAAATATGAAAAGTTTTGATTTGATTATAAAGCGCGCTAATAAAGTTCTTTTTGTTCTTCTGATTGCGCTTTTTGCTTCTCAGTGTTTTGCGCAGTCTTCTTCTGAGTCTGCTACCGAAAAATCAAAAAAATCCCGTCAGTATATGGAGCTGATGAACGGAGTCTTTGATTTTGTTCAGCGAAATTATGTTGACGAAGTTGACCCTCAGGTTCTGTATGAGGGCGCGCTAAAAGGAATCATGGAGTCTCTCAAAGATCCGTATTCCGTTTATCTCGACAAATCAAGTTTCAGGAATATAAACGACACGACTTCCGGTTCATTCGGGGGCGTCGGTCTTCAGATTACAAAATCCGTTGAGAATACCGCAGAAAAACCCGCTTATGTCGAAGTTTCTTCACCGCTTGAGGACACTCCGGGCTTTAAAGCGGGAATCGTTGCGGGAGACTTAATCATCTCAATCAACGGTACCGACACTTCAACAATCACGATGGAGCAGGTTCTTGATATGCTCCGCGGAAAAATCGGTGAAAGCGTTGATCTCGTGATTCGCCGCGGAAAAAACATGGAATTCCCGGTCACTCTGGTTCGTGCAAAAATCGAGGTTCCGGTCGTAAAATACGGAATGATTGAAGGCACAAAAATCGGTTATGTCCGCCTTATCGAGTTCACCCCGAACACAGTCGAGCGCACACAGGAAGCACTTGATTCCTTCAAAAAAGAAAACGCAACAAGCCTTATCATCGACCTTCGTAACAATCCCGGCGGACTCATAACGAGCGCTGCCGACATCGCCGACAAATTCATCGATAACGGCCCGATTGTATCAACAAAGAGCCGCCTTTCCTTCGAAAATTCCGTTTTCACTGCAACAGCCAAAAAAACAACAGTCCGGAATATGCCGATTGTTGTTCTTATTAACAAAGGAAGCGCCTCTGCTTCTGAAATCGTGAGCGGTGCGCTTAAAGACAATCACCTTGCTTATCTTGTTGGTCAGCGTACTTACGGAAAAGGCTCGGTCCAGCAGGTTCTTCCGCTTTCTTCAACAGACGGTCTTAAAATCACGATGGCGCGCTACTACACTCCGAGTGACGTAAACATCGATAAAATCGGAATTCCGCCTGACCGCGAGGTTCTTTTCCCGGTTCTGAGCGAGGAGGGCGAAAAACAATACCTTGAGCTCTACAAATCAACTGAAATTCAGAATTTTGTTGATGGACGCTCAGATTTAACCGAAAAGCAGATTTCAGATTTCGCAAAAAAACTTAAGAAAAAGTATCCTGAGATTGATGACGGAAGCCTCAGAAAACTTGTCCGCAACGAAGTCAATAAAACAAAGGGCACGATGCTCTACGATTTAGACTACGATGTGCAGCTGAACGAGGCGATTTCGATTCTTCAGAAAGAGAATTTCACAATGCTCATCAAGAATACAAAAACCCTTAAAGAACTGCAGGATCTGGCAATTCTTGAGGAAGAAAAAAAAGATAAAAAATAACGGAGAAGGGTGGTGAAAAACCACCTTTTTTTGTGTCATTTTTAAACAAAAAAAATCCCACCTGCTGGTGAGATTTTCTGGAGACGATCGGACTTGAACCGACTACCTTTTGAATGCCATTCAAACGCTCTAGCCAGGTGAGCTACGCCCCCTTATATTTTCATTATTTCAGATTTGTAAAAAATATTCTAGTCTCTGCTGAAAATTTTAATGGCCACTACCGATAATATTTAAGGTGATTTTTAAATTTTACAATTTAATTCTTATAGCTTATAATTTTCTGTGAGAATTAATAAAAATGTGGAGAAAAGTATGGCTGGAAAAATCGAAAATAACAGACCTGTAGACCCGAATGCCAAAGACGTTCAGATTCAGACAAAACTCATCGCTTTAATCGGAGGTGTAATTCTTGTCGCATCAGTTGCTGTTGCTGCGGTAAGCCTTTATGTTTTTGACAGAAATCAGATTAAGGCGACCGAAACCCAGCTTCTTCATTCAGCAGACGGCGCAATGAAAGTCACTGATGACTGGCTCGTCACACTCAAAACTGCGGCTTCCATTTCTGCACGCCGTTCCGATGTAATTGAGGCAACTCTTTACGAAGACCGCGATATGCTCAAAGCTATTGTTGATACTTATACTGAAGACCTTGATTATGACTACATGGCTTTCGTAAATTCTGACGGTATCGTAATTTATGGCGGAGAAGACGGCTTTAAGCAGGGCGAAAACCTTTCATCAACTTATGTCGTAAAAAAAGCTCTTTCCGGAGAAATAGCATATTCTTTTGAATCAATCAGTGATTTTCAGAGCGGTGCAACCTATGCTTATCCTGTAAAAAACGACGACAATGTAATCGGTGCGGCTGTCTTTACCTATAATATTGGAAGCGATGATTTCATTAATCTCATGCAGGTCAGTTATGATGTTGAGTGTACGGTCTTTGCGGGCGATATCCGCTCAAAATCTACACTCCCTGGCGTTGAAGGAACGGTCATGGACAATCAGACAATCGTGAATACGGTTCTCCAGAACGGTGAAATTTTCCGCGGTGAAAATAAAATCAAAGGAAAGGACTATTTTTCTGTTTATTTCCCGCTTAAAAATGATTCCGGAAATGTTGACGGCATGATTTTCATTGCAAAATCACTTGCTGACATAGAGGCAATTAAATATATAACACTTAAAATCGTAATCCCTGTTGCCGCAGCTCTCGCACTTATCCTCATGGTTCTCAGTTTCCGTTTCATTCACTGGCTTATGTGGCGAATTGCGAATGTCACGAAGCAGCTCAAAGAAATGGCAACTGGTGAGGCAGACCTTACGAAGCGTGTAACTCTGCGGGTTCTCGACGAAATCGGAGACCTTGTCATCAACTTCAATGCTTTCTGTGACAAGCTCCAGCAGATTATCGGTGAAACAAAAGGATCAAAAGATGAACTGAGCGTTTCTGGTGAGAGCATGAGCGCAAGCACTCAGGACACGGCAAGCGCAATCACTCAGATTATCGCAAATATCAACAGCATTTCACGTCAGATTGGAACGCAGAACCAGAGCGTCCATCAGACTGCAGGGGCTGTCGATGAGATTTCTTCAAACATCGAATCGCTCAACCGCATGATTGACCATCAGTCGGCGGGCGTAAGTCAGGCAAGTGCGGCTGTCGAAGAGATGATTGGAAATATTTCTTCGGTCAACAATTCGGTCGAAAAAATGGCTTCATCTTTCACTGAGCTTGAACAGAATGCGAATATGGGCTTCAAAATGCAGAACGATGTCAACGAAAGAATCCTGCAGATTGAAACTCAGAGTGAAATGCTTCAGGACGCAAATACGGCAATTTCAAGCATTGCTGAACAGACAAACCTTCTTGCCATGAACGCGGCTATTGAGGCTGCTCATGCCGGTGAGGCAGGAAAAGGCTTTGCGGTCGTTGCGGACGAAATCCGTAAACTTTCAGAGACTTCTTCGGCTCAGTCAAAGACAATCGGTGAGCAGCTTACGAAAATCAAGGCTCAGATTGGAGAGGTCGTCGCGGCTTCAAATGAATCAAGCCGATCGTTCGGGGTCGTTTCTCAGAAAATTCAGGAAACTGACCAGCTCGTCATGCAGATTAAGGCCGCAATGGAGGAGCAGAACCAGGGTTCACAGCAGATTACTTCTGCACTCAAGACAATGAACGACAGCACTCAGGAAGTAAAAGCGGCTTCTGTAGAAATGTCAAACGGAAACAAGATGATTCTTGAAGAAGTTCAGCACCTCCAGACTGCGACACTGGAAATGAAAGGCAGCATGGACGAGATGTCAAACGGAGCCCGCAAAATCAATGAAACCGGCGCCCAGCTCTCTGAAATTTCTAACCAGGTTCAGGATGCGATTAACAAAATCGGAAGCCAGATTGATTTGTTCAAAGTGTAAAAAAAATAGAAGATCTTCGAATTTTTCCCCGCACCGTGAAGTGCACTTCACTTCACGGTGCGGGGATTTTTTTTGGAGTGTGGGGGAAAAAATCACTTCCCCCCTTTTCTTTTCTGTGAAATGTGATACAATAGAGTGAAAATTATCTGATAGTACCACTATCAGTTTTGTATCGATTCAATATTTTGCAATGGAGCGGTTATGGCAGAAGTTCGTGTGATTGAAGTCAAAGAAAATATTCTTGCTGACAACGACAAGGAAGCCGAGGTTTTGCGGCAGAAGCTCAAATCAAAAAAAACTTTTCTTATGAATCTCATGTCGTCTCCGGGAAGCGGAAAAACTACGACCCTTCTCCGAACTGTTGAGGCTCTCAAAGACAAAATCAAAATCGGAATTATGGAAGCGGACATCGATTCGAGTGTGGATGCCGAGACGATGGCAAATGCTGGCGTAAAGTCGATTCAACTGCACACCGGCGGAATGTGCCACTTAGACGCGGCGATGACGGAACAGGGCTTGAATGAGCTTGGTTCAGACGGCTTGGATTTGGTCGTGCTTGAAAATGTCGGAAATTTGATTTGTCCTGCTGAGTTTGATACTGGGGCGGCAAAAAATGTGATGATTCTTTCGGTTCCGGAAGGTCACGACAAGCCTTTGAAATATCCGCTTATGTTCAGCAAGGTCGATGCGCTTATTATCAACAAGATTGATGTCATGCCGTATTTTGATTTTGACATGGCGAAAGTGCGTGAATATGTTGAAAAACTCAACAAAAATGTAAAAATCTTCCCGCTTTCAGCAAAAACTGGCGAGGGAGTTCAGGACTGGACGGACTGGCTTTGTGAGGAGGTAGAAAAATGGCAGAAGTAAGACCACTTATTTTGAAACTCGGTCAGAAGATTACAGACCGGCTTGGACGAAAAATCAACGAGAATGACCCGGAATACTGGGGATTGAATGAAATTGTCACGGACGAAATGGCTGAAGTCGCGCTCAAAATGGATGTACGAAAGCCAGTGACTTTGCCTCAGATTGCCAAAAAGACCGGAAAGGACGAAAAATATCTCGAAAAGCTCCTTATGGATATGGCGATGGCGGGTCTTATCGAGTACAACTGGGAAAATCCGAAGCGTGAAAAGCAGTATATCCTGCCGATGTTCGTTCCAGGAAGCGCAGAATTTACCAATATGAACCAGAAACAGCTTGAAGAGCACCCAAAACTCGGAAAATTCTTCGAGCGGATGAGTTTTGAACCGCTTACGAAGGTCGTGCCGATGGTTCCGGAGGGCGGGGCTGGTATCGGTATGCATGTTATTCCTGTTGAAAAGGCGATTGAGACCGAAAATCAGAGCGTGAGCGTGGAGCATATTTCTCACTGGCTCGACAAATACGATGGAAAATATGCCGCTTCTCCCTGTTCATGCCGACTTAGCCGAAGGACTTTTGATGAAGGCTGTGCCGATGACCCGGAAGACTGGTGTATCGGTGTCGGTGATATGGCTGACTACCTTGTCGAGACAAAACGAGGCCATTATGTTACCCGTGAAAAGGTCATGGAGATTTTGAAGCACGCCGAAGAATGTGGATTTGTTCACCAGATTACGAATATTGACGGCGAGAACAAGATTTTTGCTATCTGTAACTGCAATGTGAATGTCTGCTATGCGCTCCGAACAAGCCAGCTTTTCAACACACCGAATCTTTCGCGTTCGGCTTATGTTGCCCGGGTTGAAGCTGACAAATGTGTTGCCTGTGGCCGATGTGTTGAATATTGCCCGGCGGGTGCGGTTAAGCTTGGTCAGAAACTTTGCAAAAAAGACGGAAGTAAGGTCGAATATCCTAAGCATATTTTGCCGGATGACCACAAATGGTCTGAGAAAAACTGGGATGTCGATTACCGGAACACAAACCGAACGAACTGCTATGCGACAGGAACCGCTCCTTGTAAGACAGCCTGCCCGGCTCACATCGGCATTCAGGGCTATCTGAAAATGGCGAGCGAGGGCCGTTACACTGATGCACTGGAACTCATCAAAAAAGAAAATCCCTTCCCGGCGGTTTGCGGTCGAATTTGTAACAAACGATGTGAGGCAGCTTGTACCCGAGGAACGATTGATGAAGCGATTGCTATTGATGAAGTAAAGAAATTTATCGCTCAGAAAGATTTAGATGCGAAGACAAGATTTATCCCGAAGAAGGTGATTCCTTCAAACCGTGGTGAGTTCGAGCAGAAAATTGCGATTATCGGAGGTGGTCCTGCCGGACTTTCGTGCGCCTTCTACCTTGCCGAAAAAGGCTATCGTCCGACTGTGTTTGAGAAAAACAAGGTCGCCGGCGGTATGCTCGTTTATGGAATTCCAAGTTTCAAACTCGAAAAAGATGTTGTTCAGGCAGAAATCGATGTTATGAAAGAAATGGGCGTTGAGATTAAAACTGGCGTTGAAGTTGGAAAAGATGTCACGATTGCACAACTCCGTGAACAGGGCTACAAGGCTTTCTACATTGCTATTGGCTGTCAGGGCGGTCGAAAAGCTGGAATTGCCGGCGAAGATGCCGAGGGCGTTATGACTGCGGTTGATTTCCTGAGAACGGTTGCTGATAACCACGAATACAAAGTCAGCGGAAAAACTGTCGTTGTTGGCGGTGGAAATGTTGCGATTGATGTGAGCCGAACTGCATGGAGGTGCGGCGGAACTGATGTCGAGCAATTCTGCTTGGAGCAGCGCAAAGAAATGCCTGCAACCGTGGAAGAAATTTACGAAGCCGAAGAAGAAGGAATCAAAATCAACTGCGGCTGGGGGCCAAAAGAGATTCTTACTGAGAACGGAAAAGTCAAAGGAATCGTGTTCAAAAAATGCGTTTCTGTAAAAGACTCTACTGGCCGATTTAATCCGACTTATGATGAAAACGAGACCGTGACAGTTGAATGTGAAAATGTCTTCCTTTCAATCGGACAGGCAATCGTCTGGGGTGACATGCTTGCCGGTACAAAAGTAGAGCTTGGACGAGGAAACGGCGTTGTCGCTGACAGCGTAACTTACCAGACAGCCGAGCCGGACATTTTTGCTGGCGGTGATGTTTACACAGGCCCGAAATTTGCGATTGATGCGATTGCGGCCGGCAAAAAGGCGGCAGTTTCAATCCACAGGTTCGTTCAGCCACATTCTAGCATGACTATTGGCCGTGACAAGCGAGAGTTCATCGAGCTTAACAAGGAAGATATTTTCGTCAAAGGCTATGATGACACGCCTCGTCAGGTTCCGTCTAAAAAGACTATCAGTGAAGTCGGAAGCAAGTTCAAGGAAACACAAGTTTGCCTTACCGAAGAGCAGATTAAAAAAGAGACTGCCCGCTGTCTCAGCTGTGGTCAGAGTGTTGTTGATGAGAACAAGTGTATCGGCTGTGGCGTTTGTACGACAAAATGTGCGTTCGATGCGATTCATCTGCACCGTGAACACCCGAACGCAAGCAAAATGTACAAGAGCGAAGACAAGCTCAAAGCAATACTCCCGAACATCCTGAAAAGGGAAATAAAGGTTCTCTTGAATCCGAATCGAAACTCACTGGAGAAATAGGGGGCGTTGCGGGGCGCTCCCTAGGGAGACTTCCCCCTCCCATAAATAACTATGCACGAACTTGGAATTGTCTTTCATGTTATAAAGCGACTCGAAAATCTTGCTGAGGAGCAGGGGCTTTCCCAGATTCAGAGCGTGACGCTTGAAATTGGTGAGGTCAGCGGTGTCGTGGGCGCATATCTGGAAGACTGCTGGAAATGGGCTGCCAAAAAAACCCAGATCATGCAGGAAGCGACCTTGAAAATCGAGACACTCCCTGCTGTGACAATCTGTAATTCTTGCGGAAAAACTTACGCCACTGTCGAACACGGACGGACCTGCCCGTACTGTCAGAGCGAAGACACCGTGCTACAGACAGGCAACGAGATGAACATCAGGCAAATTGAAGCGTGCTGACCCTTCGACTCCGCTCAGGAATCAAGGGAAGACATGCTCAGGAGGATAAAATGTTATTTCAAATTTATGGAAATGCGGCTTTTGCTCAGCTTTTGGGCTGGTGTGCCGTATTTGTCGGACTGATTCTTGCGAACGAAATCGCACGAAGAACTAAGGCTGGCGGAATCGCACTTCTGGTTGTTCTTCCGCTCGCTCTCACCGCTTACTTCATCGTGGTTGCCCTTGCGGCGGCTGGTGGTGCTGAATGGGCTTTGAAAAATCAGACCTACCTTTACATGAACGGCTGGTTCCACTACGCAAAATTGTATGCGGCTGACATCGGCTGTATCGGTTTTATGGTGCTCAAATACAAATGGGGCAAACTTGGAAACGCTCACTGGTTCAAAGCATGGCCTTTTGTAATCGTCGGAATCAACATTTTGATTGCAGTCGCTTCTGACTTTGAGAGCGCAATCCGTGGTGCTGAGGCACTTGCGACTACTGGCGACCGATGGTGGAAATCAAGCGAAAATGTATGGCTTTATGGCGGATGGTGGAACTGGGCAAACGGAATCGCAGGTCTCATCAACATTCTTTGTATGACTGGCTGGTGGGGAATCTATTCTTCAAAGGACAAGCATCATCAGGACATGCTCTGGCCTGACATGACAATCTGGTTCATCCTTGCTTATGATGTCTGGAATTTCCAGTACACTTACGCAAATCTTCCGACACACACGTGGTACTGTGGCGTTGCGCTTTTGCTCGCTCCGACATTTGCGGCTGCTTTCTGGAACAAAGGCGGCTGGATTCAGAACCGCGCAAACACTCTTGCACTCTGGTGCATGTTTGCTCAGGTGTTCCCGCTCTTCCAGATTAAGAATGCGACCGCTGTTTTGCCGACTCTCTATCAGGGAGCAGCTGAAGCGGGAATTAATGCCTTTGACATGACGACAATCAATTCTGCGGCAGAACTCGCTTCAAAAGGAATCACGGCAAATCCAGTTCCGCAGGGCGTTGTTTCAATCCTTGCGCTCGCAATCAATGTGGTTGCTCTTGCGGTGATTATCAAGCGTTCAGTTCAGCAGAAGAAAAATCCGTACACCAAAGAGATTTTCGTAGGAACAAAAGACTACGAAGAAGCAAAAGCAAGGGCTGAGTAAATAAAAAAAGGGGGCAGTCGCCCCCTCGCTACAGCCAGCAAGCTGTCTTCCGCTACCCCCTCTCCTAGGGCTTGCAGCCCTAAAACCCGCTTTTATTTCTTAGCCAATGCTGATTTAACAATTCCTTTCGGGTCTTTTACGAGCAGAATTACGAGCCAGATTACAAGGCCGAATGCTACTACAGAAAGTCCCAGGAACAAATCATTGAGCATATCGAGCGGTGCTGGTGTGAAGAACTCGGCCCCAGCTTCACCGTACTCAAAGATTGCATCGATGAGCCACATAAGGGAAGCGCCCCAGTACATAAAGCAGAGTGTGCTCACTTTAAGTTCTCGTGCTGATTCATTTTTGTACCAGATTGCCGTGCAGATTGCGGCTGCAAAAACCGTTGTCAAAAGTGTCATGCTAAGCCTCCTGCAAGTCCGGTGCTACTATTTGTCCCCGAATAATCTTTTCGTTTTTCGATAAAACTTGAGACTGCGACCATAACGCCCCAAACGGCTGTAACGAGAACTGCCATTGAAACGCCGGCTGTTCCCATCTCGTGAAGCATTTCTGCCGTATTTCCGTCTTTTACTGCTGTGAGGAACGGAAAGAACGGAACGACCTCGCCGTGCCAGACATGCTCAAAAGCAAGAAGAGCCGAACCGCCCCAAAGCATTTTGTTGAGCCAACCGAGTTTAACAGAAAAAGCATTGCTCTTCTGTTTGAGAACTTTCTCCAAAACTGTCGTGACGATTGCTTCTGTTGCAGGAACTAAAAAACAAGCCATAGTATTCTCCTGAATTTTCTGAAATTCTTTACGAAATTATTATAGCATATTATTGATAGTAGTGCTATCAGTTTTTGAAATTTCTGATTCTGTTATTTGATTTTTCTGCCGTTAAGAACCGCTTCAATCAAAATCCCTTTTTTATACACAAGCTTGAGCGAAAAGAACGGGGCATTTTCACGGAGCAAACGGAAGAAAATCTTGTCGCCTTCCCAGAGTTCAAGCTCATTGATTTTATCAATCGGGTACCATTCCAGTTTTCCTTCGTCGCAATCGATAATCTTGCCCTCAAAGCCGGTCGCCGTAAAAAGATGCATATATTCGGCCGGGTCATCATCAGAAACAAAAGTCACGATTCCCCGGAAACTGTAATCAGTAAGAGTAAGCCCTGTTTCTTCCTTGACTTCACGCAGAAGACAGTCTTCCGGGCTTTCATGTTCTTCAAAGTGTCCGCCCACGCCAATCCATTTGTCATGATTGATGTCATTCTTTTTCGTGACCCGGTGAAGCATGAGATAGCAGCCGTCTTTTTCGATATAGCAGAGTGTGGTTAGGGGGGATTTCATTTTACTTTCTCCATTTAGAACAAAATTTCTGGTGATAAATTTAAAAATTCTTCTAGTTTGAGGCAGGCAGAATTTTCAAAGTCTTGACTTGATACAACATAAATTTTTGCATTCGGATATTTCTGTTTGAAAATTGCCATTCCCTTGTTTGATGAACGGGAGCCGCTTTTTACTTCGATTCCGCAAATTTTATCATCCCTTGAAATTACAAAATCAACTTCATCATTTCCTTCCCGCCAATATGAAAGCTTATAATTGCAAATGCTGGCGTTGTTAATTAAGTGAGTTCCAGCGCAGGATTCAACGAAGCGCCCCCAAATGTCAGGTGTATTTTTTGCATCTTCAAAAGATTTGTTTATTGTCGCAGAGAAAAGAGCATTATTATATACCTGCAACTTTGGACTTGAAGCCCGACTATGTTGTTCGCTTCCAGAAAATTTTTGCAATCCACCTAAAAGCCTGCTTTGGTCGAGAAGATTCAGATAATGTGAGAGCGTGACGGTGTTTCCCGCATCAGTAAGATTTCCAAGCATTTTGTTAAAAGGCATAATCTGACTTGAATATGCTGCCCCAAGATTGAAGAGCTGACGAAGCAAAGCGGGTTTTGTGATTGTTGTCAGCATAAGAATGTCTTTTGAAATACTGGTCTCAATTATTGAATCACGAAGATAGTTTTTCCATCGTTTTTCATCTTTTATTAGTTCTGCGCTTCCCGGGTAAGCTCCGAAATAGATGTATTCATCAAGCGTAAATCCGAAAGCTTCATGCATTTCAGAAAACGACCAATGAGGAATTTGAATCAACTCAAAACGACCTTGAAGAGACTCAGTTAGACCTTTTTCTATCAAAAGTCTTGATGAACCGCTAAGGATGACTTTTATGTTTAGTTTATTTCTTGTATCTTCGTCCCAAAGTTTTTTTACGATTTCGCTCCAGTTTGTGACTTTTTGAATTTCATCGATAACAAGGAGAATTTCTTTTGCTCCAGATTTTATTTTGAGCCTAGCATTGTTCCAAATTTGTTCCAGCCAGATTTCCGATGATCCACTTATTGCATCGGCAGTTTCGTAAATGTAATTATAATCGTGTTTTTCAAGGAGTGTTGTAATAATTGTTGTTTTGCCGACCTGTCTGGCTCCTGTCACGACTTGAATAAATTTGCGTTTTTCGGAAATTCGTTTTTCTAGTTCAGAAATAAAAAGCGTGCGTTCCATAAACTCTCCTGCAGGTGCTAAAATACTCAGTAGGCTGAGAAAATTTACTCAGTGCATTGAGTATTTTTACTCAGTCTACTGAGTAAATTATATAAACGACTGAGTAAATCTGCAAGAGAAATTTGGTAGCAGCGAGGATTTAAATTTAAACGGTAAAATTAATTATCAGAATATCCACCTGCATAGGTGATTACACAAACTGAACCGTAGGTCTTGTGCTTTTTAGTATATCCGACACCAGTTGATGAAAAGTCTTTATTCATAATGTTCTTGCGGTGACCTCGATTTGATACTCCGTCATCAATTAGTAAATCTGCAACAATATCTCTTCCGGATTTTGTTCCATAAGCGATATTTTCTCCAGCAGTTCGGAAGGAACCATATTTTTGTATTCTTGTGAACGGGGTACTTCCATCAACGCCGGTGTGTCCGGTTTGGTTTGTTTCGCCTTGTGTGCTTGAATGGTATTGTGCAGCGAGGGAAAGCCCCTTCTCGGGAGACAAAACGGCTAGAGGTTTTGCCTTTTTCATGAAAGAAATGCACTCATTAACGACGGCAACTCCTTCTTGTGTCATAATTGAATCATTATAGAGTTTCCCGCTAAAATGCTTTATTCGTGGCGTAAGATATAGTTCAGCATATAAGGCAGGATTTGAGCGAGCCTTATTCATTTCTAGGATAACGTCTTTTTCGACTGTAGAGAGATAGTCAACATTACGTGCCGTATCAAGTTTTGCGATGTCCCATTTATCTGCATCAAGATTCTTTTTTGAAGTTGATTCTTCTGATTTTTTATTCATGTTTGCGGAAAATTCATTGAGTTTGTCCAGCGTGGCACAACTGAAAAAGAAGGTGCTTGCAAGGATAAGAGCAAGGTTTGGAAAGAAAGATTTTTTCATAACGGAAACTCCTTTATATTGGTTAGATATTTTACTTTATTGGTAATAATTATACATTTGAATAAACTTGAAAGCAAATTTATTCTTTACCAAGCATCGCTTCAATCAAATATTTTTCTTTGTGATATTTTTTTTCTAAATGCTCCGCTTCACAATTTAATAATTTTGCTGTTTCAGAACCAGAAAAGCTTGGAAGATTTGCTTTCCAGGCGGCAAGAACAGCACATTCAAAAAAATCTGCTCCCCTCAAGCTTAAAGGAAGTGGATTTGGCTCTCCATTTAAATTAGGCAAATGCTCATCTATGTCATCATAATAGGATTTAATTTGTGCCAAATATTCTTTTTTAGCTTCTTCCTCAGAAGAAAAGTCTTTCAAGTAATTCCGTTTGAAAAGTTGTTTGATTGCCATTGTATATCCGATTCCAAAATGAGATTTCAAGGTATCGACTTTATCGTATAACACTCTTGATTTCCAATTTTGCTCGTCTTTAATGTATTCTGAAAGAAATTTTAGGGGAAGAAGCAAATTTTCTGTGAAGGCTTCCGCATCCTTAGAATTTGTTTCTATGCTTGGTTTATATGATTCTAATTCGACATAATCCGATTTCATTGTCAGCATAAAATATAGTTCATAGGCCATGTAAAAAAATGTCTTTTCTGTTGTATTACAGACATCAGTGTTCAGCACGATGGTAGGAGCTATCCAAGCCAAGTTTTCTTTATTTTCAAACAGGCTTGTGGAAAAAGAAGATGCTTTGTTGGTTCCAAAAGAAATAAAGATAACACGAATGCCCAATGTTTTTAAAAGGTTGGGTAGGTTATAAGGAGTGTAAGGAATTAAGGGATTTATATACAATAATTCCTTAATATCATTCTGGTATAAAAAATCTGCAAGTTTTTCTGGCGAGCTTATTTCGTCCTTGTTTATACGGCTTAAAAGTTCTTTTCTCCTTTCAGAAGGAGCGAAATCTGGAGATTCGTATAAGCTAAAATACTCAATTAAAGGTAAAGTTTTTTCAATTTCTTTCAGAGTATCTGTTATATTTTCAAAATCAATTATCGTATTTTGCATATTTGCTTTTTCATTTCCTGCTAATTCTGAATTTACTCTAATTCTAATATTCGGGATCTGGATTTTTTCTTTATAAAGTTCGTTTTTACTGATTCCTTCATTTTCCAAAAACAATTTTATAGCCGTCAGGGTTTTTTCTGATATTTCTGTTTTTTCGGTGATTATGTTTGTGAGCGTATTTGGACTTATGCCAATTTTTTCGGCAGC
>JAFPUF010000010.1 GCA_017395545.1 Treponema sp. | reverse complement strand
GACATATGTGGAGCTTGTATTTGAATGCAGGGGAGAGCGTTATAAGGTGAGGAGAAGCCCGGAATATGAGCGGGAAGGTTATAAAACAAAAAAGCCGGCTTCGGTGGAACTGTTGCTTCCGGATGGCAGTCTGATCACGAACACGAAGGCAGCAGAGGTGAATGACAGGATAAAGAGTATTGTCGGCGTGGATCATGAACAATACACCAGGATCGCCATGATCGCACAGGGAGAGTTCCGGGATTTTCTGATGAAGGAATCCAAAGATAAGATTGCGATCATGCGAAAATTGTTTAAGACAGATAACTTTATGCAGATGCAGGAAAAACTAAAAGATTTCCGCAGCAGTGCTAACCGGGAGTATGAGCAATGCAAAACAGCCATTCTGGTTCCGGTGAAACAAGTTAACTGCGACGAAGGCAGTGCTTTTTACCAGATGTTTTTGGAGTTGTCTGCTGCATTAGATCAAAAAGATGTGGCTGCACCCGCCGATCAATTTGAACTGCTGGCAGGCAATATCGTGGCAGAGGATCATGGCCTGCTTGAAAGGCTTGCGCGGGAAAAGGAAGAAAAAGAAGAGAAAAAAATGAAGCTTCAACGAGAGATTGAAGTGAGAAAGGAAGCAACGCAGGCACAGAATGCTCTGCAGCAGGCACAGGAAAAAATTCGTGACCTTGATAAAGAAAACATTGTCCTGCAGGAAAAACGGAAAGAGGCGCTTGCAAAAGAACCGGAGATCAATACGCTTTCTGAAAGAATACCGGTGGAAAAACAACAGCTGGGTGACTATGACTTGTTGGAGAATTTAAAGGATCAGACAGCAAAAACAGAAAAGCGTATTGCTGCACTTGAGGCAGAAAAGATATCTGCAGAGAAAAAAGTAAACGAGAAGAAAGAAGCGATCGAGAAGCTTGCGTCCGAGAAAGAGACTTTGAAAGGTGCGGGGGAGGATCTGGCGAAGCAGAAGGCCGAAAAGGATAAGCTTGCTATGCTGACAGAAGAGCTTCCGCATCTGTTTGAGCAGGCGCAGAGAACAATTGTGGCACGGCATGAGGCGGATACGACCGCAGACGCGTATATAGCGGTACGCAGAGAAGCGGATGCCGCAAGGGCAGATTATGACGCGGCACACCGGTGTTATATGGATAATCAGGCCGGAATCCTGGCAAAAGAATTGATGACGCGAGAAGCAGAAACCGGCAGAGAACAGCCTTGTCCCGTCTGCGGTTCGCTGCAGCACCCATTTCCTGCAAAGCTGCCTGAAAAGACAGTCAGTTCGAAGGAGCTTGAAAAGCTAAAGAAGCTGAAGGATTCTTTGGAAAAACAGGAAAGTGAAAAAAGCCGTATCAGCGGTGAAAAGAAAACGGCGTTTGAGGAGGCGGCGAAGCATTTCGACTTGCTCAATAACAGATTGGCAGAGAAACTGTCAGTAGAAAAACAGATCGTCAATAACCAGATAGTCGAAAAGATGTCAGCCGGAGGTCAGACAGCCGAAAGCGGGACAACCGAAGATCAGAATGTCAAAAAACGAAATGTCGAAGATCAGACGATCAAAAAAATGATTGTCGAAAAGCGGTTTTCGTATACAGAACCAGACAGGATCAAAGCCGAAAAAG